>CAMBXM010000028.1 GCA_945871815.1 Singulisphaera sp. GP187
TTGAGGAGGGGGGCTGGCCGTCACGAAGGGGTGGCTGACGAAGGCAAATTCTCGCGTATGTTTGTCCCAGCCATCCAACCTGGGACAACTTATTCGCCGTTTCCGCAGTCCGTTCCCGCCCCTGAAACTCCTGCTGCGAAAGCGCCTACCCCTCGGCGTTCGAGCTGTTCCCCGATGCTGCGCGACCATCCACGTCTTGCTCCGATCCTAGTCCTTGCCGGCGACCAGCTGGCGATGGTCGCGGCGTGGGCTCTGATTGCGCAGTGGATTGCGCGACCGCTGCCGCCGCTCGTGCTGCTGCCGCTGGCGTTTCTCCAGCTCGTTGTTGCTTCGGATGCCGGACTCAACAATCAGCTGCGGTACGTCGGTTGGTGGGGGCTCGTCCGTCGGGTCTTTGCGGTCTGGGTTCGGGTCACAGTCGGCTTGTGTCTTCTCGGCTTCTTGTCGCCTGAGCACGTGCCGCGCGAGTCCGTCGCCGCCTTTGCCTTGGCCTACCTCGCGGCGCTGCTCGCGGTGCGGGTCGGCACCTTGCTGTTGCGTCGCTTTGTGCGCCGACGTGGGCGCAACCTGCGCTACCTCGTGGTTGCTGGGACGGGGCCGGCAGCCGTTCAGGCGAGTCGCGCCTTCAGCGGCGATCCTGGCCACGGCATGCAGTTGCTGGGATTCCTTGGCGAACGAGGCCCGACCGAATTGCCGGCGCCTGTTCTCGGTCGCTTCGAAGACCTCGAACAGATCGTACGCACCCTCGTGATCGATGAGGTCCTGGTTGCCGACCCTGCTGCTTCGGTTGCCGCGATTGCGGGTCTGTGCCGCTCGTGCAACACGCTCGGCCTGCGCACCCACCTGACTTCCGGCTTCGTCCCCGGGTCGTGGCGCGGGGTCGATGCCCGCGATGTCGGCGGCGAAGTGGTGCTCAGCCTCACGCCGTTCCCACACAGCATGGTCGGCCTCTCGGCCAAGCGTGCTCTCGATATCGGGCTTGCTGGCGCGGCGATGTTGATCCTCCTGCCGGTGTTCGTCGTGTTGGCGATCGCCATCAAGCTTGGCTCCAAGGGGCCCGTGTTGTTCGTGCAGTGGCGCGTTGGCCTGAACGGACGACGTTTCCGATTCCCGAAGTTCCGCTCCATGGTCGCGGATGCTGAGGCGCGCCTTTGCGACGTGATGGCGCACAACGAGATGGACGGGCCGGTCTTCAAGATGAAGCACGATCCGCGGATCACTCGGGTCGGCGCGTGGTTGCGACGCTACAGCCTCGACGAGTTGCCGCAGCTCTGGTGCGTGCTGACCGGCGACATGAGCCTGGTCGGCCCACGGCCGCTGATGCCGCACGAAATCGATGGTCACGAGAGCTGGCAGCGCCGTCGCTTGTCGATGCGTCCTGGGCTCACGTGTCTGTGGCAGGTGAGCGGTCGCAACCATGTCGACTTCGAACGATGGATGCGACTCGATCTCGAGTACATCGATGGCTGGTCCCTCGGCCTCGACTTCCAGATCCTCGCGCGTACGGTGCCTGCCGTGTTCTCGGGCCGCGGCGCGAGCTGAGTCCGGCCGAGCCGACCGATTCGCCATGACCCGAATGCGCCTGTTGCCCTGCCTCGTTGTCCTTGCTCTACCATTCGCTGCGTGCAGCAGCTACGCCGGTCTCGCTGTCGGCGAGACCCGCACGATCGAGACCGAGATCGAAGACGCCACCGCGGACTATCGCATCCAACCGGGGGATGGGCTGGTGATCGAGTTTGCGCACCACCCGACGCGCCGCGCCGAACTGGTCGTGCGACCAGACGGTGTGATCTCGATCCCCTTTGCCGAGGAAGTTCACGTCGCCGGATGCACGGTGCCGGAGGCCGACGCGATGCTGACGGCGAGCGTCGAGAAGCACCTGCGTGACCCCGCGCTCACGATCCTCGTCGCCGCGGTTGCCAAGTCGCAGGTCTTCGTCGGCGGCGAAGTGCTGCGGGCTGGCGCGGTGCCGCTGATCCCTGGGATGACTGCGTTTCAAGCGCTCACCTCGGTTGGCGGCATCGCTCCGAGCGGTCAAGCGGACAGCATCATCCTGGTGCGCGCGGCCGGTCCCGGCAAACGCATCGTCCGCCGGCTTTCGCTCGCTGGTGGCGACATGCTGCAGAACGACGTGATCCTCGGCCCGTTCGACATCCTCTTCGTGCCGCGCACGTCGGTTGCCGACATCGGGCTGTTCGTCAACTCGAACATCAACGCCATCGTCCCGCGCGCCATCAACTTCACCGCGTTCTACGACCTCCAGAACACGTTCCGGTGAGCGCGCGTCCACTTCGCATCGCGATGCTCGGCGGCCGGGGAATCCCGGCCAACTACAGCGGCTTCGACACTCTGCTCGAGGAGCTGTCCGCGCGTCTCGTGGCGCAGCACGGCATGGATGTCACCGTCTACTGCCGCCGCCATTACTACGACGAGCGACCGGCGCTGCATCGCGGCGTGCGCTGTGTCTACCTGCGCGCGATCCGGGGCAAAGGGCTCGAGAGCATCTATCACACCTCGCGCTCGGTGCTGCACACGTGTCTCCGTCGCTTTGACGTCGCCTTCGTGGTCGACCCGGCGAATGCGCCGTTCGCGCTGCCTTTGCGTCTCCGTCGAATTCCCACCGTGTTCCACACCGATGGGCTCGGCTGGAAGCGCAGCAAGTGGAGTGGTTCGGCGCGGCGCTACTACCGCTGGGTCGAGGGCTTCTGCGCTCGCTCCGCGACGGCGCTGGTCACCGATGCGCTGGCGATGCAGCGTTACTACCAACAGGTGTGGGGACGCGACAGCACCTACTTGGCCTACGGCGCCGAATCGCAAGGCGGACTCAGCGACGAAGGTCTGTTGCGTTTCTCGCTGCAGCAAGGCGGCTACTACCTCGTGGTCGCGCGCATCGAACAAGAGAACAACACGGAGTTGCTGGTCCGGGAGTACCTGGCGTCGGCGGTGTCGCGACCGCTCGTTGTCGTTGGTGGCGCGCGCTACGCCTCGGACTACAGCAAGCGTCTGTTCGCGCTCGCCTGCGACCGCGTGAAGTTCGTCGGCGGGGTCTACGAGTCGGCGGTCCTGAACGGTCTCTATCGTCACTGCCGCGCCTATGTGCATGGCCACGAAGTCGGCGGCACCAACCCTGGCCTTCTGCGCGCGATGGCTCACGGGGCGCCGGTGCTTGCTGTCGACGTCGACTTCAACCGCGAGGTGCTCGGCGATGGCGGGCGCTTCTTCGGCAAGACCGCGGGCGAAGGTGCATCCTTGCTGCGCGCCGTCGATGGTGACGACGCCCTGTTGCGGACCCTCGGTGCGGCGGCGAGAGCGCGTGCCGAGTCGGCGTATCGGTGGGACGACGTTGCTGCTGGCTACGCGCGATTGTTCCGAACAGTCGCAGCGCGGGGGTGACTGGCGTGCGCGCGCATTCGCTTGGTCTTGCGGTGGACCGGGGCCGGCAGCTATGGGGCGTAGGCCGCACCAGTCCTCATGCGCTAGTCTGTGGGGCTTCTGTTCGTCCCTTCGCTCCGAGGTTGATGCCATGCTGAAGATGACTCTCGTTGTGTCCGCGATCCTCACGTCGTGCACGTTTGCCTCGGCGCAAGTACTCGTCGCCATCGATAGCGGTCGTGCAATCTCGCGCATCGATCCGATCACGGGTGCGAAGACCGTGTTCAAGAATGCGACTGCGAACGCGGGCACTACTGCGGGTCTCGCCGTCGATCTTGCGACCAACGTCCTCTACCTGGCGTCCTCGAGTACCGACTCGCTCTACACGCTCGACGTCAACACCGGCAACGCAACCTTGGTCGGCCCATTTGGTGACGCCACGATCGTCATGCACGGACTCGAGATCGACGCCAGCACGGGCACGCTCTACGGGGCCTCGGGCGGTGGTAGCAACTTCAACCTCTACACGATCAGCAAAGTCACCGGCGCGGCGACGCTGGTCGGTCCGCTCGGCCTGTCGAGCTTCACCAACCTCTGCTACGACCTCACCTCCAACACGATGTATGCGACCAACAGCAACACCGACAGTTGGTACATGGTCAACCTCGCGACTGGGGCTGCGACACTGATTGGTCCTTTGAGTGGCCCGACCAATCCAAACGGGCTCGCCTACGATCTGGCGTCGAACACGATCTACCTCGTCGACAACAACACCGACAGCCTCTACACGGTCAACCGCGCGACTGGCAGCGCCACTCTCGTCGGCCCAACCGGCGCCGGCAACTTGCTCGGCCTCGTATCGATGCCGCACACCGGCACCTACTCGGTCTTTGGCAGCGGCTGCGCTGGTACCTTGGGTGTCCCCGTCAATCTCGGGGTCGTGCCGCCGGCTGCTGGCGAGACCATGGTGGCGAACTTCGGCAACCTGCCGTTCGACATCGCGGTGGTGATGCTGGGCTTCAGCAACACCACAGCGACCGGCTTTGGCCCGCTGCCGATCGACCTCGGCGTCCTTGGTGCGCCCGGGTGCTCTGGCCGCGTCAGTCCGGACCAGTCGTTCTTCGTCGTCGGTACGGCGGGCACCGCGGCATTCGTGCTGCCGATTCCCAATGATCCAGCGGTCTTCGTTGGCGTCGACTTCTACACGCAGGCGCTGGTGTTCGATTCGGTCAACGCCTTTGGTTTCACCCTATCGGACGCCGCGGGCGCGCGAATCGGAATCTGAACAGCGGGCGGAGCTACTGGCCAGCGTTGGCGGTCGTGGCGAAGAAGGCTCCGGCCATGCCTTCGAGTCCGTCGGCGACGAGGTGGGCGAGGCGCGGATCGAAGTGCTTGCCGGCCTCTTGCCGAAACAGTGCGACGATCTTCTCGACCGGCCACGCGGGCTTGTACGAACGCTGCTCGGCGAGCGCGTCGTAGACCTCGGCCAGGATCAGGATGCGGCCGGGCAACTCGACGTCTTCGCCCGCGAGTCCCTCGGGGTAGCCCTTGCCGTCCCAGCGCTCGTGATGCTGGTAGACCCAGGTGCGCACCTTCTTGTGCTCTTGCAACGGCGCCAGGATCTCGAAGCCCATCTGCGGGTGGCGCTGGATGACCTCGCGTTCGTCCTGGGTCAGAGCGCCGGGCTTGCAGAGGATTGCGTCCGGGATGCCGATCTTGCCGACATCGTGCAACAACGCGGCGAGGCGCAGTTCGCGGCGGTCGAGCTCGCTGACCGAGCAGCGCTGCGCGAGCACGTCCGCGTAGTTGACGACGCGCTCGGCGTGGCCGCTGGTCGTCGGGTCCTTGGCTTCGATGGCGCGGGGAAGCACCGAGGCGAGTACGCGGTTCTGGGCTTCCAGTTCTTCGTTGCGTGTCCGTAGTACGTGGTCGCGGACCGTGCGTCGGCAGGTGTTGACCAACAGGGCTGGGTCGACTGGCTTGGCGACGATTTCCGCGACCCGGCTCTTCAGCGCCTCGGCAGCGCCAGTGAAGGTCGGTCGACCAGTCAGCAGGATCACCGGTACTCGCGGCGTGCACTGGCTTGCGAGTTCCGCCAGCCGGTAGGCGAGATCGGAGCCGAGGTAGAGGTCGCTCAGCACCAGGTCGAACTGGCTCTGCATCAGCGTTGCCATGCCCTCCTGGAGGCTGCTGCGGGCTTCGACCTGGTAGCCGGCGCGCTCGAGGGTGACGCCGAGGAATGCCAGCACCGAGGGTTCGTCGTCGACCACCAGAACCCGCGGTCGCCGTTGCAGGGTGGCGTTGAGACTCGGTTCGGGCGGCACCTCCGCGGGGGTGCCGGAACGCGGCGCACTAGGAGGGACTCGTTGCATGGGGGATTCGCTTTGCGTCGAACGGGGAGACGAAACCGCCATGCGCCCAGCCGAGCCACTGTTTTCCCCAGTATTCCACAACTCATTGCCCAATGTCCTCCAGAGATTTAGGGTGGCAGTCTTGATTCTCTTCCACAGCCCTGCTCAGTGCTCCGTCCCGCCGCCCGTGGGCGACTCCGCCGTATGACTTCGCTGATCCGCAATGTGACTGTGGCCGACCAGGGCCTTCGCCTCGACCAGTTCCTCGCCCGCCAGCCGGAGGTCAAGTCGCGGTCGCGCGCCAAGGACCTGCTCGACGCCGGCAAGGTGGAGGTCAAAGGCCAGAGGGTGCGCGCCGGGCTCGAACTGCAGGCCGGGCTCGTCGTGCATTTCGACCCCAGCGGATTGCCATCGCTCGACCGGTTTGCCGGCGGCGGCGACATCCCGCCGCCGGTGTTGTCCGTGCTGCATGTCGATGACTGGATCGTGGTCATCGACAAGCCTGCGGGTCTCGTCAGTCATCCGCCCGAAGGCCGGTCGTTTGCCGGTCACTCGGTCGCCAGTGCGGCGCAGGCGCAGTTTGGCGTGATGCCGAGCCTTGGCGGCGAGGATCGACCTGGCGTGGTGCACCGCCTCGACCGGGAGACCTCCGGTGTGATGCTGCTGGCCCGGACCGAGGCTTCCTTCCACGCGCTGCGCGAACAGTGGCAGGCGCGTGCCGTCGAAAAGGAGTATCGCTGCATCAGCTTTGGCGCGAGTCGCTTCGATACCGACTGGATCGAGCGCCAGATCGCCACGGACCCGCGCCATCCGGAGCGCATGACGGTCGTCGAGACCGGCGGCCGAGAGTCCTCGACCTACTACGAAACCGTCGAGCGCTTCGCGGACTTCACGCACTTCCGCTGTTTGCCGAAGACGGGTCGAACGCATCAGATTCGCGTGCACATGACGTCGATCGGGCATTCGCTCGTCGGCGATCGCACCTACCGCAGTCGTCGTGCGCAGCAAGAGAAGTGGCCCGAGACGGCGCCGCTCATGGAACGCCACGCGCTCCATGCAATCCGATTGCGCATCGAGCACCCGGGGACCGGCGTCGCGATGGAGTTCGCAGCGCCGATGCCTGCCGACATGCAAACGGCGCTCGCGTGGTTGCGGCAGAACAACAAGCCGAAGTGAGCGCGCGAGCAGGCGCAGCGGGTCGTGGATGCCCGACGATTGCCAAACGGCGAGCGCCGCGGTTCGCTTGCACCTTCGAATGAAGGGACTCGCATGAACCGCCCCCTCGCACGCTGCCTTGGCTTCGCGTTGGCCAGCACTGTTGCTCTCACGGCCCAGTTGCCGCCCGGTGTGGCGCCGCCCAGCGCCGCCGATGCGCTCGACGCCACCCCGACGAAAGGCGGACCAGCCGACACGCGGTGGCGGATGGGGCAGGAGGCCCTCGCGCGCGGCGATCGCGCCGCGGCGATCACGCACCTGTTGTCGGCGCTGTCGTTCCATCCGGCCTCCGCGCCTGTGCTGCTCGATCTTGTGCGTGCTGCCGAGGGCGACGACGCGCGGGGCTACTGGTTGAAGATGTGGGCTGCAGCCGCCACCGACGTGCGCGGGCACGCCGAACTGGAGGCCGCAGCCAAGAAGGGTCTGCCGGCGAGCCAACTCGTGCCGCTGCAGAAGCTGGCGATGCTGCGCATGCAGGCGGCCACCGAGTTGGTCAAGGCGCTGGATCGCTACAGATCAGGTGGCAAAGGCGCGCTCGGCAACGGCGTTGCTGCAAGGTGGTGTGCCACGCTGTTCGTCGAACTGACGACGCAATCCCCAGCGCTGCTGCGCGCGCACGGTGAGATGGTGACGAAGGCGCTTGCGAGCCACGGCCCCGACGTCGATGGGGTCTGTCGCGCCCTGCTCCAGGTAGCCGAGGGTTCGTTCGGGAGCGGTGCTGCGACCGCGGGCGATCCGGCAGCGGCGGCATTGCAGCGCAGCGATTTGCAGCTCCGCGCCGCGCGCATCTTGCAAGGGCTCGCGCGCCAGGCTGGTTATGGCAAGGACCTCTACGGCGATGCGCCTCCTGACCTCGCGAGCACTGCGCAGGCCGCCGCGGCGGCGCGCGATGCTGCAGCAAAGGCGCTGCCGCTGCCGCGGGTTTGGACCATCGAGGAGTTGGCCGCTCTCGATGCTGCTGGGCGCGCCGAGTTCACGCTGGCCCATCGGAGTTGGGCAAGCCCTGGTGTGGCGCTGAGTCGGACCGGCAGGTACCGCATCGAGACGACCTGTGGCGCCGAGACGCTGCTCGGTACTGCGCAGCAGGTCGAACTGCACCACGAACGGCTGGCGGTGCACTACGGCAAGGACCCGTTCGGCGATCGCCAAGGCACCGTGGTGATCGTGCCCGAAGTGTTCGACATGGAGATCGAGGGGATGCCGTTCTGGTGGGCCGGCGGGTTCCAAGGCGGGGATCGCACTGTGATCCGCTTCGCCTGGGGTCGCTTGCCCGATCTCGGCCGCACGCTGACGCACGAACTCACCCATCGGTTCGATTCCGTTCTGCGCCCCTTCCAGCGCGCTTGGTACGGCGAAGGTCACGCGAGCTGGACGGGCGCGCACTACGGCAAGATGGCGGAGACGGACTTCACCGAGGATCATCTCGACCTTGGTGCGTGCCTGAGCACGTACTCCGCGGGCTACGGCGCCAAGGAGAAGTTCGAGCAGTTGGTGCGCGGCGAACTCGCCGAGTACCGCGACAACTACTTCGCTGGCTACACCCTCTACGCGTTCTTGCGCGGTTACCCGCCGGACCAGAAGCCCAAGTACCGGCCAGCGCTCGAGGCCTTGGAGAAGAACGCCCGCGCCGGCCAGAAGGACCCGCTGGGCTACTTCGTCGCGACCGTTTGCGACGGCAAGGACGGACGCGCCGTGGACCTCGACGCGTTCCTGGTCGAATGGAACTCGTTGCTGGCCGACATCGCTGCGCATCTCGACCCGGAGCGGCGTGGACCGAAGAGCGACTGGGTGGCGAAGTACGGACCGCGAGCGCCGGGCGACACGGCGCCGCTCGTGCTCGACGAGAACACGTGGTCCTGGGCGCGCTCGCGCGCCGAGCCGTTCTTCGGTCAAGGCCACGCGGGCGCTGCCGGCGACGTGCTGTTCGCCGCCGGCCATGTGCAAGCGGCCGGCGCTGCCTGGCTGTGGTCGCTGTCGTGTGAAGGTTGGAACGCGGATCGGGCGCAGAAGGCGGTTCGCGCGCTGCTGTCGTCGTCGCGCCCCGAGCAGGCGGCGGCCCTGCAGGAACTCGCGCACGCACGATTCCCTTTGGTCGTGCAGTCATGGGGTGAAACGCGCGGCGGTGAACCAATGCCGATGGTCGCCAAGTTGCCGAAGACGAGGGCGTACCTCGACGCCTTGAAGGCAACGGCGATGGCACTCGACGAACCGCTGGCCGTTCTGCGCGCGTCGTTGCTCGCCGAGCATCAGCGGCTCGCGGCGTTGTGCGGCGAGGTCGTGTCGGGTGAGCCATCGGCCCTGCCGCCGCCGCCGTTTCCGCGCTCGCTGCTCGGCTTCGGCATCGTCGATGACCTGCATGTCGACTACGACAAGGACCGGCATCAGGGCCTGTGGTTTGCGACCTCCGAAGGCGATCTGCACGTCGGCCGCGAGTTGGTGGCCTCGACCACAGGGCTCGAGCGCGCCGCGCCCAGTCGCAACGTGTTCGTGCGGACCGTCGAGTGGTTTCCGCCAGGTGAGCACGTGATCAAGTTGCGCGTGCACCTGACCACCAGCTACGTCGATGGCGCCATCATCGTCGGCCACTGGCGCCGCGATCGTGGCATTCGCATCGGCTTCTCGGCCGGCGATCCGGAGTTCGCTTCGGGCCGCAAGAAGACGAGCATCGAGTGCGATCGCGTCTCCTTGCAGCTCGACGGCAAGTGGGAGCGCGACGGCCAGCTGCCGCGAACGACTGCGGTGCCGACGGTGGAGTTTGGCAGCCCGAAGCCGTCGTTCGAGATCGAACTGCGCCTGCGCGGACCCTCGTTGACGGTCGCGGTCGAAGGGCAGCATCAGTTTCGCTACACGACACACGACGGCGCGCCGATCGAGGGCTACCTCGGGTTTGCCACCAGTCGCGGTGCGTTCCGCGTGCAGTCGCCGACGGTGCAGCGGCTCGATCTCGCGCAGCCAGGACAAGCGGTGGCCGCGACCGCAGCGATCGGCCTCGACATCAGTGCTCCGAGTGCGTTGGCCGTCGGGGATTTGGTGGGACTGCGCGTGAAGGGCATTCCAACCGGCCCGGTTGGAACGCTGGTGCTGTGGCTGCCGCCGGTCGAGGCGGGCGATGAGCTCTCGCGCCGGTTGCCGCGCGCCCTGTTG
Organism: Singulisphaera sp. GP187; assembly: GCA_945871815.1. Lineage (GTDB taxonomy): Bacteria > Planctomycetota > UBA1135 > UBA1135 > UBA2386 > SXPK01. The sequence continues at coordinate 10,083 of CAMBXM010000028.1, forward strand.
GTGCTCGCCCGCCTGCTGCAAGACCAGGTCGAGTTCCCGCAGCCGTGGGTGCTGGCGGTGCCCAAGGGCAGCACCGACAGCGACGTCGCGACGGTGCATGCCGCGTTGAAGGAGTTCCGCAGCGCGCCCATGGAACGGGTGGAGCACGCCGTCGTGTCGCCGCTGCAAGGCAGCCCGTGGCTGCTGTTCGTCGACGGCAACGGCGTGCTGCGCGGCGCCAATCAGGTCGGCGATGCCGAGCTGTTCTCGGTCGTGCAGCGGTGGGCACGCATGTTCCGCGCCCGGTGATGGCGGGAGTCTGCGAGCAGAGTCTGGCACGAGACGGTGCCTTCGCCCAACATCTGCCACATGCAGAGCCGTTACGACGATCGCGAGGCTCGTAAGTTTGTGCAGCGCTACGCGGCTCACGGCGAGGACCTCGCCTTGCGCGTCTATACCTCGCGACTCATCGGTCGCGACCAGGACCTCGTGTTGCACGGTGGTGGCAACACGTCGGTCAAGACGACGCAGAAGGATGCGCTCGGCGCCGCGGTTCGCTGCTTGTGCGTCAAGGGCAGTGGCGCTGACCTGGTCGCCGTCGAGCCGCATGGGTTGCCCGCGCTCGAACTGGAGCCACTGCTGTCGCTGCGCGCGCTGCCGTCGATGACCGACGATGTGATGGTCAACGAGTTGCGCCGGCGATTGCTCGACGTGAACGCACCCAATCCGTCGGTCGAGACGCTGCTGCATGCGTTCTTGCCGCAGCGCTTCGTCGACCACACGCACGCCGATGCCATCCTGCTGCTGACGAACCAGCCAGATGGGCAAGCGCTGGTGCGAGAGGCGCTGGGCGAGCAGGTCGCCATTCTGCCGTACATCATGCCGGGCTTTCCGTTGGCGAAGGCGGTTGCCGACGCATTCGAACGCCAGCCTGACTGCGTCGGCATCGTCTTGTTGCACCACGGCATCTTCACCTTTGGCGATACGGCAAAGCAGAGTTACGAGCGCATGATCGCGCTGGTTTCGGCCGCCGAGCGCTTCGCCACGCAGCGCATCGGCGCCGTGCCGGCCATGCTGCGCTCCGAGCCGGCGCCACTCCGTGCCGCCGAACGGCAGACTGCGCTGCGCGAGTTGCTACCGCGTCTGCGCCACGTGCTGCCGATGGACGCGCGACCGAGCGAAGCGCGATTGCGCGTTGTCGCCAGCGTGCGCTGCGGCGACGACATGGCGTCGTTCTCGGCTCATCCGGCGGCGCGCGAACTGTGCGCAACCGGGCCGATCACGCCAGATCACGTGATCCGCACGAAGGGCCGCTACCTGTTCCTCGATCGCGATGCACAGCGCGACCCGGCCCGACTGCAAGACGCGCTGTTGGACTACGTCTGTTGGTACACGAGTTACTTTGAGTCGGCAGCGCACCCGCTCGGACGCACGGTGATGTTGCACCCGATGCCGCCGGTCGTCGTGGTCGAGGGTTGCGGCGTGATCGGCATGGCCCCCTTGCTCCGCTCGGCGCAGATTGCCGCCGACATTGCCGAGCACACGCTGAAGGTGTGGGCCCAAGGCCACGCACTCGGGCGCTACGTGCCGCTGTCGCCGCGCGAATTGGCCGAGATGGAGTACTGGCCGCTCGAACTGGCAAAGCTCGGCAAGCAGAAGGCGCCATCGCTGGCTGGTCAGGTGGCGGTGGTGACCGGCGCCGCGGGCGCAATCGGTTGCGCAGTCACTGGCGCGCTGCTGCATCAAGGTGCCTGCGTGGTCATGACGGATCGCGACCATGACCGGCTGCAGAAGGCCAGAGAGCGGCACGTGGCATACGACGCGCAGATCCGGACCGTCGCGGCGGACCTCGCCGAGCCAAGTGCAGTGACGGCGCTGTTCGACGCCGCCGTGCTCGCGTTTGGCGGCGTCGATACCGTCGCCGTGTGTCACGGCATTGCCTCGGTCGCGAGATTGGTGGACCTCGCGCCCGAACGCTTCGAGCAGTTGCTGTCGGCCAACGTCACGTCGACGTTGCACGTGCTCGCCGAATCCGCGCGCGTGCTGAAGGCGCAAGGCACCGGTGGCAACATCGTGCTCCAAGTCAGCAAGAACGCATTCGCGCCGGGCGCCGGCTTCGGCGGCTATTCCGCCAGCAAGGCCGCGGCGTTGCAGCTCGGTCGCATTGCTGCGCTCGAGTACGCCGAGTTCGGAGTTCGCGTCAACATGATCAACGCCGACGCGGTGTTTGGCGACGGCGAGGTGCCGAGTCAGCTCTGGGCCGAGATCGGTCCCGATCGCATGAAGGCGCGCGGACTCGACGCCGACGGCCTGCGGGCGTTCTATCGCGATCGCAGCCTGTTGAAGCGCACCGTCACGCCGCAGGATGTTGCCGATGCCGTGATCTGGCTCGCGAGCAACGCGCATGCGACCACGGGCGCCGTGATTCCCGTCGACTCTGGCATTGCCGAGGCCTTCCCGCGATGAGTGACTCTGGGCTTGCGATCGAACTGCGAGCGTTGCGAAAGGTCTACCAGAAGAAGCAGCAGACCACGGTCGCGGTCGACGGCCTCGATCTCGACGTGCGCCGCGGTGAGGTCTTCGGCTTGCTCGGGCCCAATGGGGCCGGCAAGACCACGACCGTTGAGATTTGCGAGGGGCTCAGTCGGCAGACCAGTGGCGAGGTGCGGATCCTCGGTCGCACTTGGGGTTCGGGCAGCGACCTTGCCATCCGCGCGCGCATCGGGGTTTGCCTGCAGGAGACCAAGTTCTTCGACAAGCAGACCGTTCGCGAGACGCTCCAACTATTCGCTGCGTGCTACGGTCGCGGCCGCTCGGTCGATGCCGCTTTGGAGTCGGTGTCGCTGGCGGAGAAGGCCTCGTCGCGCCAGTCGCAACTGAGCGGCGGGCAACGCCAACGCCTAGCCGTTGCGACGGCCTTGCTTGGCCAACCCGAACTGCTGTTCCTCGACGAGCCGACCACCGGTCTCGATCCGCAGTCGCGCCGGCAACTCTGGGAGATCGTGCGGTCGTTCCAACGCCAGGGCGGCACCGTGCTGCTGACCACGCACTACATGGAAGAGGCCGAGCAGTTGTGCACCCGCATCGGCGTCGTCGACCGCGGCAAGTCGATCGCTCTCGGCACCCCACAGGAGTTGATCCGTTCGCTCGGCGCCGAGCACGTGGTCGAACTGGAAGCCAAGGACTTGGCTGGCATCAAGGACACCGAGCTTGGCGCGCTGCCGTCGGTGCAGTCGTGCGAGCGCAGCGGCGACAAGGTCGCGTTGAAAGTGCAAAGCGTGCACCTCGCGGTGCCGCCGCTGCTGGAATTGCTGCGCGCGCGGGGCAAGGCGCTCGACGGCCTGTCCACGCGCCATGCGACGCTCGAAGACGTGTTCGTTCACCTGACCGGCCGGCAGCTGCGCGAGGAGGCCAGTTCATGAACCTGCGCATCGTCGTCGCTGTGGCGAAGGTCTCGTTCCGCGAGTTCTGGCGCAGTCCCGAAGCCGTGTTCTGGACCTACGGTTTTCCGCTCTTGATGACCGTGGTGCTCGGCTTTGCCTTCCAGCCCAAGGAGCCCGAACCGGTGCCCATCGCTGTGGTCGTAGCGCGCGACAGCGACGAACTCGTGACCGCCCTGTCTCGCAGCGGGCGGCTGAAGGTCGCGGCCATGACCGAACTTGACGCCGACCAAGCGCTCGCCCGCGGCCGCATTGGGGCGCTGGTGCGCGGCACGCCGACGGCGCCGATCGTGCGCGCGGATCCCACGCGACCCGATGCGGACCTTGCGCGGTTGTTGATCGATCGGGCTCTGGTGCGCGGCGATGCCAAGGACGTGGCGCATTTCGAGCCGGAGACGCGGCCTGGCTCGCGCTACGTCGACTTCCTGATCCCTGGTCTCGTCGGCCTCAACCTGCTGGGCGCCGGCATGTGGGGCATGGGCTTTCAGTTGGTCCAGTTCCGAACGCAGCACTTGCTGCGGCGTCTGTTCGTCACGCCGATGACCCGCAGCGAATTCTTGTCGGGCTTTCTGATCAGTCGCCTGTTGCTGGCGCTGCCGGAATCGCTGGTGATCGTGTTGTTCGGTGTGTGTCTGTGGGACGTGCCGTTCCGCGGCAGCCTCGTCGCGACCATGCTGCTACTACTGGCGGCGGCCTTGGCATTCTCGGGGCTTGGCGTCTTGGTCGCGAGTCGCGCCAAGACGATCGAGGGTGTCGCCGGGCTGATGAACCTCTGCATCCTGCCGATGTGGTTGCTCGGCGGAGCGTTCTTCAGCAACGAGCGCATGACTGGCGTGCTGCGAGTCTGTGCCGATGCGATGCCGCTGTCGTGGTGCAACGGTGCAATGCGCGACCTGATGCTCGGCGACGCTGGCGTGATGGACATCGCCATGCCGTTGTCGCTGCTGGCGGCGTTCGCGGCGGCCACCTTCGCAGTTGCCTTGCGCGTGTTTCGCTGGACCTGAGGAGCGTCAGCGCGGCTTCCGTGCGATCACCAAGAAGCTGCTGTCGAAGTTGGCGTGCAGCCGGCCCAGGACCGTCACGAGTGGGTTCTGCTGCGGCTTCAGCGAGCCGCGCACGCGCAGCACTTCGAAGCCCATCTGCTCCTTCAGGTGGCGCGACAGCAGGTGCGGCGTGAAGAACGTGAGGTGGTGCTTGGTGTTGAAGTGCCTGCCCTTCTTGCCGCGAAGTCCGAGGCGGTCCGCGAGAGTCTTGAGCCGGTTGCTGAGCGAGCCGAGGTTGGGGGTTCCGAGGTAGAGCAAGCCGCCCGGTTGCAGCAGCGCCGCACACGTCTGCAGGTACGCGCCTGGGTCCTTTGGATGCTCGATCACCTGATCCAAGAACAGGGCATCGAACGGCACGAGCTTGCCCGCCAGTGCGTGGAAGGAGCCGCAGTGAACCGGCACGCCTTCTTGCCGAGCCACGTTCGTGGTCGTCACCGCGTCGACGTCGTAGCCCTCCGGCTCGAAGCCCGCGGCCTTGGCCAGCCGGATCTCCAGACCGTCACCGCAGCCGACCATCAGGATCCGGCGGCCAGCCCCGAGGGATCGCAACAGCGCCAGTGCGCGACTCTTGCCCTTCTCGCGGACGTCCTGCCGAGTCCGAAATCGAACCGGCTCGTCGCCGCCCGGGTGGAGGTTGATGTAGCCGGAGTAGAACGCGGCAAGATGCGCGTCGGTGTACTGCGGGTTCATGAACCACACGCCGCAGCGGCGGCAGCAGTCGATACGGTGCCCGCGGTAGTCGACCAGAACCTCTCGCAGCTGCGTGCCATGGCACAGGATGCAGGCGGTCCGGGGAGGGTCGTAGGGCGCAGCGGCAGGTGCCGTGGTCATCTCGGGCGCAGCGTATGAGGGGGCCGCGCTGGCGTCCAAATCCACCTGGAAGGCGGCGACCAGAGCCCCGCCCCTTGTGGCCCACGGATGGCGTCCCTACCATCCTCCGCTCCCGCGGGTACTTGCCGCGACAGGATGATGCCGATGCCAAGGCCTCGAGTTCGAGACCGCCGGCTGTCGATCCTCTCGCCATGGTTCCCCCCGGCTGTGAGCCGGCGCGACACTCGGTTGCGTCGCCTTGGTCGGAACCCTGAACCGGGGCTGCCTGCGCGGCCCCGATCGATACCAAACCCTACGTGACGTTTGCATCCCTCGGGCTCAGTGAGCCCATCCTTCGCGGCGTGCGCGCCGTCGGCTACGAGACGCCGACCGACATCCAAGCCAGCGCCATCCCCAAGATCCTTGCGGGCCAGGACCTCATCGGCCTCGGCCAGACGGGCAGCGGCAAGACGGCTGCCTTTGGTCTGCCCATGCTGGAGAAGCTTGTTGGTGGCACACCCGGCCTGCGTGGCCTGATCGTGGTGCCGACCCGTGAGCTGTGCGTGCAGGTGGCTGAGAACCTCCGCCAGTATGCGGCCTTCACCGGGCTTCATGTGTGCACGGCCTTCGGCGGCGTCGACATGTCGATCCAGGAGAGTGCCTTCAAGCGCGGCATCGACATCGTGGTCGCTTGCCCAGGTCGACTCATCGATCACCTCGAACGTCGCAACCTGACGCTCGAGAAGGTGCAGATCGTCGTCCTCGACGAATCGGACCGCATGCTCGACATGGGGTTCATGCCGCAGATCCGGCGCATCTTCATTCGCCTTCCGCAAGAACGGCAGAATCTCTTGTTCTCGGCGACGATGCCGAAGGAAGTCGAGGGCCTCGTGCACGACTTCCTGCCGCACGCGGAGCGCGTTCAGATCGGCACGAGGTCGCAGTCGGCCAAGACCATCCAGCACCGGTTTGCGGCGGTCAACGTGACCGAGAAGCCGCGGATACTCGAGCGCCTGCTCGAGAACGAATCCGGCAAGGTGCTGGTCTTCGTCAACAAGAAGATCGGTTGCGAGCGACTTGGCAACACGCTGAAGCGCGACGGCATGCCGGCGGATGCCATTCACGGCGACAAGGGCGCGGAGCAGCGACACGTCGTGCTGCAGGCGTTCACGCGTGGCAAGGTCCGCTTCCTGGTCGCGACGGACGTGGCGGCGCGCGGCATCGACGTCGACGACATCGATCTGGTCGTCAACTACGATTTCCCGCTCGGACTCGAAGACTACATCCACCGCACTGGCCGTACCGGTCGCGCTGGACGATCGGGCCGCGCCGTGTCGCTGGTCGCGCCGAGCGAGAAGCGGCTGTTTCTGGCGGTGCATCGCCATCTCAAGGGTGAGGCCCCGGTGGACGACGGCGGCGGCGAATCGCGCGGCGGTCGAGGCTATCGCGGTGGTGGCGGGGGAGGCAGTGGGCGCAGCAGCGGCGGCCGCGGCCGACCGGGTGGGCGTTCGTCATCCAGGCACGCTACGAGCTGAGTGATGGCTTCGACCGCAAGCGCGCCCGCGTCGCCCGTTTCGTCGTGGGCGCTCTACGCCTACGTCGTCGCCACGCTCCCGGCGCTGGCAGCCCTGCGGCGCGCCGCTGGCTGACGCTTGGTCGGACCCGATTGCGGTTCGATCCGGGCGTCGCTCGACCCGTTCCTGGCTCGCCGCTATCGTGCTCGCCCCCATGAGTGAGCCCAACAAGGTGCTCGCGACGTTCCACGTCAACAGCGAGCCGCACGAGTGCGCGTTCGCGCCGCACAAGACCCTGCTCGAAGTGCTGCGCGAGGACCTCGATCTGTGCGGCACCAAGCACGGTTGTGAACTCGGCGAGTGTGGCGCGTGCACGGTGCAGATCGATGGCACGCCCGTCCTGAGTTGCCTGTACCTCGGGCTCGATGCCGTGGGCAAGCAGATCCGCACCGTCGAAGGGCTGGCCAACGGCCCGACGCTGCACCCGTTGCAGGATGCGTTTGCCGATCTGGGTGCGGCGCAGTGTGGCTACTGCACTCCGGGCATCCTGATGGCGGCAGAGTCGCTGTTGCAGGCGAACCCGAGCCCGTCGCGCGACGAGATCAAGCAGGGCCTCGCGGGCAACCTGTGCCGCTGCACTGGTTACCTGAAGATCTTCGAGGCCGTGGAGCTGGCCGCTGCACGCATGCGCGGCGAGGACGCCGAACCCAGCAAGGAGTCGATCTATGGGTCTTGACGAATCGAAGTCGATCCCCGGCGTCGCGCGTCCGGATGCACCGTGGCGTCACGACGCCAAGAAGAGCGAGCTCAACGTCATCGGCAAGGCGATTCGCAAGATCGATGCGCGCAGCAAGGTGAGCGGCCTCACCAAGTTCGCCGACGATCTGACGCTGCCACGCATGCTGCACATGAAGCTGCTGCGCAGCACGGTGGCGCATGCGCTCATCAAGAGCATCGATGTGCACAAGGCGCGGGCGATGTCCGGCGTGAAGGGCGTGTTGACCGGTCAGGACATGCCGATTCCATTCGGCATCCTGCCAGTGAGCCAGGACGAGCACGCACTGTGCCTCGACAAGGTGCGCTTCGTCGGCGACCCCATCGTCGCGGTCGCGGCCTTGACCGAGGAGCAGGCCTGGGATGCGTGTCGCCTCATCGAGGTCGAGTACGAGTTGCTGCAGACCATCGGTTCGGTGCACGAAGCGGCCGCGACCAGCGACCCGCGACTCCATGACTACGGCGTGCGCGGCAACATCCATCGCCTCGAAAACCTCGAGTTCGGTGACTTGCAGGACGGATTTGCGCGCGCCGAACATGTGCGCGAGGACACCTTCTTCTTCGAGGGCAACACCCACCTGCCGATGGAGCAGCACGCGACGCTGGCGCACTTCGACAAGGACGGGAAGCTGACCATCTGGTCCTCGACGCAGACGCCGCACTACTTGCACCGCGCGCTCGCGCGCGTGTTGCATCCGCTGCCGGCGCATCACATTCGCGTCATCGCGTGTCCGAACGGCGGCGGCTTTGGCGGCAAGAGCGACCCGTTCAACCACGAGATCGCTGCCGCCAAGATGTCGATGCTGACTGGGCGCCCGATCAAGATCGCGCTGACTCGCGAAGAGGTGTTCTTCTGTCATCGCGGCCGCCATCCGGTGTTGATGCGCAGCAAGATGGGCGTCACCAAGACGGGGCGGATCACGGCCCTCGACTTCCAGGCATACCTCGACGGCGGTGCCTACGGCAGCTACGGCACCGCGAGCACCTTCTACACCGGTGCGCTGCAGACGGTGACCTACCCGGTCGAGAACTACCATTTCCGCGGCGCTCGCTTCTTCACCTGCAAGGCGCCGTGCGGGCCAAAGCGCGGTCATGGCACCGTGCAACCGCGCTTTGCCATCGAGGTGCAACTCGACAAGATCGCCTGCGACCTCGGCCTCGATCCCGCTGAGTTGCGGCTGCAGAATCTCGCACCGCGCGATTCGTTGACCGCGAACTTCTTGAAGATCGGGTCGATGGGACTCGGCGAGTGCATCCAGAAGGTGATCGATGGCTCGGGCTGGAAGCAGCGCCGCGGCCAGCGCGAGATCACCGCGGACGGGCGCATTCGCGGTCTTGGTCTCGCGTGCAGTAGCTACCTCTCGGGCGCCGGTCTGCCGATCTACTGGAACGGACTGCCGCACTCCGGCGTGCAGCTCAAGCTCGATCGCTCGGGCCTCGTCACCGTCTTCTGCGGCAGCACGGACATCGGTCAAGGCAGCGACTCGGTGCTGACCTGGATCGTCGGCGAAGTGCTCGGCGTCGATCCGCTCGGCATCCGCGTGGTGACCTCGGACACCGATCTGACGCCCGTCGATCTCGGTAGCTATAGCTCGCGCGTGACGGTGATGACCGGCAACGCGGCGATGCAGGCGGCGGAGCGCGCGCGAGAGATCATCGCCCGCGGCGTCGCCGAGCATCTCTTGGTGCCGTCGAGCCGCCTGGTCTTCGCCGACGCCCGCGTATTCGACAGCGAGGATCCGCAGAAGGGCATGTCGTTCATGGACGCAGTGATCGCGGCCGAGGCGCGCTTTGGCACCATTGGTACCGTCGGCAGCTACACGCCACCGAAATCGCCGGCCAAGTTCCGCGGCGGCGGCGTCGGTCCCTCTCCGAGCTACAGCTACTCCGCGGCCGTCGTGGAGGTCGAGGTCGACCCACTGACCGGCATCTACCGGGTGCCCAAGGTGTGGATGGCACACGACATTGGCCGCGCGCTGAACGCCGCAGTCGCAATGGGGCAGATCGAGGGTTCGGTCTACATGGGCCTCGGCGAGGCGATGATGGAGGAGATGGCCTACCGCGATCGCAGCCACAAAGGCCATCGCGTGTTCGTGCACAAGATCCCTTCGCTGCTCGAGTACAAGAGCCCGAGCACGATGGAGATGCCCGACGTCGTCACCTACGTCGTCGAGGACCCGGACAAGAACGGTCCGTTCGGCGCCAAGGAAGTCGGGCAAGGCCCGTTGCTGCCGATGATGCCCGCGATCGCCAATGCCGTGTTCGACGCCGTTGGCGTGCGCGTCGACGAGAACCCGATCTCCTTCGAGAAGGTGTTTGCTGCATTGCAGAGCAAGAAGGAAGGCAAGGACGCGCGTTTTGGACCGTCGGCCGGAGCTGACGGCGTGCCCCAAGTGGACTTCGGCGACTCCTTGAAGATCAAGACGCCGTGGCAGGGTGGTGACGGCACTGCCTGGAACGAGCCCAAGCGCGAGAAGAAGGCCGCCAAGTAGGAGGACGACAGCGATGCTGCGACTACCGACGTTCACCTACTACCGCCCCAAGACCGCTGCCGAGGCCGTTCGCCAGAAGTTGGCGCACGGCAAGGACGCGATGTATGTCGCTGGTGGTACGGATCTCTATCCCAACATGAAGCGGCGCCACCAGACGCCGCTGCATGTGATCTCGTTGCAGGATGTGCCGGGCCTCAACACCGTCGAGGTGCAACAGGACGGCTCGGTGGCGATTGGTGCGATGTGTCGCCTGTCAGCCCTCGAGGTGCACCCGCACTTGCTGTTGAACTTCGGGGCGTTTGCGCACGCAGTGAAGGAGATCTCGACGCCGCTGTTGCGCAACATGGGCACGATCGGCGGCAACCTGCTGCTCGACACGCGCTGCACCTACTACGACCAGAGCCACGAGTGGCGCGAGTCGATCGACTTCTGCATGAAGTCAAAAGCTGGCTCGATCTGCTGGGTTGCTCCGGGTTCGCCGCGATGCTGGGCGGTGCAGAGCAGCGACACCGTGCCGGTGGTCTGCGCGATGGAAGCGCAGGTAGAACTCGTCGGCCCGGACGGAACCCGCCGCATCCCCGCGAGCGAGCTGTATCGCGACGACGGCATCCAGTACCTGACAAAGCGGCCCGAGGAACTGTTGACGCGCCTCTGGCTCGGTGCACCTTCCAACTGGAAGGCGAGCTACGTGAAGTTGCGCCGCCGCGACACGTTTGACTTCCCCGTGCTCGGCGTTGGCGCGTGTGTGTGGACTGACAGCTACGGCGTAGTCACGAAGGCCAACATCCGCCTCGGCGGCGCTGGTTCCTACGCGATCCCGGCGACCGAGTCGGAGAAGGTGCTGGTCGGCCAGCAACTCACCGACGCGGTCATCGCTGCAGCTGGCGAGAAGGCGATGAAGCCAGCGCGGACGATGGACAACACCGATCTGGATGTCTACTGGCGACGAAAGGTGGCGCCGGTGTTCGTTGCCCGCGCGCTGGCTGCCTGCAAGTGAGGTAGCGGCGGCAGCGGCGGGGCGACCGCGGCCGCTCGACGACTCACAGGTAGGTGTAGGTCGTGGTCGTCTGGCAGCCACCGACGGTCGTGATCACTACGGTCGCGACGCCGGGCGTGCCTGCCGGCGTGCGCACGAGGACCGCGGTCGCACTGACCGATTGCACGGCGGCCGCGACGCCGCCGATGGTCACCGTCGTACCGGCGGAGAAGCCGGTGCCGTTCATGATGAAGAACTGGCCGCCTGCAGCCACGCCGCTTCCGAGCGAGGTCGAGGTGACCACCGGGTTCGCATTGATCGGGCCCGTTGCCGTCTGGCCGTCGAGGTTCTGCACCGTCAGTTGCGAGCCGCACGGTAGACCCGCGGGATAACTGAAGGTCACCTGCGTCGCAGTCCGCGTGAGCACGGACGCCGGCGTGCCCGCGACCACGAGCGTGAGCCCGTTCTGAAAGCCCGTGCCGGTGATCGTGATCGTCTGCCCCGGCAGCGCGCTCAGCGGCGCGACGGTCGTGATCGTTGGTGCTGGCGAGTTGCGGAACTGTAGGTCGATGGCGTTGGTGACGCCGAGAGTCAGGGGGCTCGAACTCGTCGCGATCACGCCTTGCAACGTGATGTCGAGGACGAACGGAACCGCGCCGGCTGGCAGCTGGATCGAGTAGGGGGCCGGGCCCGCGGGCAACAGCGTTCCCGGGTTGGTGAAGGCGTCGGCCAGCAGCAACGTGCCGATGCCGAAGGGCGCGACTTCGAGGCACATCCGGCCAAATGGCGATAGCGCCGCAGGGCTTTGCGGGTTCGGGAACAGGCCACCGAGCAGGACCCATGGCGCGCCCGCGCCGTGCGCCGTGGGCGAGGCCATGTCGAGCGAGAACGGCTGGTAGGTCGGCAGGGTCACGGTCCGCAGCGGGCCGCCAGTCGAGCCGTTAACGCGCAGTACGTCCTCGCCGATCGTACCGGCATAGCACGGGTCGCGCAGCGGCGTGCTGTTCCAGTTCCAGGTCAGAATCTCGACCAGTTCGGTGAGCGTGCCGGCACCCGTGGTGGCGCAGAAGCCGAGGAAGGCCGTGCCCGCGGCCAGAGTCGGCGCTGGGGCCGCCACGCCGTTTGCATACAGGCCGCCCGTGAGCAGGCTGTAGGCGCGAGTCACCGTGGGCGTCGCCGCGCCGTCCACATAGACCTCGATCGTGCCGGGCACGTAGCGAACGCGCAGCGAGTGCACTTGCGCGTTGCTCAGCACCGCGGCGGGCGTGGCGCGGGCGATGGAGTACTGCTCGTTCTCGTGGTTGCCCTGCGCACCGCGCGTGTGAATCGTCAGTTCGTTGGCGCTGGTGTCGCCAAGGAAGGCGTCCAGGTACGTATCGAGCTCGATTGCGATCGAGTTGCGGATGCCGACTGCGGTGTTCGCGCCAGTGCCGTAGCCCATGCCCCAGACCGTGCCGCCCGTGGTGGCGATTCCGTTCGGGTCGTCATGGATCACCAGGGCCATGCCTTCGGCCTTCGTGCCGACCGCGGGCGGGGTAATGCGGAACGTGAACGTGGTGTCGAAGCCGGCGACGACGGGCATCGCGGTGCGGTGCCACGCCCAGCCAGTCTGGTTGCTGGCATTGGCGGTGAGTCGCAGGGCTGCCCCGCTCTGTGCGGCGTTGCCGAGCAGGTTGAGAGTCGCGACGTTGGTGAAGTCGGCGTAGCTGAACGACTGTGCGGGAATGGCGGCGGCGAGTAGCGACGCGAAGGCAAATCGGAGGAGCATCATCAAAGCTGGATGAAGGGTGCGGTCAGGGGGGTGGCAGATGGTAGCGAACGGCTCCGGGCTGAGGGATCGCGAACCGGCCTCGAACTGATCGCGAACAGCCGGACAACCTGTGGCGAGTCCGAGCGATGTTCCGCTTGGCCGGAACGCTCCGTCTGCACAGTGGATTCGCCGAACGCGGCGGGAATGTGCAGGCACTACGTTTCCGAGCCCCCCGCGTCGGAATAGTCCGGCGCCAGCGCCGAACCCGACATGATGCCCTTGCTCCGCGCCCTCGTCCTATCGTTGCTCACCGCTGCGGTTGCAGGCCAGAGCGAACGACCACCCGAAGGATTTCAGCTCGCTGTCGGCATGCAGCAACGGGCGCTGCACGAGGAGGCGGCCGGCGCCTTCGAACAGTTCGTCAAGGCGAGCGGCTCGCACCCGCTCGCGGCCGAGGCGCGCTACCGCCTCGGTCAGTGCCGGCAGGAACTCCAGCAGGTGGACGCGGCGATCGCTGCCTTCGACGCCGCGTTGGCCGCGGGCGGCACCGGCTTTCGGTTGCGCGCCGAGTGCCGCTATCGCCTCGGCAACCTGCGCGAGCAGCAGCAGGACCATCGCGGTGCGCTGCAGCAGTTCGAGGCGCTCGCGACGGAGAGCGGCAGTGAACATTATCTCGCGTCGGCGGCGCACTTCGCCGCCGGGGAGGCCTGGCGCGAACTCGGCGATGACGAGAAGGCGGCTCAGCAGTTCGCGGCGGCGGCCGAGTCCGCGACCGGGGAACGAGCGAACTACCAGTTCTCGTCCTTCTACCAGTTGGGGTTCGCGCGGGTCCGCTTGCAACAGTGGCCGGCAGCAGCGATCGCATTTGGTGAAGCGACCAAGTCGGCGCCCGACGATGCGGCCAAGGGTGAGTCCAACTTTCTGTGCGGCGATGCGATGCTGCGCGGGGGCGACCACGATGGCGCGACCAAGGCCTTCCAGAAGGCGCAGAAACTCGGTGGCGAGTTCGCCGATGACGCGGCGCACGGACTTGGCTGGGTCGCAGTGGGTCGCAGGGATCGGGGCGCGGCCGCGCGCGCGTTCGGTGCGTTGCTCGAGCAGTTTCCCGACTCGCCCTTCGTGCCAACCTCACGTCTCGAACTGGCACGGGCGCTGTACCAGGACGGCAAGCACGCGCGCGCAACCGATCAACTCAACACTCTGCTCGCCAGCGAGTCGCCCGCGCCGATTCGGCAGCAGGCCCAGGAGCTGCTCGGACTGTGTGCGCTCGCATCGGGTGATGGCGAGGCGGCGGTGGCGTCGCTGCAACAGGCGATCGCGACCGCAACCCCGGCAGAGAAAGCTCGGTTGTCCTTCGCTCTCGGCGAGTCGCTCGCCAACCTCTCGCGCTGGGACGAGGCCGTCGTGGCCTACGACGCGGTGCCTGCCGACGCCCCTGTGGATCTCCGCGGTGACGCGGCCTACGGCGCCTGCTTTGCATTGCATGCAGCCGGTCGTCACCAAGACTCGATTGCGCGCGCCGAACGGGTGTTGGCGCAAACCCCGCCGCATCGACTCGCGACCGAGGCGCAGTTAGCGCTGGCCGAGAATCACTTTGCACTGAAGCAGTACGAGGCGGCGGAGTCCGCCTACGCGGCAATCCCCGATGCGAGCGGGCACGCACCCGTGATCGCATGGAAGCTCGCGTGGTGTCGCTACCTTCGTGGCGACAGGAAGGACGCAGTGGCTCGGTTCGCGGCGATCGCAGGAGACGCAAACTCGCCGCACGCCGAAGAGGCACTGTCGATGCAGGCGCTCGCCCAGTTCGAGGACGGCGACGGCGATGGGGCGCTGGCCACGGCCGACCGCTACCGCGCCCGACATCGCGCTGGCGCGTTCCTTGACCGCACCGAGCGGGTGGCGTCGCGGGTGCTGCAGAAGAAGGGGGATCTTCCGGCTGCGCAGCAGCGACTCTTGCGTGCTGCGTCCGCGGCCAAGGCGCGCGGTAGCGATAGCGACGCCAGTGGCGACCAGATCGAACAGGCCGAACTCGCCTACCAGCAGGGCGATTTCCGCGGCGCCGACCAGGCCTTTGCCGCGTTGCAGCAGCGCAGCGATGCCGCCGGCGCGCGGTCCTTGGCAGGTCGCGCCTGGTGCGCGTTCGAACTCGGCGACGATGCGGCCTGCAAGACGAGAATCGCGGCGGCCAAAGCGCATCCGGAGGCTCTGCAAGAACGGCCACAGTTGCTCGAACTCGAGTCCGCCTTGCACCATCGAGCGCAGGACTGGCCCTCAGCGATCGCGACGGCGACGGAGTTCTTGGCGACGTTCGCCGCGCACGAGAAGGCCGCCGGCATGAGCTACTCGCTCGGCGTCGCGCAGTCGCGCGCCGGCGACCACGGCGCCGCGCGGACGACCTTGTCCCAGCTCCTCTCGGCGGGTGGCGGTGCACGCAAGGACCGCACGGCCTACGAACTCGCCTGGGCAGCGCGAAAGGCCGGGGACGAACCGGCCGCGCTTGCGGCGTTCGCGTTGTCGGCGGCGTCGTCGGACGTCGAGATCGCGGGTGAGTCCAAGCTGCATCTCGGCATGGCCGCACTCGACAAGCGCGACCTCGCCGCGGCGCGCTCGGTACTCGACGCGGTGCAGGGCAGCTATCGCGGTCGGGCGCTCTACCGGCTCGCATTTGCTGAGTTCGAGGCGGCAGGCGCGGCCAAGGAGCAGCTCGCGGCGGCTCGCGACCGGTTCGTCGCGGTTGCGGCGATCGAGGGCGAGGCGCTCGCAAGCGAGGCACGCTACATGACTGCGCAGTGCTGCCATCGCCTCGGCGACGATCGCGGTGCCGTCGCTGCGTGCCAGCAGTTGCTGCAGGCGGACAAGAAGCACGAACGCGCGGCTGCTGCGCGACTCCTGCTCGGCGAGTGCGCACTGTCGGTCGGGGATCACGCGCTGGTTGTCGAGGCCTTGGAGCCCTTCATTCGGGCCAAGGACCGCGATCGTGCCGATTTGGCGCGAGCCCATCTGTGGCTCGGCCGAGCACGCCTTCAGCGCAACGACTATGTGGCGGCCGAGGCCGCGCTCATCAAAGTCACCGAACTCAGCGATGGGCCTCTGGCTGCCGAAGCGCAGTTCCGGATCGGCGAAGGGCGCATGCAGCAGAACGACCTCCGTGGAGCCGCCGACGCCTTCGTCAAGCTGCCGATCCTCTACGCCGACCCCAACTGGGTGCGGGCGGGCCTGCTGCAGGCTGGTCTCTGCTATGAGCGACTCGACCAAGGCGACAAGGCCCAGCGGTTCTTTCGCGAGTTGCTGGAGAAGCACGAGGGCAGCTCCGAAGCCAAGTCGGCGCGCGAGCACGTTCGCAACAACTGAATCACCGTCCTGCAACCACGACCGAAGCCAATGACGACCCTTTCGTTCCAGGAGCCGAGCGTTGCGACGCTGGGCGAGTTCTTCACCGCAGGCGGTGCCCTGATGTGGCCGATCTTCGGCTGCTCGGTGGTCGTGGCCGGGCTCGCGATCGAACGCTACGTCAGTCTGCGTCGTTCGCGGGTGCTGCCGACAGCAGTAGAAGCAACCGTGGCGCTGGTCGTCGGCGAACAAAGCGCTGCTGCGGCGGACGAACTCGCAAACGCAGCTTCGCCAGGCATGCGCGTGCTGGCCGCCGGGGTGCGTCGCCGCGGCTTTGCCCTCGCCGACGTCGAGAAGGCCATGGAAGACACGTTGGCGCAGGAGTCAGCGCGCATGCGTGGCAACGTTCGTGGGATCGTGCTGATGGCATCCGTGTCGCCGCTGCTGGGTCTTCTGGGCACGGTGTTGGGTATCGCCGACGCCTTCGCTGCCGTGGAGCAAACGGGGCTCGGCAAGGCCGAGAGCAGCGAGGCGCTTGCTGCTGGCATCAAGGTCGCGCTCTACACGACGATCTTCGGCCTGTTCGTCGCCATCCCAGCGACGCTGGTTGCCGCACACCTGCAGGCGCGCGCTCGACGCCTCGCTGCGGCAATCGCGAGTGCCGTGTCGCCGGCCATCGAAGCACTCGCAAGGCGTCCGGCGGATCCACAGAATCCCCAGAAGGACACCCATGCGGCATGACTTTGGCGACGACGACGAAGTCGGCGGCATCGACCTCACGCCGATGTTGGACGTCGTCTTCTTGCTGTTGATCTTCTTCCTCGCTGCGACCACGTTCGCGCGCGAGGAGGTCGAGCTCGATCTGCGCTTGCCACCGGCCAAGACGGGGCAGACTGGCAAGGGGGACACGCAAGTCGTCATCAACCTGATGGCTGACGGTCGCATCCAAATCGACGGCCGCGAGGTCACGCTCGAGGCGCTGCGGCAGAAGCTGACCGCAGCCGCCGCGCGCAACCCGGAGCAGTCCGTATTGGTGCGCGGCGACCAAAAGGCACAGTTCGGCATCGGCATCGAGGTCCTCGATGCCTGCCGCCTCGCCAAGCTCAAGAAGCTCGATTTCGGCGCCGTACCCGTGAAGGGGAACTGACCGGCGATGGCGAAGATGACGGGAGCACTGAGCGAGGGCACGCGGCGCATCGCGATGCGGCTGTCGTGGGGCGCACTGCTGATTGCCGCCTCGTTGCTCGTCGGTCTGCGCATTGGCCGCCCGGCGTACTACACCGACGGCGCCCGCGAGCTGCCAGCAGCCGAGTTGTCGGCAGCCGGCATGCTGCAGTGGCGCACGCCGATGCCGCTGGCCGAACTTCCAGGCCCGGTCACTGGCCGCATCGCTCTCCTTGTCGATGGCCGCGTGCTCTACGCCAGGCTCGGCGCCGATGGCACCTCCGACCTCGTGACCTGGGACCCGGCGCGACCGACGGTGCCGCCAGAGCCAGTGCATGCGCTCAACACCGAGGGCGACGAACTGTCGCCGGCGATCGATGCCGAGGGTCGCGTGTGGTTTGCGTCCGATCGCGAGGGCGGCAGCGGTGGCCATGACCTCTACGTCGCGCCGCGATTGCTGGCAGCTGCTGCCGAAGTCGAGCGCGTGGCGGAATGTTCGAGCCCACTCGACGAGTGCGATCCAGCGCCATCTCCGGACGGTAGCGAGGTGGTGTTCGTGCGCAGCAGTCGCGAGCCGGGCGTGGGCGACCATGGGACGCTGTGGCGCTGCGCTCTGGATGGTGCGAGCCAACCGCGCCGCGTGTTCGACGTCGATCTGTCGAAGGCGACTTCCCCGCGTCCGGTCGATCGCGATCCGAGCTTTGCCAAGGACGGTGCGGCGCTGTGGTTTGTCCGCGCGATCGCTGGTCGCCTCACGATCGTTCGCAGCAGTCGGCTCGAGGGCACGTTCGCCGAGCCGCTGGCCATTGACGGCGATTGGAGTACGCCGCCGCTCTGCTCGCCCGTGCCGAGCTCCGACGGCCGCACGCTCTACCTCTGCGCCCCGCCGACGGGCGACGTTCAGGCTTCGCTGTGGTACGCGGCGAACGCGCACGAGGTCTATCCGTGGTGGCCCGGCCAGCGATGGCTCGAGTTGGTGCTGCTTGGCGTCGTCATCGGCAGCTTGCTGTTCTTGGTGCTACTGCACTATGGCCGTCGCTTCACTGCGCTCGATCTCGTGGCGCAGTGCTTGCTGCTGTCCTTGTTGTTGCACGTGCTGCTGTACCTGTTGCTGAAGGGCGTCGAGATTGCGCAAGAACTGCCGCTGAGCGACGAGGACGGCACTGGGTTCGAGGTCACGCTCGTCAGTGCGACGGAGGCCGCCGGCACAGCGGACGCCGGCGCCGGGAGTGGTATCGCTGCCGAAGTGCGCTTTGCGCCGACGGAGCGCTCGCTCGGAGCGGATGCCCCAATGGCCGCGCTGGTGCGCGCCGACAGCGACGCGCTCGATGCGACCAACGGCGAATGGACTCGCGAGCTCGAGGCGACCGCAACGGCACCGGTGGCGCAGTTGGTGGACGCGCCAGTGCAGATGGCTGTGCGCGCTGGCAGCGATGCAGTTCTTGCGCTCGAAAGCGCGACGGTGGCGACGGCAGAACGTGCCCAACTCGCCGCCGCGGCGGCTACCACCGCTTCGCGCCCCTCAGCGGCGTCCGCGTCGCTGGCGATTGCGACTCCTGGCAGTGGTCTAGTCCGCGCCGAGCGCGGGCCGGTCGATCCCGCTCTCGTGGAGGGTTCGCTGCCTTCTCCGAGCGTTGCGGCCAAGGCTGTACCGATTGTTACCGGGCCGGCGCTGCGCGATGCGGCATCGCTCCCATCGCTCTCGGCGCCAGCCGCCGTTGCCGACGCTCCGACGGCGGCGCCGTTGCCGGTCCATGCCGGCGCGCCGGTGGTCGTCGCCACGCCATCGGCAAGCGTGGTTGCGCGCGCGGCCGATCGAGGGCCGGTGCTGCACCGACCTTCCGCCGCGCCCGCGCCATCGTCGGCCCTGGTCCGGGCGAAGCCGTCGGCCCTGGCGAATGCGGCGGCATTGCCGGCGACTCCGTCGACTGCGATGCCGCCCAGTCTGCACGCGGCGCCGGTCCCCGATCTCGCGCGCCGCGACGCGCCGATCGCAACGCCACGCGCCGCGGCGCCGACGGCGAGCGCCAACGCGTCTGCCGCAGCACCGTCGCCGCGGCTCGCCGCGATCGCGATGGACGGTCCGCGGGAACTGCCGATCGCGCGCCCGCTGCGCGATGCCGCCGACTCCCCGCGTGGCGAGCAGGGGATCAAAGTCGTTCCGCCGCCGTCGCAGCTGGTGCGCAGCCAACCGGTCGAAACGGCAATGCCCGCGGCTTTGCCGGTCGCCAAAGCCACTGCCTATAGCAATCGTTTCGGTCCCGCAAAGGCCAAGGCGCTGGAGCAGTTCGGGGGCACCGACGAGACCGAGCACGCAGTCCGACAGGGGCTGCGCTATCTCGCCAGCATCCAGAACGTCGATGGTTCGTGGGGTAGCGGCGAGCGCTTCGACGACAAGTATGGGCTCGTCTACGTCGGCAAGACGGCGCTCTGTGTTCTCGCCTTCCTGGGCGCTGGTCACTCCCCGAAGTCAAACACCGAGCACAGCGATGTGGTGCGCCGTGCCGTCGACCACTTGCTCGAACTCCAGGACGAGGAGACGGGCGCGTTTGGTGTGAGCAGTTGCTACGGCCACGGAATCAGCAGCTACGCACTTGCCGAGTGCTACGGCATGACGAAGGACGAAGCGCTGCTGCCGCCACTAGAGCGCGCGCTGACCTGGATCCTCGACCACCAGGGCCCGCGCCGCGACAAGCGCAACCGCGGCGGGTGGGGCTACTTCTCGCCCGGACTCCGTGCCGAGGACGACTTTGCTCGCGTCTCGGTCTCCGCCTGGATGATCATGGCGCTGGAGTCGGCGCGGCTCTCGGGTGTCGAACTCCCCGAGGATGTGCTGCCAAAGGCCAAGGAGTATCTCGAGCTGTCGTACGACCAGCCGAATGGTTGGTTTCGCTACTCGCACGAACCGAGCCGCGTCCGTTCCTCCTGGCCCACGCTGCCCGCAAGCACTCCAGCGGCGGCGTTCTGTCTGCAGTTGCTCGGTGTCGCCCGCGACGACAGCAAGGTGGACGCTGCGGTGTCGTTCACGGTCGAACGCCGCCCGCAGGAGTACCGGCGCTACGACGACGAGCAGTTCGTGAAGCGCGGACAAGGCAACGTCTACTTCTGGTACTACGGCACGCTGTGCTGCTTCTTGCGCGGTGGCGACGAATGGGCGAGTTGGAACGAACGGTTGCGGACCGTGCTGCCTGCGGCCCAAGCCAAAGACGGCTCCTTCCCACCGATCGACGTCTATGCGCAGGAGGCGGGCGACACCAGGAAGGACCGCAGCTACACGACAGCGATGTGCGTGCTCAGCCTCGAGATCTACTACCGCTACTTCACGCCGCTCCTGACCGGGCGTTGACGCGAGCTTGGTGATGCGGCGGCGGGTTGGCGCCGCCTCCAGCGAGCGACGGCGCCGGCCGCAGCTGCCGGCCCTTGCGGCAACCGCTGCTCCGGTCGCGCGACAGGATTTGCCGGGGATGGTCTACAGCGCGCGCTTCATGCATCGCCCCTGCCGCTCTCTGGCGTTCCTTCTCGTCCTCGCCGCGCCACTCTTCGCCCAGGCTTCGGCTTCGGGTCCGTCGGCTTTGAGGGCCTCGGCCTTGGGGGATTTGGCCGAACGGGTCGATGCCGCGGTGCACAAGCACCTGCACAAGCCAACGGCCGTCGGGCTCTCGGTCGGCGTCGCCTTCGGCGCGGACCTGATCGAGAAGGGCTATGGCCTCGCTGATGCAGAGTTCGAGGTCCCCGCCGATGGCGCCACGGCGTTTCGCATCGGCTCGATCACCAAGCAGT
>CAMBXM010000029.1 GCA_945871815.1 Singulisphaera sp. GP187
GCGAGTTCGATTACTCAGGCGTGCAGGCCTGCAAGGCGCTCCGCAGCGATGGCTACACGATCATCCTGATCAATAGCAATCCGGCGACGATCATGACCGATCCGGAGACTGCGGACCGGACCTACATCGAGCCCCTCACGCCGGAAGTCGTCGCCAAGATCTTGGAGAAGGAGCGGCCAGACGCAGTCCTGCCGACCCTCGGCGGCCAAACAGCCCTCAACTGTGCGATGCAGCTGCACGACATGGGCGTGTTCGAGAAGCTGGGCATCGAGCTGATCGGCGCCAAGCCGCACGCGATTCAGAAGGCCGAGGGCCGCCAGGAGTTCCGCGCCGCGATGGAGAAGATCGGGCTCGAATGCGCCAACAGCCGCCTTGCCTACAACATGGCAGAAGCGCGACAAGCGCTGGACCAGATCGGCCTGCCCTGCGTGATCCGCCCGGGCTTCACGCTCGGTGGCTCGGGTGGCGGCATCGCCTACAACCTGCAGGAGTTCGAGGAGATCGCCGCGCGCGGTCTCGAGCTCTCGCTCAACAGCGAGATCCTGGTTGAGGAAAGCATCGCGGGTTGGAAAGAGTTCGAGCTCGAGGTGATGCGCGACACGAAGGACAACGTCGTCATCATCTGCTCGATCGAAAACTGCGATCCGATGGGCGTGCACACCGGTGACTCGATCACGGTGGCGCCCGCGCAGACGCTGACGGACCGCGAGTACCAGATCATGCGCGACGCGGCAATCGCTGTGATCCGCGAGATCGGCGTCGACACTGGTGGTAGCAACGTGCAGTTCGCGATCAACCCGGCCGACGGCCGCATGATCGTCATCGAGATGAACCCGCGCGTCAGCCGCAGCTCGGCGCTAGCCAGCAAGGCCACTGGCTTCCCGATCGCCAAGATCGCCGCCAAGCTCGCGGTCGGCTACACGCTCGACGAACTCAAGAACGACATCACCCAGGTCACCCCCGCGAGCTTCGAGCCGACGATCGACTATTGCGTCGTCAAGTTTCCGCGGTGGGCCTTCGAGAAGTTCCCCACCGCCGACTCGGTGCTGACCACCCAGATGAAGTCGGTCGGCGAGGTGATGGCAATCGGCTGCACCTTCAAGGAAGCGATGCAGAAGGCACTGCGCGGCCTCGAAAATGGTCGATGGGGCTTCGGCAACGTGCCCTGCCAACCGCACTGCAAGCCTGAGGACCTCGACCCGAACACGATCCGTCCCCACCTCCGCACCCCGCGCGACGACCGCATCGACTGGATTCGTTCCGCGATGCTGTCGGGCATGTCGGTGGCCGATATCCACGACTGCAGCAAGATCGACCCGTGGTTCCTCGACCAACTCGAAGAGCTGGTCGATCACGAGAAGGAACTCGTCGAAGTCGGCAAGAACGGCGTCGGTGCCTTCAACCTGGAACAGATGCTGCGCGCCAAGAAGCTTGGCTTCTCGGATCGCCAGATCGGTGCTGGATGCTCGCCGCGCGCCAACGAATGGCAGGTGCGAGAGCACCGCAAGAAGCTCCGAGTGACGCCCGTCTACAAGCGCGTCGACACCTGCGCCGCCGAGTTCGAGAGCCACACGCCGTATCTCTACTCGACCTACAACGGCATCGAGGACGAGATCGGCTCGTTGAGCGAAAAGCAGCGCGTGATCGTGCTCGGTGGTGGCCCCAACCGCATCGGCCAAGGCATCGAGTTCGACTACTGCTGCGTCCACGCAACCATGGCCCTGCGCCCGCTGGGCTACGAGACCGTGATGATCAACAGCAACCCGGAGACCGTGTCGACCGACTTCGACACCTCCGACATGCTGTTCTTCGAACCGCTGACGCACGAAGACGTGATGAACGTCGTCGACCGCCTGAATCCGCACGGCGTGATCGTGCAGTTCGGCGGCCAGACGCCACTCAACCTCGCGCGCGGCCTCGTTGACCACGGCGCGCCGATTGTCGGCACCAGCGTCGACTCGATCGAAACCGCGGAAGACCGCGCCCTGTTCGGGAAGCTCGTCGACGAACTCGGCATCGAGCAGCCACCGAGCGGCATGGCCTCCAACGCCGAGCAAGCAATCGCCGTCGCCGACCGCATCGGCTATCCCGTGCTCGTGCGCCCGAGTTTCGTCCTCGGCGGGCGCGCAATGGCAATCGTCGACGATCGCCGCGCACTCGAGGACTACATGGAACGGCATCGCTCCTTCTCCGAGGAGCGACCACTGCTAGTCGACAAGTTCTTGGACAGCGCGATCGAGGTTGACGTCGACGCGCTGTGCGACGGCAAGGACGTCGTGATCGGCGGCATCATGGAGCACATCGAAGAGGCCGGTATCCACTCCGGTGACTCGAGCTGCTCGCTGCCGCCCTACACACTTTCCGAAGGCCTCGTCGCCGAGATCGCCGACAAGACTCGAAAGCTGGCCAAGCGATTGCGCGTCATCGGGTTGATGAACGTGCAGTGGGCCGTGAAGGGGTCGCGCCTGTTCATCCTCGAAGCCAATCCGCGAGCTTCGCGGACAGCGCCCTTCGTCAGCAAGGCCACTGGCCAACCGCTGGCGAAGATGGCCGCGCGCTTGATGCTGGGCGAGACCGTGGCGCAGGTCGGCGCGCAGGAGCGACTCACACCTCCGTACTTTTCCGTCAAGGCTCCGGTCTTCCCGTTCAACAAGTTCCACGGAGTCGACACGGTGCTCGGGCCGGAGATGAAATCCACCGGCGAAGTCATGGGCATCGACGCGAGCTTCGGCGCGGCGTTCGCCAAGGCGATGATCGGCGCCGGCAACGCGATGCCGAAGTCGGGCAAGGTCTTCGTCTCGGTTCGCGATGAAGACAAGCGCATGATCCTGCCGCTGGTCGGCCGCCTGCACGCACTCGGCTTCGAGATCGTCGCCACGAGCGGCACCGCGCGCGCCTTGACCAACGCTGGCGTCCCGGTCACGCGCGTGCAGAAGATTCACGAGGGCCGACCGCACGTCTTGGACCTCGTGCTCAATCGCGAAGTGCGCCTGATCATCAACACGCCATCCGGCCGCCGCGAACGCGGGGACGATCGGTTGATTCGCAGCTCGGCCGTGAGTCACAAGATCCCGTGCATCACGACGATGGCGGCAGCAGCAGCGACGATCCAAGGGTTGGAGTGGGTGCTGAAGAAGCCGCTCGCCGTCCAACCGCTGCAGGACTACCATGCGCAGTTGAGTTGACGCCAATCGAGCTGTCGGCGTCCTCCCTCGTGCACGATGAAGCCCAACGCCCCCAAGTTTGATTCTCGTCTCGCCATGGAACTGGCCGCGTTCTGCCGCAAGGCAGTCGCGCAACCGCAACAGAGTCGCGAGAGCTTCGCATCCTCACCGCTGTGGGCTGCGGCAGCCCGCACCGGAACGGCGCTCTGGCTGGACACCGGTGACGTCGAAGCGGCACGCGCCCTCTGGACGCGCGAGTTTCAGGCGCTGACCACCAACAACACGCTGCTC
This sequence comes from Singulisphaera sp. GP187, assembly GCA_945871815.1. GTDB lineage: Bacteria > Planctomycetota > UBA1135 > UBA1135 > UBA2386 > SXPK01. Next base: position 3,456 of record CAMBXM010000029.1, read on the forward strand.
AACAAGGAAGTCCAGAAGGGGCAATACGACGAGTTGGTGCCCGACGTCGCGGCGCTCGTGCGCGGAGCGGCCACGGACATCGGCGAGCAGCAATTGGTGCAGGAGATCGCCTTCGTCCTCAACGCCGTGCACGGGCTCAAGCTGGTGCGCACCTTCGACGCCGACGTGTCGGTCGAGCTGCACACCGCGCTCGCTGACGATGCCGAAGCGAGCTACCAGTACGGCAAGCGCTTCCACGCGATCTGCCCCGACCGCTTCATCGTCAAGGTGCCGCTGACGCCGTCGGGCGTCCTCGCCGCGCGCCGGCTCGCCGCCGACGGCATCCGACTCAACTTCACGCTCGGCTTCAGCGCGCGTCAGAACTACCTGATCGCGCTGTTGGCGAAGCCGACCTACGTCAACGTCTTCATGGGCCGCATCAACGCGTTCCTCAGCGACAACAAGCTGGGCGACGGCGTCAACGCCGGCGAGAAGGCGACCCTCTCGAGCCAGCGCGTGCTCCGCCGCCTGAAGAAGAACCCCGGCATCGACGTGCGCCAAATCGGCGCATCGATGCGCAACAGCCAGCAGTGCATGGATCTGCTCGGCCTCGACGTCTTCACGATCCCGACCGCGGCAGCGAAGGAGTTCTTCGAGAGGAAGCCGGCGCTGGAGACCCTGAAGGATCACACTGCCGATGACCCGAAGGTCACGTTCGGCCCGGGCATCGACGCGGCCGCCGACAAGCTCGCGGTGTTCTGGACCGTCGACGATGTGTTCGAACGCGCCATGTGCCAACTCGCAGCGGTCGATGCCAGCACGCTCTCGGCCGACAAATTGTTGGCCTTCCTCGCGCAACACGGCTGCGGCGACCTGTTCCCGCAGTTCTCGGCCGATGAGAAGAGTCGCGTCACCAAAGAAGGCAAGATCCCGGTTCACGCATCGTGGAAGGACCGCGTGCAGAAGGGCACTGCGTCGTGGGACGGAGTCCTGACCGCGGCGGCGCTCGCGAGCTTCACGGCGGACCAAGCGGCGCTCGACGAGCGCATCGCCCGACTGCTGTAGCTCAGGTGCTGTAGCGACGGTCAGAGCTGCACGGGGATGTGCATCGCCGTCGAACTGGAGAGTCCGAAGGGCGTGCAGCCACTCGGCTCCAGCACTGCGAACTGGGCCGCGACTCCGAGACCGACGAGGTAGGGGTCCGCCGGGATCGGCAGTGGTGGTGTGAGTTCGTGGAGACCTGCGCGAACAGTGCCGCCGAGTCGAACACGGCAATGGCGACGATCCGCGCGCATGCGCGTCACACAATCGAGCGCTGCAGCCTCGAGAACCTCCAACAACCATGCGCGGAGTCACGCCGCGCAATGCACAGAAGCTACCTCACCGCGCGCGCTGGTCGCAACCCAACCTGCTCCCCCGCCGCATGCTGATGCATGCGCATGCGGTTCGCGCACCGCGCCTCGACCGGCGGCATCTGGAAGCTCCCGCCGCGATAGCAACGCAGCAGCAGTTCGTCTGCGGTCGCGCCGTCTTCGCGACGCATGCCGTCGCCGTCGCGCAACACCGGGAACCGCTTCACGTCCAACTGCGCGTCGAGGCACCATTCGTAAACGTTGCCGTGCACGTCGTGGAGCCCGAAGCGATTGGGCGCAAACGTGCCCACCGGTGCGGTCGCCGGATACCCATCGGTCCAATCACAGAAGTACGGAAACGTCCCTTCCGAGAACACGCGCGCAGTCTGGTCGGGCATGTTGGCCACCGCCTGCAGCGACCCTTCGTCATCGCCAGTGCTGTAGACCGCGTCCGTGAGCGCGCGGCATGCTCGCTCCCACTGCGCCTCGGTCGGCAGCGTCATCCCCTGGTGTTCCAGAAGTTGCTGCGCTTGCCACCACGCCACCTGCTCGACCGGGTGGCGCAAGGTCGGCTGGGCGAAGGTCGCCGAACGACCGTCCTTGAGCTTCTTGTCGTAGGACTGCACCCGCGGGCCGTAGAGGCTCGGCGCGTCGTGCGCGAGTCGCTCCCACTGCGCCTGTGTCAGCTCGAACTTCGACACGAAGTACGGATCCAAGCTGACGCTGGTAAGCACCTCGTCCGGCTCGGCTCTCGGATCGAATCGCGGAGCGTTCGGATCCTCCGCTTGCGCCCCCATCGTGAACGCCCCACCCGGGATCAGCACGAGGACGATGCCCGTCTCTTCTCCGAACGGCAGCCTTCCTTCGGAGTCGCGGACCGGCAGCGGCGCGCCGTCCTGGTGCGACGGCAGGTGCAAGAACTCCAGCAGGCCGGACCGCGGGTCGAGCCCGAGCGGCACGAGATCGAACTGCGGCACAAGCGCCCTGCCACCGTAGACCGGTAGGGTTGCTGCGAGGCGACTCGCTTCGGGCCAGTCCGGATGCTCGAGCGTCTTTGCCGTCGTCGTCTCCGACCACGACAGCCGCGTGCGAACGTCGGCCAGCGTCCCGTGCGGGTGTTCGGCGAAGTGCTGCAAGCGCGGCAAGGTGTCGTCCAGCAGCAACAGCAGCATCTCGCTCGAGGCCGGATCGAGTTCCCACTCGGCTCGCGTCGACTCGGTGCTGGTCTTGGCACGCAGCTCCGCCACCGCAGCTGCCAAGTTCGTCCGCTCCCTCGCCATCGGCTCGCCGTGGCGAAGGAGCCAATCACGCAACGCCTGAGTCTGCGACGGCCATGCCGGAAAGAGCCGGGCCGCGGCATCCTCGGCTTGGTTCAGCCGATGCATGATCGCGAGGCGATCGAACTGTTGCAGCGATGCAGCGATACCGCGCCGCGATGTATTCGCGTCGAGCAAGGCCAGTGTCGTGAACACCAGGCTCGACACGAGCAGCACGAGGAAGGTCGCGACCAACGGATTGCGTCGAACGAACAACTGTGTTCGTCGCAGCCGTCCGGGGCGGCGAGCGAGGATCGGCTCGCTGCAGCGCACGCGGCGCAGGTCCTCGGCGAGTGATGCTGCATCGCGATAGCGTCGATCGGGCTCGGTCGCCATGGCGGTCGCCACCACCGTCGCGAGGTCGCGAGAGATCGCAGGATTGCGGCGTCGCAACGGCTGCGGGCGGCCCGCGAGAATTGCATCCGACAGCGCGTGCAGGCTCGCGCCGACGTAAGCCGGCCACAGCGTCAGCGCTTCGTACAGGGTCACACCCAGTGCGTGCACGTCGGTCCGTGCGTCGATGTTCCCAAGGTCGGCGTCGATCTGCTCTGGCGCCATGTACTGAGGCGTCCCGAGCGTCTGCAGAGATCTCGTCAGGTGCACCTCGGCGTCGCGATCCTGGGCCAAACCGAAGTCGAGCACCACCGGCTCGCCTTGCGCATCGATCATCAGGTTGGACGGCTTGAGATCCCGGTGTACTAGCCCGCGTTGATGGGCGTGATGAACCGCATGAGCGACCGTTTCGAACAGCGCAACAAGTAGCCGGATCTCGTCCGCCGACGGCACCTGCGCTCGCTGACCGCCTGCGGGCACGGCGCTCGGCATGACGCAACCGAGGCCATCGGAGGCGGCGCGGATGCGAGCCTCCAGCGTGTCGCCGTCCACCAACTGCATGACCAGATACGGGTGTCCATCGAACTCGCCAGTCGCGTGCACCCGGCAGAGGTTTGGATGGTCGAGCCGCGACAGCAGCCGCGCTTCGCGTTCGAACCTCGCGGTGGCGTCGGGGTCGGTGCTGCGATGGCGCGCCAACACCTTGATCGCAACGTCGCGCGACAGCCGCTCATCGCGCGCGCGATGAACCCGTCCCATGCCGCCCTGACCGATGCACTCGCACAAGACGAAGTGGTCGATCCGCTCAGGGCCTCCTTGAGTCATCGCCTCGCGATGCTGCCACCCTGCGCACGAAGGATCAAGCTTGCCGCGCGTCACCTGCTATTCTGCGCATCATGTCCGATCCGAACGCCGGCATCGACGCGCTCGCAGACCTGCTCAAGCAAGGGGATCGCATCACCGCTGAACGATTGCTCCCGCTCGTGTACGAGGACCTTCGTCAGCTCGCACGCGGCCGCATCGCACGGCTCGCACCCGGAAAGACCATGCGCGCCACTGAGCTCGTCCATGAAGCGTGGATGCGCATCGTCGCCGGCGGTGATCCGGGTTGGGAGGGGCGCACGCACTTCTTCGGTGCCGCGGCCAACGCGATGCGCAACATCCTCGTCGACCAAGCGCGCCGCCGCGGGGCGTTGAAGCGCGACAACAAGCGCAAGGAATCGCTGCCGACCGATGTTCCAGAACTCGAGCACGGGCTTCCCTACGCCGACATCCTGACGGTGCACGAAGCACTGCAAGAACTCGAACGCGAACACGCGCGTCCGGCGCAGGTCGTGCTGCTGCGCTTCTTCGGCGGACTGCAGATGGCTGACATTGCCCCGATGCTCGCGATCTCGCTACCGACCGCTGAGCGCGACTGGCGCTTCGCACGCGCTTGGCTACAAGATCGCCTCGGAGCACCTTCGAGCAGCGATGAGTGATCAACCCGACCTCCATCGCCTCCGCGACCTCTTTGACCGCGCCGCGGAACTCGATGCCAACGCGCGCGAGCAGTTGTTCGCCAGCATCGGCGACGAGGTCCTCATCGAGCGTTGCCGCGCGCTGCTGAAACAGGACGCCGCTGCGACAGTCCCGGCTCTGCAACATTCGCTCGGCTCGATGCCGCCGCCGCGCATCGGCAACTACGAACTCCTGCGCTCTCTGGGCCGAGGGGGCATGGGCGAAGTGATGCTCGCGCGCCAGGTCGAACCTGTCGAGCGATTGGTTGCGCTCAAGTTCCTGCGGAGTCAGTCCGAATCGCCAATCGCCGCGGAGTGGTTTGAGCAAGAACGCCAAACACTCGCGTTGATGAACCACCCCTGCATCGCGCAGATCTACGACGGTGGCCGCACGGAGGACGGCACGCTCTACCTGGTGATGGAGTACGTTCGCGGTGAACCGATCACGACCTACTGTGATCGCCGTCGCCTCGACGTTCATGCTCGCCTCTCGCTGTTCGCCGATGTCTGCGCCGCGGTGCAGCACGCGCATCAGAAGGCCGTGATCCACCGCGATCTCAAGCCTGACAACGTGCTCGTCGCCGAACTCGATGGCGCAGGACTGCCGAAGATCATCGACTTCGGTATCGCACGAGCACTGTCGCGCGCACCAAGCCGATCCTTGCGTCCCGTGGAGGATGTGAGCGTGATCGGCACCCCTCTCTACATGAGCGCGGAACAGCTCGAGCCCGGCAACCTCGGCGTCGACACTCGCACCGACATCTACTCGCTCGGGGTCATACTCTACGAACTGCTGACCGGCTCGCTGCCGACGACCGGCGAAGGAGCTCCGAGCGTCGTACCCCCACCGAGCGCGGCAGTCCAAGGCCTCGACGATGTCGCGCGCACGGCACGCGCCGCCTCCTGCAGCACCAAGGCCCACGAACTGCAACGGCTGCTCACCGGCGACCTCGATGCAGTCGTCCTGCGCTCGATGGCCAAGGACCGCAACGATCGCTACGAGTCAGCTGCCGAGCTACGCGCAGACCTCGTGCACTTCCGCAAACACGAGCCGGTGACAGCGCTACCGCCGAGCCCTGGCTACCTGGTTCGCAGGTTCATTCGCCGCCATCGAACGCTGGTCGCAGCGGCGACCTTGGTGGCGATCTCGTTGCTCGCGGTCGTCGCGTCCACGACATGGGGCATGCTGGCCGCCGGCCGAGCCCGCGACACGCTGGCCTCGATGCACGAGCGTGACCTCTTGCAGCTGACGCGCGTGGGTGCGCAGATGGAGTTCACCGACCTTGTCCTGTTCCACCTCGACCCTGGCACGGGCGACAGCAGTGGCTCGTTACGCGAGGTGCTCGATCAACTCGCTCCGACGATCGCCGCGCGCTACGGCGTGCGTCCACGAGAGGAAGCCGGCGTGCGGGCGAGCGTCGGCCATGCCTATGTCGCCGCCGGCGAGCCAAGGAAGGCCATGCCGCACCTGTTGCGCGCCTTCGAACTGATGCAGAAAGACGGCGGGCGCCAGGACACGGCCTTATTGCCCGTGTTGAACGACCTCGCTCGCGCAAGCCGCCTGGTGGGAAGTTCGCAGAAGGGCAATGACTACCTAGCAATGGTGCTGGAGATCGGAGGTGCAGAACTTCGGCGAGCCGAACCGGGGTTGGCACGTTCGTTCGACGAGCTCGCCCGCCTCGCGCGCACGGAGGGCGGTGACGCCGAGTTCCTCCGCGCCTTCGATGCGGCGCTGACCACGATCGAGAGGCTGCCGCGAAACGACCACGTGTCTCGTCTTGTCGTGGCGCTGACCGGAGCAACTGGCCTGATGATCGCTGATGCAAACATCGGGAACGGCTCGGCGCTGCTGACTCGCATCGGTCGCTTCGTAGAGAGCACGTACGACGACGAAGTGGATGCCGTCATCCCTGTAGTCCGACTCTCCGAACGCATGCTGCGGCTAGGCTCGCTGCAGGACGCGAAGAGGCTCGCAGCAGAAGGCCGCGCGACCCTCGACCGCCTCGCCATCGGTCGACACTGGCTGCGGTTTCAGACGGAACGCGTGCTCGGACTCGCACTGTCACTCGACGGGGAAGCGGCGGCCGGCGAAGTGCTGCTGCTGGCGCTGCGCGAACAGCTGCGCGATCTCAGTCCTGCCGCGAACGAACATGCCCGCGCCGCCGCCAATGCGCTGAAAGAACTGTGCACCCGACTGCAAGCAAGCGGCCAACTCGCCGGCTTCCTCGATGCGTCGCTGTTGCGGTGGCGCAAGGCTGCTCTTGGTACCGCATGGTGGCCCGCCGAGATCGACGATGCTCCGCCGCTGGCGCGCGATCTGGCATTGGGCGCCGTGGAGGCCATCGGCACCGAAGATCGCACGGCGCTTGATCGCATGACCCTTGGCGCACTGCTGCTGCGTCATGACCGCAGCGAGCCCGCGCTCGTCGAACTCGAAGCAGCGGCTGCGAAGCTGCCAGCTCCTCCCTGCGAGCTTCTCGCCGACCTCGCCCGAGCGCGGGTCCGACTCGGCAACCGGCTGGGCGCCGAGGCTGCGGTGCTCGCGCTCGAAGCCGTGGTCGCTGGCGGCGACGCCTCGCCTCGGGCTCGCGCATCGCTCGCCCGCGCCCGGAGCGACCTCCACCGCTGAGGAGCGCGCCGTGACGCGGCGAGCGTCACCGGCTCCAGAAATCGTCGCCATCGTGATGGTCCAACGATGCCGATTGCGGATGTCCTGCTGGCCGCCCCGCGGCCGCCGGAGCGCCCAAGCGCTCTGGAGTTCGATCCATCCGGTTCCCCCTCCTCCAGAGGTTTCTCTCATGCGCGCGATCTTCGTAGCAGCGTCTCTTGTCCTCGCCGGTGCCCTGCCCGCTCAGGGCTGTGGCAGCCTCGCCATCAGCGGCGGCGCTTCCGGTTCGCAGTTGTCGATCTCCGTTGCCGGCGCTTCGAGCGGCAGCTACGCCATCCTCGTGGTCGGTGAGCAGGCTGGCTCGACGCAGGTCCCGCTGCCCATCGGCGGCAGCCTCGTGCTCGGCATCGCCGAACCGTTTTTCCCGGTACCGATCGGCATGGCCGACATGGCAGGAGCGGTCTCTCTGCAGCTGCAGATCCCAGCCAATCTCCCAGGCCAACTGAGCCTGCAGGCCCAAGCGGTCAGCCTTGGCTACTCGCTGATGCCCTTCGCCATCCGCGCCTGTGCCTCGAACGTGGTTCCGGTCACGATCGGCTGAGGCGTTGCCTGGCACACCCAGCGCAGGAGTCTCCCGCCTACGCTGGGTTGATCGTCTTCGCGAAGCCGCTCTCGGTCCGAGTTCGAATCCGCGGCGGAACAGCCCCCGTCCATCTAGAAGCCGCGGGTCTCATGCAGCACACCCCTCTCGCGCCGCTTGCGCAGCGCGCGGTGCCCGGACCGGGGCGGCCTCGCCCTTTGTCAGTTGACGTCGCTGCCAGTTAGCCTCGCCAAGCCTGCAGGAGCAGCGGATCGCCAAGTTCCAGCGGCTTGCCGGCGTGGAGCCGTGCCCGCCGCAGATACTCGGCGCGAGGGATCGCAAACGCTCCGAAGCTCGCGAGGTGAGGCGTCACGAACTGCACCTCAAAGGTCTCGATCCCGGCCGCGAACAGCGAGCGCACCATCGCAACGAGGGCAACCTTCGACATGTCGGTCCGGCGATGGAACATCGACTCGGCGCAGAACAGTCGACCGATCCGCACGCCGTAGATCCCACCGACGAGATCGTCGTCGCACCAGACTTCGAGGCTGTGGGCATGTCCCTTCTGGTGCAGCAGCTCATAGGCATCGAGCATCTCGGGGATCACCCAGGTGCCTTCCGGTCGGTTCTCGCCACAGTGCGTCATCACTCGCCGAAAACACCGATCGAAGGTCAGCATGAACTCGCCGCGCGCAATCGTGCGCTGCAGGCTGTGACTCACGTGCAGGCGGGCGAGATTGAACAGCGCCCGCGGATCTGGACTCCACCAGAGTGGCACGAGCCCCTCCCCGTACCACGGGAAGATGCCCATGCGGTAGGCGGTCAGCAGCCGCTCGGTCGAGAGCGCACCACCCATCGCGATCAGGCCTTCGCTATCAAAACGCCTCGGATCGGGAAACGGGTCGTCATCGCCCCGAAGGAGCACCGGAAGGCGCAGGCCGCCGACCATCGGTCAACGATCCTTCAGACCGCGGAGCGTCGTGTGCTGCTCTTCGCGATCGGCAAGCTCGAGCACGTCGATATCGCCATCGTCACGGTCCTTGAAGTAGACGCGCAGTCCAAGCGATGCGCGCAAACTCCAGGTGTCTTGGCCACCCATCTTCTTGACCTCGAGGCCCGGATACGCGTGACCCTCGGTGCAAAACAACAGCACCGCCTGAACCGCACGCTCGATGCTCTTGCGATCTTTGCCGTCCAGAGATTTATGGAACGACGGCAGGAAGTGCGGCAACCGAAAGCGAACCGGCTCGGGCGGCGGCGGGGGTCTGGCCTTACGGCGGCGCCCCTTCGGCAGCAGGGACTCCAGATCTTTGACTTCGTCTTCCAGGTCGCGGACGCGCGTGCGCTCGTGGGCAAATTGCCGCCGCAGCGCTTCGTCCGCCGCTGCCCTGGCTTCAAGCTCTTGCAAGACCTCGTGGAGGCGGTGATCGAGTTCGCGCTCGCGTGAAGCGGCATCGGTCGCGCGTGCAGGCAACTTCGTGGGCTTCTGCGACTGGCGGGCGAGTTCTGTGCGCAGGACCTCGGCATCGAGGTCCGCGGCTCTTCGGGTCGCAGCCTCGCGCTCACCGGCGCGCAGTGCGGCCTCGCGAGCTCGCTCGAGTTCGTCGCGCAGACGCTGGAGCTCCTGATCTTTGAAGCGAATCGACGCCGCCTGATCCGCCACAGCCTGCTCCGCGGCAGCCGCATCGCTGATCGACGGGTCGCCCTGCTGTGCGCGTAGCAGTGGTTCGAGTAACAGACCGACCACTTTTTCCATCTCGCTCGGGTCGGTTCGGTCGGCGAGCAGCGGAGCCAGAACCCGAGCTGGCGCGCTCTCGATCCGAAACCCCTTGGGCGAGAGCGCGAGGTCCTGTGCCAGGGCTCGCAGGCGGCTCACGGGTACGACGACCTCCAGCAGTACCGCGAGGGGCAGCACACCGCGATCCTTCAATGCCCTCTCGGTGAGCTTGCGGATGCGCAGGTCTGAAGATCGATCACCCATGACAAACATCGATGATCGCGCAGACCGCTGGTTTTGCCAGAGGCGGAATCGGATGCGGCACTATCCGCCCGGCGCTCGCGGATACAGCCATTCGACGGGGTAGTCCGTCCACTGCTGCTGTTGCTCGTCGAGTTCCCGCTCGATGCGTTCGCGTTCTTCCGGTGTCAGCGACTGATCAGGTTGCCACCAGCGCCAGAGCCCCCATTCGAGGATGTCGATAGGGGCGGCGATGAGCGTGCCGACGCGCCAGAGCACGAAGGATGGGAACAGGAAGATCGACAGCGGATCGCGGGTGGCATCGTCCTGGCTGGCGTAAACGCCCCAGGTGATAGGGACGGCCACAACGTCGATCGGGATGCCGACGACGAAGCCGATGAACCCGCCGAAGGTTGCCGGGGCACGGGTCACCGGTGTTCGACCGGACTTGGCCGACACCAGCTCATCGGTGTAGCGCACGATCGGAGTACAGCCGCCGAGCGCGGCGGCGATCGCGAGCAATGCAGCGCCGCGTCGACTCACCGCTTTTCCTTGCGCGGCTCCCGACGCGCGAACGCCATCTCGCGCACAATCCACTCGTCGGCGAGTTCGGCAGGAGGAGCCAGCTGCTGCGCCAGCGACTTGGCAATGGTCGCGTTCGTGATCTTGAGTGTGTAGAGCTTCCAGATCGACGGCAACGGCTCGCTGTTGGCGCTGCGGGCGCTGGACTCACAGTTGAAGAGCACCGCGAACAGGAAGTCGCGGAAGAAGGTGAAGTCCTTGTTGGAACGCGGGAGCCAGTCGATCTTGACGACGATGTCGCGAGCGGCCTGCTTTTGCCCGGTCGTGACGTTCTCCTCACGTGGTGGGTTGATCTTGAACTGGTCCTTGGCAAGTTGACCAGCCATCGCCGAGCGGAAGATCTGCCCCTCGAAGTAGAGATCTGTGCTTCCCGTCTGACTCGAGGTGTTGACGCGGTTCTCCTCGACTGTCTTGAGCTGCTTGTTGAGCTTCCCGATCTCCTCGAGCAGTCCGCCAATCTTGTTCGCCTCAGTCAACGCGCGGTTTGCGCTCTCGATGGCGTTGCGGGTCGACTGGATCCACCAACCGGCGCCGGGGAGCAGAAGGACGGACGCCAGGATGACGCCCTTGTAGAGGTCGAAGTTGGCAAACAGCTTCATTGTCCGACTCCGAACGGCGCGAACGAGTCGCGGACGTGGATCTTGAGGTCGTAGTAGGAACCGGTAACGCCCTTCTCGTTGCCATCGCGGAATGGCAGGTCACCACCGATGCTCTCCTCGATCTTTTGGAACGGCGAGTCGTCGCGCTTGCACTCCTCTTCCACCGCCTGCTTGACAGCCGCGAATCGCTCGCGGAAGTCCTCGCCGCGGAAAGCAAACCGGCACTGCAGGTAGCGACCACTCACATCTTTGCTCGGTGAGGATCTCATGCTGAGGTCCAAGGAACACAGCAGGTAGCGGCCGAGACTCGGCTCGGCGCGACCCAGCACCTCGAAGAACCGCTCGACAACGGCGAGGCCCGACTCCAAAGAGACCTCTTCGTAGATGCCCGACTCCTTCTGCTTGAGTTCGAGAGCACGGCGCAGCTTGTCGCGCACGAGCTTGACGCGCTCGTGCACGGGTCGCTGCTGCACTTCAGCGATGAGATCCTTGTAGCCGTAGAGCTTGGATCCCTCTTGGAACTTGAAGTAGCGCTCGTCGACGAGAGTGCCGAGCGCAAGCACCGGACCGAGCTGGCCGTAGAACTTCGGCTTCTTCGGGTCTGCCGAAGCGCCCTCGTAGGTGAGCCCGAGCCGGTACTCGACGTTCTGGAGTTGGCGCGTGAGCCGGACACCAAACACCACCGCAGTGAACAGCGCGACCATGCAGGCAATGGCCAACGGAAACTTGATGCGGTCGAATCCGCGCGTGAACGCAAGATCCTCGCGGCGGAAGTCGTAGCCAGGCGGGCCACCCAAGTTGGCAAGCGCCAAGCCCACGGCCACTGCGATCTGCGGCGCGTAGGTCTGAGCCTCCTCGGGAGTCAACGAGTGCTTGAGCTGACCGAGCACGTCGAGTTCGCGCGGTTCGACCCCGAACACTTCCTGCAGCATCGGCCGGACGCCCTCGAGTCGGCAGGCTCCGCCGGTGACCCACAGGGCCTCGATCGCATTGGCACGGCCCGAGGCGGCCAGGAAGCGAATGAACTCTCGCGAGAGGCGGGCGACGAAGGCCTGAAGCTCTGCATCCACCGCGGCGACCGACACCGTCACCTGGCGCATCGTCGCAGCAGCCGGAACCGACGCCGGCTCGCCCTCGACTGCGGCGACGGCGACCGGCTGGTCCGAGACCTCGACCTGGAAGTCGCTGCGACCTTCAAGACAGGCGCGCACGGCATCGCGCGCCTGCTGTAGCGGAATGCCGTGCAGGCGGACGAGCGAGTCGACGATGCCGCAATCCCCGAGACGCATCGTGCGCATGTCGAGCATCCGGCCACCTTCGACCAGCAATACACGCGTGCTGCGCGAGCCGAGGTCCAGCACGGCAGTGACGACGGGCTTTGCGTTCGGGTTGACGATTGGTAGCGTCGGCACCGGCGCCGGATCCCCTTCGATGGCAACCACCGCTGCGGTAGTCGGCGCGGCGAACGCGCCGCACCAGTCAGCAACGCGGTAGAGCGCCATCGTGTCGAGGTCCACGCGCTGCGGCTCGATTCCGACGCCCTCGAGCGCGGTGAGCATGGTACGCAAACCGAGTTTCGGCACCGCCGCGACGAGCACGCGCGACCCGGTCTCGACGCCGCCGACCTCCAGGAAATCGACGACCATGTCGTCGACCGCGTGACTGTGGATCGCACTCTCGACCTCGGACTTGATGACCTTGCGGATCGCGTCAGCACCCTTGAACGGCACGTCGATCGTACGCAGCACCGCCTCGCGGCACGGGTGCCCGAGGACTGAGTCGCCGGTCATCTTCCCGCCCTTTACACCCTCAGCGATGGCGGCTGCGGCCGCCTCGGCGCGAATGCCCTCGTCGTGCGACAACGCCACGACTCGTTCGGTGTGGCAGTGAAGCAGGCGCAGCTTCTTGTAGCTGCCGTCCAGTTCGACCACCTTGATGGAGTAGTCACCGGCATCGATTCCAACGGACCTCACCATGCGTCACCTCGCCTGACCATTGGTCCGGCTCCATGTCTCGAAGTGTCTGCGCTGCTCGTCATTCAACAGCTCGTGGATGCGATCGCCCTGCCGACGTCGAGCTGCCGTCAGTTCGGCCTGCAGCGACTCGGGGAGCTGATCGAAGTTTGCGTGCCGGAAGACCTGCAACTGCTCCTCGCGGTAGCGCTGGAGCACAACACGCAGTGCTTGCTGCTGACGGCCACTGAGAACGAAGTCCAGGGCCATCTGCTGCACATACTGCGCGTCCGGGTCCGCGGCGTCGGGCACAGAGCGGCCGGCAGCCGCGATGTCCGGGATCGTCATGCCTAGGATCATTCCGGCAAGAGAGCATCCCACGGCGCTGAGCAGAATCCAGAGTCGCGCGGGGTTCCGTTGCACTGCGTCACTTCCGCGCGGCACCGGCGGCCCGCTCGCGAACTCTGGCGTCCAGATCATCGACGATCCGCTGCGCTTCATCAGGCGCAGCCTGCAGCGAAGGATCGGCACCGCCCGTAAACACGCCGCTCTGCCACAGCATGGCGGCGGCGAAGACCGCGGCGGCAATCAGCAGGATGCGCTTGCAGAGATGCACGGCGCCCGCGGCCGCCTCGCCACCGGCGTCGACCGGCAAACGGCGAGCAGACGCCAACACCCGACCGGCAAACCCTGGGCGCGGCACAAAGCCGTCGCCAACACCCACACGGAATGGACGGCGCAAGTCGGCGCGGGCCTGCAAGCCCGCGCGCAGGGCGGGTTCGGCTGCGAGTCGGGCGTTGCAACTGGTCGCCTGGGCAGGCGAGAGCTCCCCGTCGAGGTAGCGATCGAGCAACATCAGGTCCTGGTCCGAGAGCTGAGGGGTCATCGGTCTCCTCCGCGGGAAGGCGAGTGTTCTGGGTGCAAGCGGAGCAGCGCTTCTTTGAAACGCTGACGCGCGCGGAACAGGCGCGACTCGACGGTACCCAGCTGGATGCCGAGCACGCGAGCGATGTCGGTATAGGACAGGTCCTCGTATTCGCGCAGGACGAGGATGGTGCGGTACTTCTCGGGCAGCTTGTCGAGGATCCTGCGAGTGACCTCAGCCAGCTCCCGCTGCATCAGGGGGGCGCTGACATCGACAGCCTCGGTGCGCGGCTTGCCGGTGTCGAGCACCGCATCGTCCTCGACCAGATGCAGGCGGCGCCGCGAGCGGCGCGCGAGGTGGTCGGTCGCGGTGTTGACGGCAATGCGATACAGCCAGGTGAAGAACTGCGAGTCGTGTTGGAACGTGTGCAGTTTGCGGAAGACCTTGAGAAACACTTCCTGCGCGAGGTCTTCGCACTCCATCGCATCGCGGGTGTAGCGCGACAGCAACCGGAAGATCCGGTCCTGGTAGCGCTGCATCAACTCCTCGAAGGCCGCTTCGCTGCCGCCCAGGAAGGCCGAGATCAGTTCCGGGTCACTAGCTTGCACGGTTCTCGCGAGGGCTTGCACGGCGCCCTTGGAGGGCGAGCTCGGACGAAACTTCCCGGCGAGGCAAGGGAGTCTTGCAGCGGCAGCAAGTCACCTGCAGCACGGCCTACTCGGGATTCCCGAGGCTGTGACCCATCTTGTCCCGCTTGGTATCCAAGTACTTCTGATTGTGTGGGTTAGGCTCGATTCGAAGCGACTCCTGACCATCGATCTCGAGCCCATAGCCCTGCAGGCCCGCGAGCTTCTTGGGGTTGTTGGTCAGGACCCTGAGCCGGCGCAGGCCGAGATCATGCAGGATCTGCGCGCCAGTCCCGAACTCGCGTTCGTCCGGACGGAAACCAAGGTGGGCGTTGGCTTCGACCGTGTCCATCCCACCATCTTGGAGGGCATAGGCCTTCAGCTTGTTGGCGAGCCCGATGCCACGGCCCTCCTGGCTGATGTACAGCAGCACCCCTCGGCCCGCAGCCTGTACGCGCCGCATCGCTTCATGAAGTTGTGGCCCGCAATCGCAGCGCAGCGAACCAAACACGTCGCCGGTCAGACACTGGGAATGCACTCGGACGAGCACCGGCTCCTCGATCGGCGGGAAGCGACCGTGAGCGCTTGGCGCCTCGATGCCAACGGTCAGTGCGACGTGGACGCGGCCGTCCACCTTGCTCACGTAGGTGTGGCTGTCGAAGTAGCCGTAATCGGTGGGCATGCGTGCGGTCGCGACTCGCTCGATCAGGCGCTCGCGGCGGCGGCGATACTCGACGAGATCGGCGATACAGGCCATCTTGACGCCAAGGCGCTCGCAGAACTCGATGAGCTCGGGCACGCGCGCCATCTCACCGTCATCCTTGATGATCTCGCAGATCACCCCAGCAGGCCGGAGGCCCGCCAAGCGACAGAGATCGACGATTCCCTCCGTCTGACCCGCCCTCACCAGGACCCCACCGTCCCGCGCGCGCAGCGGCGCGATGTGGCCCGGGCGAACGAGGTCGTGCGCCGTCGCCTCCGGCTTGACCGCCGCAAGAATCGTCGTGGCGCGGTCCTTCGCAGAAATCCCGGTGGTGACGCCCTCGCGGGCCTCGATGGTGACCGTAAAGGCCGTGCCGAAACGCGATTGGTTCTCGGGCACCTGCATGTGCAAGCCGAGCGTGTCGCACAACTCCGCCGACATCGCCAAGCAGACCCAACCGCGACACTCCTTGATCATCAGGTTGACGAGTTCGGGGGTGGCGAACTCAGCGGCGAAGCAGAGGTCGCCCTCGTTCTCCCGGTCCGGATCGTCGACTAAGACGATCGGTCGCCCGGCTTTGAGGTCTTCGAGGACTTCGGCAATCGGTACAAAGGTCATGGGAAGGGGCGGGGAGTCTACGCCGTGGCGACCGCGCGCGGACGCCGCAAGTCGTTGGCATCGGCGAGCCGATCCCACCAGAACCAGCGGCACCCCCACCCGGCGGGTGTGAACAGAAACCCCACAGTCGACGACCGAGTGGTGAATTCGTGGGCAGTGAGGCGGTTTTCGACGATGCGGATCCGTCGGTCGCATGGGAGCCATAAGTCGTTGTAGTTGCTTGCGTTGTTTTTGCTTCAGCGCGCGCGGGAGGGTCGCCGAACCAAGGCGAGCAACGGGGCGGAATACGACAGTGACGGAGATGCAACGCGGATGAAGCGCACCTTGGTAGAGGTTTCCATCGGTCTGGCAGGACTGGTTGTCATGGTCTCCATGCACCAGCAGATCACTCGGATCGACGGCCGGACCCAGGAGGTCCTGGATCTGCGGGAGCAGGTCCAATCGGCAGTCGCCAAGGTGACTGACACGGCCGCCGACAGTCGGCGCAACGACGAACTCGGGGCGATGCACCAACGACTACAGAGCCTGCAGGAGCAACTGCTCAAGGCCGAGTCTGGCTCAGTGCTCGCCGTTCACCTCCAGGACGAGTTGCAGCGCGCCAAGAGTGACGCGTCGCTGCTCAAGAGCCAACTCTCCACCGATGTCGAGCGGACCAAGCAACTGGTCGATGCCTACATCAGCGAGTCGCGGGCCAAGGAGCGGGACGCCGCAGTGCAGATGTCCAACACACAGGGCGCCATCGCGGCGCTCGCCGGCCAACTCCATCGCGATACCGGTGCACTGACCCGCAGCATGCTGCTGCCAACCGTGCAGCTGAATGGCGACGACACGGTCGGGTCGGGCACACTGGTTTGGTCGGGCACCAACCAGAAGAGCGGCGAAGTCGAGTCGTATGTCCTGACCTCCTATCACGTCGTGCGCAACATCCTCGCGGACACGCCGCGCGCCGCGAAGGAGGGGTTCCAGGTGACGGTCTACCTCGACGGCGAAAAGGTCGATGTCAAGGGCAAGATGGTCTCGAGCCAGCCCAAGATCGACGCCGCGCTCGTGCAGTTGATGACCAGTCGCCAGTTTCCCAACGTCGCCAACGTGCTGCCGCGCATGCAGGCAGCGGAGGTGAGGGTCTGGGATCCGGTCTGCGCCGTCGGGTGCCCGCTCGGCAACGATCCCGTCCCGACCCAGGGCGAGGTCAGTTCACTGCACAACGATCTCAACGGCTCGAACTACTGGATGATCAACGCGCCTACCTACTTCGGCAACAGCGGCGGCGGGGTCTACCGCGCCGACACGCATCAGCTCATCGGGGTGTTCAGCAAGATCTACACGCACGGCAAGGGCAGCCCGGTCGTGATCCCGCACATGGGGCTCTGCACGCCGATCGATGAGATCTACACGTGGCTGCATGAGGCAAATCTCGAGCACCTGCTGCAATGCCAGCCAGTGGCGACCGTCGACTTCTCGCAACTCGCCGCGCCGGTCAAGTGACCGGCTCGCTCGGAGCGCGCGTGCGTCGTGCGCCCCGCTCGCGGCGCGCCAGGATGCGCTGCACTTGGCGCTGTTTGCCGTCGTCGAACCGATAGCGCACCAACACCACAGCGGCGGCGGCGAACCACACGCCTACGCCGGGTCCGAACAGCAACGCGAGAGCCGTGCGCGCTGTGTCCGTCTGCGGCTGGTTGGGCACGAAACCCACCGCGTCGAGGAGCCACCCAGTTCCACCGATCGCAACACCGCGAGCGATCTTTGCTGTGAACCGCCAGACGCCGAAGTAGACACCCGGCCGGCGCGCGCGCGACCTCACAGTGTCGAAGTCGATCACGTCGGTGACCAACGAGTCGATGAGCACGATGCAGCCGAGGAGCGACCCGAGGCCGATGGAGCTCAAGGTCATCGGCCAGAGCAGGTTGCCAGGCGGCAGCAGTGGATAGACGGCGCTGGTGCCAAGCCCCAGAAGCAACGAGCCCCACGCGACCGGCTTCGACTTGCCAAAGCGCCGTCCGAGCCACACCCACAGCAGGATCGACAGCGTGAACACGAACAGCGCCACCGCGATCAGACCTTGCGCACTGCTGTCGTCGAGTTCGAGGCAATAGCGGTAGTAGAACAGCGCTGCCGCCGAGTTGGCGCCAATGCCGACGGTCGCTAACACGGACGCGATCAGCAGCGGGCGGAACGCAGGATTGGCGAAGGCCTCGCGAACCTGCTGGAAGAACGGATGGTCGCTCGGCGGCGCGAATCGGAACCTGACGTTGCGAGTCGCGAAGAACGTGACCAGCGACGATGCCGCGACCACGCCGGCGATGACGACCGCGAACGGCCCCATTACTGCGACGACCCGATCGACTTCACCATCAAGGAACAGCTGCGGCAGGCCTGCAGCCAGGATCGCGCCGACGTTCATGCACACGAAGCGCCAGCCGAACAACACCGAGCGTTCGTGCGGTATCTCCGTCATCTCGGTCGCCATCGAGACGTGCGGGATGTTGATGATCGTGAGCCCGGTGTTGAGGAAGCAGAACGCAAACGTGAGCCAGGAGAAGGCCGCGAACTGAGTGTTGAGCTCTGGGGGCACGAACAGGAGTACGACGCCGACCGCAGACAGCAGCCCACCGCTCCAGACGAACATCCGACGCCCGTGCGTCGGAGCAAGACGGTCCGAGATGGCACCCATCACCGGGTCGGTGATTGCGTCCCAAACGAGGCCGACACCCAGAGCCAGACCTGCAAGCGATGGCGAGAGTCCAACGCGATCGGTGTAGAAGATCAGGAGATACAGTCGGATCGCGAGTTCGATGCCGTTGACGCCGACGTCAGCCGCCGCATAGCCAATCTGAACCCGCCGCCGCAGCCGCGCCCTGGTCTCACCTGCTGCGTCCTCGTCGCGGAGATTCACCGACGCTCCGGGGTCTGCCGTTCCGCTGGTCGACAGTTCATCGCGCCCTGCTCAGGCACGAACACGCCCGGCCGCCGTGCACAGATGCGCTGACGCATCGCGAGCGGGGGTTCGCCATCAGGCCCCTCCTCGAACGCCAGCACTTCGAGTTCGCCACGAACAACTTCGCGCAGCTCGCCTGGCAACAGCAGATACGCCGGATTGCTCGGCCGCCCGAACTGCTCCTGGCCGCGAAGGAACGTCTCGTAGACCAGCAGACCACCCACAGCAACGCTGCGGAGGATCGTCGGCAGTAGTGGCCGCCACAGGTAGTTGGTGGCGATCACACCGGCGAACGTGCGGCCCGCCCAAGGCCAAGGCGAGTTTTCGAGATCGGTCGTGACCACTTCGATGCCGCACTCTGCCTCTGCTGCCGCCAGCGCTGTGATGGCAGTGGTATCGCGATCGACTGCCACAACACGACGGCCGTTGGCGCGAAGAAGTGCGACGTGCCGCCCATTGCCGCAAGCGACATCCAGAACGGCTCCGCCGAACGGGATTGCCGACAGCCAGCGCACGACCCAGGGTGACGGCGAGTGGCCCCCCGGAACGATCACTCGCCAATCTGCTGGCGAAGGCGCAGCAGCTCGTGATCTGCGGCGTCGAGTCCAAGACCGCGATCGATGCTCTCACGTGCGTCCTTCGGACGTCCTAGGGCAATCAAGATCTGCGCCCGAGTGAGGTGCAACTGCACGCCGTCGTCGCGCGAGGCGAGCGCTTCATCGATCAGCTCGAGCGCGCGTTTCTGGTTGCCGCGCTCGGCGAACACCACGGCCATGTGATGCAAGACCTCTGGCTGATCTGGCGACAAGCGGCGAGCGGCGTCGAGCATGTCGAGCGAAGACCCGGTCTCGCCAAGGCGCTGATGGGCAATGCCAGCGTAGTAAAAGGCCGGCCAGAACGTCGGCTGCAGGTCGACGAACAGCGCGAACTCGACGAGGCACTCGCGCGGCTTCTTGTGGCGAAGCGCCTGCTCTGCGGCCTTCGCAAACCGCCGGTCGAAGTCCGGCAGCTCCATTCCGAGCAACGCACGGGCAACGTGGTCGCGCGTGTCGCCAGTGAGCGTCCCGGTACCGATTGCCATCGCCAGTTCTTCCCGTGCCGCATCGCGCTCGTCGCACGCGAGCAGACACAGCCCGAGCGAGGCCTTGCTGTCACCATCGAGCATGAGCCGCAAGTCGAGCAGGCACTCGTGCACGTCGTCTGGCACCGCGCGTTGAGCCATGTGCTCGTGGACGTACATCAGCAGCACACCGGCGCCGCGATCCTCATCATCCCATTCGCTTGCCCGAGCGACGCGTTCGCGCAATCGCCGCAGCCCGCGCACGACGAGGTCCCAGGCGTCGAGCTCGCGCCCTTCGGCAAACGCAAGACGCGCGAGGTGCCCGAAGAAGTCCGGGTGCCCGTCGAGCTGGAGCCCGCGCATCCACAACTCGCGCGCCGCGACGGTTCTGCCACTGTGCGCAAAGAGAATGCCCAGATTCTCCAAGCCGCGCGACGGCGGCGGATCGAGGTGCGTCGCGTGCTCGAGCCAGGCCATCGCGCGCGCATCATCGCCAAGTTCGCGAAGGTGGTCCGCCACCGCAACACATCCCTCACCATCGCCCGGCTGGATCGAGTAGCAGGTGTCGAGGAAGCGCCGCGCGGCCTCGGCGTCGATACAGCCCTCGTCGACCGCGAGCGCGACCGTCGTGTGCGCCACCCGCAATGCGAGCCCGAACTTAGGATCGAGAGTCAGTGCATCGGAGAACGGCTGCAGCAGCGCTTCGCGGTTCTCCGGCAAGTCGATCTGCAGATCGCCACTGAGCAGCATCGCGTTGTCCAACGCGCGCAAGAACAGGAAGAATGCGTCGCCGTTCGCGGTCAGCGTGCCCTTGGGCGGCTCCTGGTACGGCAGCTCGAGGATGCGCGCGAGGCGACGGGTCAGCTGCAACAGATCAACAACTGGGTAGTCGCGGCGCAGCACGCCGCCCACCTTGTTGACGAAACGCTCATCGCTGTCTTCTGCGAAGTAGACGTGGAACTCGACCCGGAACCCGTCCGGCACCGGAAGCACTTCCCCTGTGACGATCGCACGGACTTCGGCTTCGACTGGCAACAGCGAGAACGCTTCGTCCGGATCGGGAGGCATGTCCATCACCACCCACAACACCGGCCCCTCCTCAGGCGGCGTCTGCACTTCGAGCATGCCGGTCGGGCCGATTTGCCCTCGGTTCAACACTCGATGCACGAAATCCGGGATGCGCCGGGCCAAGACGCCAGAGTCGAGGTCGCCGAATCCGAGCTCTTCGGGCACGGCAAGCGGCAGCATCATGACCTCGGGCATCATCTCTCCGTCCGGTTCGTCGCCCGGCTCGTGCTCATGATGCGTCATGCTCGTTCGAGGCCTCTCATCCTGGCGGCCATCCGAGCGAGCGACCCGCCAAGACGTGCACGTGGAGGTGAAAAACCGACTGACCGGCCTCGCTGCCGTTGTTGATCACGACTCGGAAGCCGTCGTTGGCGATGCCCTGCTTCCGCGCGACTTCGGCGGCCGCCCACAGCAGGTGCCCGAGGACCGCCTTGTCGCTCTCGTCGGCATCGGCGAGGCACGCAATCTTGCGCTTGCAGATCACGAGGAAGTGAACAGGGGCCTTCGGCGCCGCATCGGCGAACGCCAGACAGAGATGATCCTCGTGCAGCAACAGCGCCGGGATCTCGCGTCGCAGGATGCGCGCGAAGACGTTGGAATCGTCGTAGTTCACCGGAGGTGGTAGGTCGCGCTGCCGGTCCGCCAACCGCACGAGGGGACGAACTCTAGAGCGACCTGCCGCTGCGGCTCAAGACTGAGTTCAAGGTTGCGGAACCCGCTCGACCGGAACCGGATCGACCTTGGAGTAGTCTCGGCGATCCACAACCGTCGCGGGCGCGCCCTGCGCTCTTTCGCAAGTTCGCGCTCTCTGGCTATGGTGCAACGCTCGTGAACCCGCCTAGCCATCCCCGCGCCCTCACCGTCGCCATCGTGGGCGGCACAGGTAGCGGAAAAACGACTCTGGCGCGGGCACTGGCCGGCGCACTGGGCGACCGCTGCGCAGTCCTCGACCACGACTCTTACTACCGCGATCTGTCGCACCTGCCTCCGGCCGAACGCGCGGCGGTCAATTTCGACCACCCGGACGCGCTGGAGAACGCACTGCTGATTCAGCACCTGCACCGCCTGCGGGCTGGGCGCACGATCGAGAAACCGCACTACTGCTTTTCAACGCACACGCGCCTACCAGAAGTCGAACGCGTCGCACCGCGGCCCGTCATGCTGGTCGAGGGCATCCTGCTGATGGCGCTACCTGAGTTGCGCTCCGCCTTCGACCTGCGCGTGTTCGTCGACGCCGACGACGACGTGCGCGCCCTGCGACGCCTCCGCCGCGACATCCGCGAGCGAGACCGGACGATCGAAAGCGTCTGCGCGCAATGGCTGGCTACGGTGCGTCCGATGCACAAGCGCTACGTCGCCCCGGCCCGCCATCTCGCGGATCTCGTGGTCTCGGGTGAAGACCCCATCGAGCGATCGATGCGGAGCGTGCTGGAGCAACTCAAGAAGGTGGAGGCCAGGCCAAGGCCCGATTCCGCAAGCTCGACGCTTCTGGGCGAATTCGGCGCCTGAACGGCGGGGCGTTGCCGCGGAGTCGCCCGGTGGGCGCTGCGGACCCGACACGCCCGAGCCACCAGAAGTGTCGGGGGACCCTTTCAGCGAATCCGCAGATCGCCGGGCATCAGGGCCCAGACCTTGACCGTCGCGTCCTGCGACATGGCATCGCGCAACAACGCCAACAGACCGTCGAGGCGCGAGAGCCGAGCAAACAGCGCTACGGCCGAAGGCTCACCCTGCACCAGGACGCTCGCGTCAAACATTTGCTCAACGAGCGATTGCGCGAAGTCCTTGGGTTGGGGCAGATGGCGCACCTCGACGTCGTCGCCGATGTTGGCCGACTTGCGCACGGCCGCCAAGGCGTCGTCGACGCCGCCGACCGCATCGACGATGCCGATCTCGACTGCTTGGGCTCCGGACCAAACACGTCCACCGGCGATGGCGCGCACCGCGTCGGGCGGCAGCTTGCGCGACTTCGCCGCGATGGCGATGAACTGGTCGTAGATCTCGTCGACAAACGACTGCATGCGAGCATGCGCGGAGTCACTCCACGGTCGGTCCATCGCGTCCATCTCGGCGCCGGTGTCGAGCGAGACGATCTCGGTGTGGATACCGAGCCGTCGCATGAGCGCACCGGTCTGGAAGCGCATGCTGAACACCCCGATGGAACCAGTGATGGTCGTGGCCTCGGCGAAAATCGGCTGACCGATGCAGGTGATCCAGTAACCACCGGAGGCCGCGAGCTCGCCCATCGAGAACACCACCGGCTTCTTCGCCGCCAGTCGCTCCAGCGCGAGGCGGATCGCTTCGCTCGCCGTCGCCGAACCACCGGGGGAGTTCACGCGCACGACAACGCCCTTGACGTGTTCATTCTCGGTCAGCGCGTCGATTTCCTTGACCGAAGGCTCCGAGACCATGCTCCCGGCCGAACTGTTGGTTCCGTCCTGGATGGACCCTGCCAAGTGAAGCACGACGATCGACGTCTCCTCGTCATCCTCGTCGTCATCCCGCTTCTGCTTGAACATGTCGGATAGCATCGACAGGAGGTCGCGGTTCTTCTTGGCCTTCTTGGGCACGGCGTCGACCAGCTCGAACTCGCCAAGCTCGCTGCCCATCGCCGTCTCCAGCGCTCGCTTGGCGCCACTCCAGGCAACCAAGTCATCCACCAGGCCAGCGGCCTTGGCCTCGTCGGCCGTGAACAGGCGTTGCGCCTGGAGTTCCTTCACCTTGGCGGCCGCGAGCTTCCGGCCGGTCGCGACTCGCCGCACGACGTCTTCGTTCATCGACGACAGCATCGCGTGGTAGTGCTTCTTCAGCGGCTCGGACATGGTCGAGCGCACGTACGGCTCGACGGCCCCCTTGAACTCGCCGACGCGCGTCATCTCCACCTCGATGCCCAGCAGGGATAGAGCATCCCGGTAGTGCATCACATTCATGGCTGGAGACCGGAAATCGATCGAGCCCATCTTGGCCATCATCACGCGATCGCACTGAGCGGCGATCTGCAGCGTGACCGGTGTCGCATTCTCGAAGTAGCAGACGACCCTCTTTCCGGACTCGCGCACCTTGAGCATCGCGCGTTCGATCTCGCGGACCTGCGGCAGGTTCAGCCCCACGGGCTGGGTCAGGTCGAGAAGGACGGTCGCACTCTCGGCCTTGGCGAGATCCTCGATGGTCTTGCGCAGTTCGAAGAACGACTTGGGCTTGGCGCCACCGCCTGTCAGCAGCGACATCGCGTCGAACGATGACTCGGCGAGGTCCTCGTAGGAGCCGCTCGGCCGCAACAGGGTGATCTTCGGCTTCGTCGGCGAAATCTCAGCGGTCGTCGAATCGGCAGGCGTCTTGACAACATCGTCCTGAGCGATGACGGCGGCGTTGAGGAGGAAGAGGAACGCAGCGAGGGCTACGGGTCGCAACATGGGAATGTGGTTCGGGCGGTTCGGATCGAGGCGGCGATCGTAGCCGACCGATGCCGCGCTCTGTCACTCGCCTCGGGGCCACGTACTCGCGCCCGCCCATCGCGGTTGTTACGGTTGCCGCTTGTGGTTCCGTTCGTAGTCGTCTTGGTCGTCGCCATCGTTGGCGTGCTCGCCTACCTGTCATGGAAAGCCGAGCAGCAACGACGCGACGACATGCGGCAACTGGGAGTCGAACTCGGGCTCCACTTCTCGCCGGACGACGACGACAGCCACGACGACCACTACGCGCAGTTCGAGATCTTTCGCCGCGGCCACTCGCGCGTTGCGAAGTGCACGCTCGCGGGCGCGATCGAACTGTTCGAGCGCCCCTGCCGAGTGCAGGCCGGGGACTTTCGCTACAAGGTCACGAGCGGCAGCGGCAAGAACGAGGGCACGACGACCTACCGGTTCAGCTACCTGATCGTCCATCCGCCGTGGCCGTCGCCGAGCCTCCTGGTGCGGCCCGAAGGAATGTTCGACCGCGTGAAAGGCGCATTCGGCTTCGACGACATCGACTTCGAGTCGGAGGAGTTCAGCCGCGCGTTCTGGGTGCAATCGAGCGACAAGCGCTTTGCCTACGACGTGCTGCACCCGCGCATGATGGAGTTCCTCCTGGCGCACCGACCGCCGATGCTCGACCTCGAGGGCGGGGCCCTCTGCTTCTCCGACGGGGCGACACGGTGGACACCGGACACGTTCCGCGAGCGGATCGACTTCCTGCGCAAGTTCTGCGAGCTGTGGCCGCGACACCTGCTCAGCGACCTGGGTTCGCGCCCGACCTGACCACCCGATGGCACCCCTCCTCGCAATCCTGGCAGTCGTCCTGCTCCCGCTCGTGTGGTGGATCGCCACGCACAATCGCTTCGTCCGCCTCCGTCACGCGGTCAAGGAGAGCTGGGCCGACATCGATGTCGAACTGAAGCGACGCTACGAGCTGATCCCCAATCTCGTCGCGACCGTGAAGGGCTACGCCCGCCACGAACAGGAGGTCCTCGAACGTCTCGTCGCGCTGCGCAACCAGGCGATGGCGAACCACGGCACGGTCGCGAGTCAGGCGAAGGACGAGAATGCCCTGCTCACCGGCTTGCGCTCGGTCTTCGCGGTCGCCGAGGGCTATCCGCAGCTGAAGAGCGACGCCAACTTCCGCGCCCTGCAGGAAGAGCTCGCGATCACCGAGGACCGGATCGCGGCGGCACGGCGCTTCTTCAACGGCAACGTGCGCGAGCTGCGCAACCTGCGCGAGCAGTTCCCGACCAGCCTCGTCGGCGGCGCGGCGGGTGCCGCCGACGTGTCGTTCTTCGAACTCGACGACCAGAACGAGCGCGTCGTCCCGCGCATCGACGTCAGCGCGCGCTGACGCGCTCCTCCTGCCGCGAGCAACTCAGCTCACCGGCACGATCAACGTGTCGACCCACGGCATGTCGCTGGCCCCGAACGGCACGGTCAACGTGATGCGCAGTTGCAAGAAGGGCAACCCATCCGCGACGTCCTGCGAGATCGACCAGTTCGTCACGGTTGCGAAGTCGAAGGTCGCACCGCGGAACTCGACGAGGAGCGAACAACCTGCAGGCACGTGACTCCCGAGGATCGCCGGGTGGTAGTTGGTGCCGGAGTGAGTGAAGAGCCACGAGGTTTCGTGGAACGAGACGGTGCGCTCCAGCTCGAGTTCGAGGTCGTAGACGAGCGATCCGCCGCGACCGCTCGCAACCGCGGCGGGCGACAGGGGCGAAGGCTGGCCACTGTCGCCGGCAACGGCCCACATGCTGGCATTCGGCAGCGGCGACGACAGCACCGCGAGGTTCGCTGCCATCTCGTTCCGAGTCACACTCGGCGCGGCCTGCGGCGACGTGCGCGTTTCGAGCAGCAGAGTGCTGGTGCCGTCCCACTCGAACGGTTGCGCCAGAGGGAAGGGCAAGTAGCCGCTCGGCAGCAGGTTCGACGGTTGGATCGAGTAGGTCCCGCTGAAGCCGACGACCTCCGTCCCGGAGCGGGGGTTGTTGGCGAAGTCGACCGCGAGCCCGGAGCCCGGGTTGACCGGCAGCGCGCTGAAGGAATCGATCGTGAAGTCCGGGACGACGTCGGAGTGCGCAAGGCGGAGTTCGAACTGCTGCAGCGACTCGGGCCGCACCGTTCCGAACATCGGGCGCCAGCGCACCGAAGTCAGCCGTTCGTTCACGCCGCTCCCACCGAGGTCCGCTGCGCGCAGCGCCATCTGGCAACGCGCACCCTGCGGGTGCAGCGGCGAGATCGCGGCGAGGGACTGGAAGACCGGCATCGACAACTGGGGTAGCGAGTACGCGAGGCGCCGCGACGCCGGCAGTGCCTGGAACCGCGACGACTGGGTGCGATCGAAGACCCCGACGGCGCCGAAGTTCAGGTGGTCGAATCGATAGACGATGGCCTCGAGCTGGTCGTGCGCCGCGAGGCTCTCGACGTTGCTCGCCAACATCGAAGACAGGCCCGCGGTCGGGTCCCACGATCCGGCCTGGAGGTAGACCGGAACTCCCGCCGGCAACGTCGAGGCCCAGAACGGCAGGATCTGCGTGCTCGCGGCTGGCGACCCGAACCACAGCGGCACCACGTTGTTGCTCAGAGCGAGGTCGAAGTCGGCGCCGAACAAGCGCGTCCGCCCAGTCTGAAGATCCGCCACGAGAACGCTCACGTCCCCGACCCTGCCCTGGAGCGAGAAGGCCAGCCCCGGACCCGGCAGCTGGCGCGAATAGGCGTTCTGGTTCAGCGTGAGGAGCGGCTGCTGCGCGAGCGCGGCCTCATTGCCGGCGAGCACCGGCAGCAGAGCGACGAGCGGGAGAGCGA
>CAMBXM010000030.1 GCA_945871815.1 Singulisphaera sp. GP187
CTCTGCCGGTTGGCCGCGCTGTGACTTCCTGTGAGCCAGGCGCCGCGCCCCTCCTGCGCGCTGCCCGTGCTGCGGAGGTAGCTCGGCAGGAACGTGCCCGGGCCCAGCCACCCCAATCCCCACCCCAAAGTCAAATTGTCCCGATTGACAGGGACACATTGCCCGCTACACCTCCACGCCGTCCCCGATGCCCCGCCAGCACCCACCAACCCTCGACCGCACGGCCGCGACCCCGCTCGCCGACCAGATCGCGACCTACTACCAGTCGCAGATCACCGCGGGCCACCTTCTCCCGGGCGACCGCCTCCCGCCGATCCGCGAGATCGCCGAGGCCACGGGCACGACCCGCACGACGGTCCAGGACGCCTACAAGCAGCTCGCCGACCTCGGTCTCGTCACCGGCGAAGTGGGCCGCGGCACGACCGTCCTCGCCCGCGAAGGCGCGCGCGCCAAGGCCTCGCCGCTGAGTGCCTTCGCCGAGGCCGCGCTCCATCAACAGCAGGAGATGCCCGGTGCGCCGTCGCTGCCAGCCGGGCGCGCGCTGGTCGCCAACTTCGCCGAGCTCGCGCCCGACGGCGCTGGGTTCCCCGTCGATGCGTTGCGCGCGGCGATGGATCACGTGCTGCAGACGCGCGGTGCCGAACTGCTCGGCTACGGCCATGCCGCGACCGGCATGCTCGAGCTTCGCGAACTGCTCTGCGAACGCGCGCGTCGCGACGAACCCGCCGCGAGTCCCGACGACATCCTGGTCACCGCCGGCGCGCAGCAGGGGCTCGATCTCGTGCTGCGCACGTTTTGCACGCAAGGCGACGCCGTCGTCCTGACCTCGCCGTCCTACCACCAGATGTTCGGCCTGTTGAAGGCGCACGGACTGCGCGCGGTGGAGGTGCCGTTCACCTCTGCCGGGCTCGATCTCCAAGCCTTCGAACGCGCGGTCCGACGCAGCGACGTGCGCCTCTGCTACCTGATGCCGTCGTTCCACAACCCGACCGGGCGAACGCTCGACGAAGCGCAGCGGCGCGCGTTGATCGACATCGCGGCGAAGACCGAAGTGCCGATCCTCGAGGACGAATACCAGGATGCGCTGCGCTTCCGCGGCACGCCGCCGCCGTCGCTGCGTGCGCTCGATCCGCGCGGCCTCACCGTGACGGTGCAGACGTTCAGCAAGGGTCTCTTCCCCGGGCTTCGCGTCGGTTGGGTCCACGGCGGCCCGCGCGCGTTGCGGCCGATGGCGGCGGTCAAGCGCTTCGTCGACCTCGAGACCAGTCCACTGCTGCAAGTGGCCCTGTGCGAGTTCATCAAGAGCGGCGCGATGGATCGCTATCTCGCGACCCTCAATCGCGAGTTGCGCGAACGCCACGCGACGCTGCAGCGCGTGCTCGCGCGTGACCTGCCCTCCGGCTGCTCGCTCACCGATCCCGACGGCGGCTTCATTGCGTGGCTCGAACTGCCGCTGCAAGGCCAAGGCGATCGTCTCGCCGAACTGGCGGTTGCGCGCGGCGTGCGCGTCGTGCCCGGCCGCACCTTCGATGCCCACGGCCACTCGTCGCGCGGCGTGCGCCTGTCGCTGTCGCGCGCCGACTGCACACAAATCGAGGCGGGGGCCACCGTGCTCCAAGAACTCGTCCACGAACTCGTGCGCGGCCCGGCATTGCTGCCGACGCGCAACTTCCTTTGACATTCGATCTCCGCGAGAACTGCCATGACCAAGAGTCCCTTCACGAAGTCCGTCCCCGGGTTCACCCAAGAAGAAGTCGTCAGCAAGATCGGCTTCTGCGAGCAGCTCAAGGGCGGCGTCATCATGGACGTCGTCAATGACGAACAGGCCCGCATCGCCGAGGACGCCGGCGCCTGTGCCGTGATGGCGCTCGAACGCGTTCCCGCCGACATCCGCAAGCACGGTGGCGTCGCGCGCGCGAGTGACCCGACGATGATCGAAGCGATCCAGAAGACCGTCTCCATCCCGGTGATGGCCAAGGTCCGCATCGGCCACTTCGTCGAGGCCCAGATGCTCGAAGCGATGGAGGTCGACTGCATCGACGAGAGCGAAGTGCTCACGCCGGCGGACGAGCAGTTCCAGATCGACAAGCGCGTGTTCAAGACGCCGTTCGTGTGCGGTTGCCGCGACCTCGGCGAAGCGCTCCGTCGCATCCACGAAGGCGCTGCGATGATCCGCACCAAGGGCGAGGCCGGCACCGGCAACGTCGTCGAGGCCGTGCGCCACATGCGCGCGCTGATGTCGGAGATCCGCGCGCTGCGCGGCATGGACGCGCAGCATCTCGAGAAGCGAGCCGTCGAACTGCGCGTGCCGTTCGACCTCGTCGCCTGGGTCGCCGAGAACCAGAAGCTGCCGGTCCCCAACTTCTCCGCCGGCGGCGTCGCCACGCCGGCCGACGCGGCGTTGATGATGCAGCTCGGTGCCGAAGCGGTGTTCGTCGGCTCGGGCATCTTCAAGTCCGGCAACCCGGTGCAGCGCGCCAAGGCGATCGTTCGCGCGGTCACGCACTTCCGCGACCCGAAGGTGCTGATCGAAGTCAGCAAGGGCCTCGGCGAACCGATGGTCGGCATCGACATCCACGTGATGCCCGCGAACGAGCGCTACGCCGGCCGCGGGGTCTGAGGTGGACGCGAGCGCGCCGATCGTCGGAGTGCTGGCGCTGCAAGGCGACTTCGAAGACCACGCGGAGTCGCTGCGGCGGCAAGGGCTCTGCACGCGCGAAGTGCGCAGCGCGCGGGACTTGGTCGGCATCGCGGCGATCGTGCTGCCCGGCGGCGAGAGCACGACGATGTTGAAGCTGCTCGACGTCGAAGGCCTGTGGGCGCCGCTCGGTCGCGCATTGCAGAGCGGTATGCCGGTGATGGCGACCTGCGCTGGACTCATCCTGCTGGCCCAGCACGTCGAGAACCCGAGCCAACGCAGCTACGGGATCCTGCCGGTCACCGTGGTCCGCAACGGCTACGGGCGGCAACTGCACAGCGGCACGTTCGCGCTGCGCAGCGACGTGCTGCCAAAGGGGACGACGGGCACGTTCATCCGTGCGCCGAAGATCACGCGCGTCGGGCCGGGGTGTGAGGTGCTCGCGTGGCGCGACGGCGACCCGGTGCTGGTGCAGCAGGGCAACGTGCTGGCGGCGTGCTTCCACCCCGAGTTGGAGGAGCGGCACCCGGTGACCGAGCGGTTCGCGGCGATGGTCAGGGCGAACGGGGCGGGCGGGACGGCGATGGGTGGGTGCGTGGGCGGCTGCGGGTGAGTCGGCCGGGGCGGGTGGCGACGGATGCGTCTGCGATGCGGCCAGACAGAAGCGGGCTCCTGTTCGGGTCGAAAGGGGCACCACGAGGGAACTTTTGGGACAACTCCAAACTCTGATGTCCGCGCGCCGTAGGGCGCAACCGGTTTCGTTTCCTACCCCTCCTCCCCCCGATTTCTGACATGCGCAATTCCATTGCTCTTGCCTGCTCTACCCTCGCGCTCGCGACCATTGCAAGCGCCCAGACATTCGTCTTTGCCCCGGACAATGCCGGGCTGACGCAGCCGTCGTCGTCGACGCTCGCCTGGCGTGACTCGACGACCGGCTTCCGGTCGCAGTTCATCTACGACACGTCGCACTTCACGTCGGTCGGCGTCAACGGCCCGTGCGTCATCACCCGCATGCGCTTCCGCGCGGCCAATGCGAGCACTTCGGTCGGTGGCAGCTATCCGGGTGACGGCGTCACGACCGGCGCCACGGTCGACATCGGCACCAGCGCCTCGGACTACAACGCGGCCAGCACGACCTACGCGACCAACCGCGGCGTGATGCAGAACGTGCTGACGTTTGCGACCCTGCCCGTTGCCGCCGGTGCGGGCCTGACCCCGAACAACTACGTCATCGACATCGTCATCCCCGGCGGCTTCGTTTACGACCCGACGGCCGGCCAAGACTTGCTCATCGAAGTTGCCGGCCCGGACTTCATCGGGACGATCCCGACGATGTCGACGGGTGTGTCGCTCGCGGCGAGCCGTTGCCAGCGCGTCGCCAACACGACGACGACGGGTCTTACCGGCACGTTCTCGGGTGGTTTCTGCCCCGTGGTGCTGTTCGACATCGTCGGGCCGGGCGGCATCCCGAACAACGGTTCGGGCAATCCGCTGCTGGTCGCCGCTGGCAACGCCAGCTACGGCACGGGCTGCGGGTTGACGTCGACGCGCTCGTTCGGCGAACTCTTCCCCGGGGGCGTCGGCACGAGCCTCGACCTCGGAACCGGCGTCACGCTGTTCCCGAACATCCCTGGCGCACCGACGGCCTACACGGCGGTCGCTGGCAGTGGTGCTCCCTTCTTCCCGATCTCGGGCGCCGCGTTGCTGAGCAACGCTTTGACGCCGGCGCTGATGACGGACGATGCGATGTCGCAGGCCTGCACGCTGCCGTTCGCGTTCCCGTTCGTCGGCGGCTCGACCACGACGATCCACGCCAACACCAACGGCTACATCGCTCTGGCCGCAACGACTGCTACCGGCGGTGACTTCTCGCCGACGCTGACGGACATGGTCGGCGCTACGGCCGGCACCCACGGTGGCCTGCCGCGCATCTTCCCGTGCTGGTACGACCTGTACGCAAGCCGCAACACCACGGTCAATGCAACGGCCGGTGTGTACTTCAACGTCGACGCGGTCAACAACAAGGTCTACGTGACGTGGAACGACGTCGGTGAGTTGGCGACGTCCACCGCCGGAGCGAAGAGCTTCAACATCCAGGTCGAGCTCTCGCCGGACGGTACGATCGACATCCGCTACGGCGCGATGTCGGTGTTCGGCAGCACCACGCAAGGCAAGATCGTCGGCTTCACGCCTGGCCTGCCGTCGCCGGCACCCGCGAGCACCGACCTCTCGGTGGCGATGCCCTTCAGCTCGGGCTCGTTCGATAGCGCGCCCCTGGCCCTCGCGACGGGTGAGCCGATCATCGGTTCGAACATGGCGGTGACGACCAACTTCGTCCCAGCTCCGGGCCTGCTGTTCAACATCATCAGCACGACCCAGTACAACCCGGGCATCGACCTCGGCATCGTGGGCGCGCCAGGCTGTCTGGCGCACGTCGATCCGGGCACCTCGGTCTATGACACGTTCTTGTTCGGCACCGGCACAGTTGCGTTCAACGTCGCGATCCCGAACGACATTTCGTTCCTGGGCGTCTCGCTCTACATGCAGTCGGCTGCAGTGGACCCGTTCTTCAACGCGTTCGGCTTCATCACCAGCAATGGCGTCACGCTGACGTTCGGCACGGTTCCCTGAACCGAGCCTGAGCGGGGCCGCTGATGCGGCCTTTCGTTCGCGACCGCGGGCTGCATCCGACGAGGATGCGGCCCGCGGTCGTTTGTGGGGGCAAGTGCGTTCTTCACGGTCGTCTGCAAACAGACGCAGAAGTGACCGAGCCCGCGGGCGCTGGCTAGCATCCACCGCCCTATGCCGCGCGCCCCTTGGTTGCTGCTCGCCGTCGCGATCGCCATCGCGGGCATCCTGTGGTTGCAGCGCAGCGATCCTGCGGCAGCCGGGCACGCGCCGACGCCGCTCGTCATCGACGCACCGGGACCTGCACCAGCGCCCGCCGCAGCCGACGTCCAGAAGGAGCCCGCTGCGCGGACGGTGATCGCCGACGACAAGAGCGACGGCGCGTTCCACAGCGAGGACGACGAGGGCCAGGTCCTCGTCGATGCAGTCCGCGACGGCATCGTCATCGAAGTGCGCGACAGCAACGGTGCACCGTGCGGCGGATACCCGGTCAAGGTCGACTGGCGCAAGGGTTGGGGCATGTACGGCTTCGACCGCGGGCGCACCGAGAAGGACGGAACCTTCGCGACCACGGTTGCCCAGATCCCGTTCTTCGAGTCGTTCTCGATCGAGCATCCGATCTATGGCGAACTCGGCAGCGGCGCCATGCCGATCCCTACAGCCGACGATCCGCGCCGCGTCGTCTACGTGCTGCCGCGCATGGCCGACGTCGAAGTCGTCGTCCGCGACCTCGTCGGTGCACCGGTCGAAGGCGCGCTGCTCGAGGTCCATCCGCAGCCGGCTGCCGTCGGCCCGCGCGAGACCGCGCTCAGCATGTGGATGGATGACGAGCCTTCGAGCGACGCGAACGGGCGCGTCACGGTGCGCCTTCCGGTCGGGACTGCCAACATCGCTGCGCATCTCGCCGAGGAGAAGCCGGTGCAGGAGGCATACTTCCAGGTGTTGCCGACGGGCGGCCTCGTGGACCTCCTCGTGCTGCGAGCCGAGGCGCGCATCGAGGCCGAAGTCGAGGTCGTGCTGCCGGCAGGGTTCTCCGAGTTGGAGTACTACAACGCTTGGGGACGAACGGAGGTGCCGCGGCCGTCGTCGACTCTGGTCACCGCGTGCGAGTCGAAGCAGAGGGACTACACGGCGCAGCCGGTTGAAGCCGTCGGCAGTGACGAGTCGCGTCGCTTCCGAGTGGTCGTCGATCTGCTGCCGTGGCGCTTCTCCGTGCGTCTGCGCGGCAACCACTGGGCCTCCATCGATGTGCCCGCCGGCCAACGGTCGGTGCGCTTCGTCGTGCCACCGCCCGCCGCGAAAGCGCTCGCGGCGCCGAAGGCGAAGGTTCGCGTGCGTGTGCTCGGCTCCGGCGGTGAGCCGCACAGCGGTGCGACCATTCGCGTGCACAAGACGCCCGACCTGGTCTACGGCACCGAGGTCGGCACGACGGACGACGGCGTCTGTGAGTTCGAACACGAACCCGGCGAGACGGTCTGCATCAGCGCCGAGGCCTACACGTTGCCGGTCGCGATCGGGGGGCCGATCCTGCTGACTGCCGGCACGCACGAGATCGAGATTCGCTTCCACACGCCGGGGACCGTGCGCGGTGTCGTCCTCGATCTGGATGGCAAGCCACTGCAGTCGGACGTGTGCTTGCGCCGACCTGCCGGCGCCTTCCGCGCCATGCGTCCGGATGTCCCCGAGATCCTCCCGCTCACGGGCGGCGGCGGCTCGCTCGGGACCGGCGAAGACGGGAAGTTCCGGTTCGAGGACCTCGGCGAGGGCGAACACGAACTCTGGGCCTTCCCCGACCGCGGCGGGCTACCGGCGCGTCGCCGCGTTCGCGCGGGCGACGAAGTCACGCTGCGGCCCGGCGAGGGATGCGAGGGCTTGGTGCTGTTCGCGGTGAAGCCGGTCGATGCGGACACCGGGGCGCTGCTCGAGGTCAACGAAGTGCGCGTCGAAGGTGGGCTCTACACGCCGCGCCGCGCGGCCGCGGGCGAACCGTTCACGTGCGCGGTGCGGCAAGGCGAGGTCGAAGTGCGCGTGCGGGCCTTGGACCATGCGCTGTTCGTGAAGAAGGTGCAGGTCGGAGGCGGGCCGATGGTGTTCGAAGCGCGGCTCGAGAAGAGTCCGCTCCGGTTCGTGCGCGTGATCGACGGGGCATCGACCCCGATGCCCCAGCTCGAGATCCAGGCGCTCGACGAGGACGGCAACGAACTCGAGTTCCTCGACGAGTACGGCAACTTCGACAGCAGTGTCATCGACACCGATCGCGACGGCCGCGCGGTCCTTCGCGGTCTGCCGCGCCGCGCCTGCAGGCTCGTGGTGGAGAAGCAAGGCGTGGCTCAGAAGCAGGAGTTCGCGCTGCCGGCCGACAAGGGCCTCGTCGAGGTGTTCGACCTCGTGTGGAAGAACTGAGCGGGCGGACCCGCGCACGCCGCAGCCGCACCTCCTTCACACGATCGTCAGCACCACGCCGTTCGACAGCGTCCAGACCGGTTCACCACCCGTCGCGGACGGCATCGGTGCGAGGCCCTGTAGCAACACCTGCACGCCGACCGGCAGCGTGTTCGGCACCAACACCGTGTGCGTTCCCGCGAGCGAACTGCACCCCAGCGGGTCGCCGCCGGGCATCCCCGTGATCAGGTCGAGCGGGACGATGTCGGCCGTCACTGCGACGAGCAGGTTGCCGGCGAAGCCCGGCAGCGCCACGCACTGCGCCGGCATCGGCGCGACCAGCAGCCAGTGCGGCCGGCGGAAGGCGCCGCGCAGCACGAGGTCGACCGGGTCGCCGACGCTGGCTGTGGCGTTCGCCGGCGTGCACGTCTGCGGATCGCAGTGGGATCCCGAGGTCCCCTGCGGCGTGTGCACGACGAAGGTCAGCGATTGCGCGGCGAGCGGGAGGCACGTCGCCAAGGCGACGGCGAGGAGCGAGCGAGAACGAGGCATCACGATCTCCGACGAAGGTCGCGCTCGAGCGGGGGCGGTGCCGGGATCAGCCCGGCTTCGAGCGTGGGATGGCGCGCGCCTCGTCAATCGCCGTGCCGCGGGCCAGAGGCCGGCAGACCGGCATCCTCGAGCGGCGGTCGCTACTCGTTCGTAGCGACTGCCACAGCGAACCCGGTCACTTCGCCGCGAAGTGCTTGTCGAACATCGCCATCAGGTCGCGCGCGACGTCCTGCGCCGAGCGACCTTCGATCTTGCCGCGCGGCAGGAAGTCGACCACGGTGCCGTCCTTCCACACCGCGACCGACGGGCTCGACGGCGGGATGTGGGCGAAGTGGCCGCGGGCGCGGCTGGTCGCGTCCTTGTCCTGACCGGCGAACACCGTGGCGAAGCGCTCGGGCTTCACGGCGTGCCGCATCGCGAGGCCGATGCCGGGGCGGGCCATGCCGGCGGCGCAGCCGCACACCGAGTTGATGACCAGGACCCCGCTGCGCTTGTCCTGCACCCAGGAGTCGACGGCGGCGGCGGTCTTCAGTTCTTCGGCGCCGATGCTGGTCAGTTCCTGGCGCATCGGTTGGATCAGTTCTTCGGGATACATGATTGCTGTGGGTTCTTCGGTTCGACGGTAGGGAGCGGCTCGGGGCGGGGAGAGTAGGTCAGGGACCCAGGTCCGCCAACGGCAGAAGTCGAACCCCGAGGGGACGCGGGCGGCGGCGGGGGTCGCTAGACTCTTTGCCCCCTATGAGCCAACCCCTCCGCGTCGTCTCGTTCGGTCTTGGCCCGATCGGCCTCGCCGCCGCCCGCCTCGCCCTGTCCAAGAAGTCGATCCAGCTCGTCGGTGCCATCGACGTCGATCCGAAAAAGGTCGGCAAGGATCTCGGTGACTTGCTCGAACTCGGCACGAAGACCGGCGTGATGGTGCGCTTAGATGCCGAGGCGGCGCTGAAGGAATGGAAGGCCGACGTCATGCTCCACTGCACGTCGTCGTTCATGCCGGTCGTGAAGGACCAGTTGCTGCTCGCGGCCAAGTGCGGCGTCGACGTCGTGTCGTCGACCGAGGAGCTGCTGGTGCCGGAGATGCAGCACAAGGACATCGCCAAGGAGATCGACGCGGCGGCCGTGAAGGGCGGCATCAGCGTGCTCGGCACCGGCGTCAACCCCGGCTACGCGATGGACTTCGTCGCCATCGTCGCGAGCGCAGTGACGTTCGACGTGACGGGCGTGCAGTGCACGCGCGTCGTCGATGCCGGAACGCGCCGCCTGCCGTTGCAGAAGAAGGTCGGTGCCGGCCTGTCGGTCGCCGAGTTCGAGGCGCAGATGGCGACGGGTCGCTTCGGCCACATCGGCATGCGCGAGTCGGTGGCCCTCGTCAGCAAGGCGCTCGGCTTCGACGTCGACACCATCGAGCAGACGGTCGAGCCAGTTCTCGCCACCGAGAAGCGCGTGACCAAGTTCCTCACGGTCGAGAAGGGCCAGGTCGCGGGCATCCGCAACCACGGCTACGGCAAGAAGGGCGGCACGACGATCGTCCACCTCGACCTCTCGATGTACGTCGGCGCGCCCGATCCGCGCGACGAAGTGGTGCTGCAGAGCACGCCGCCCGTGCACCTGAAGTTCCACGGCGGCATCGCCGGCGATCAGGCGACCGCGGCGATCCTGGTCAACAACCTGCACGGCGTGGCGGCCGCGAGCCCGGGCCTCAAGACCGTGCTCGACGTGGCGCCGCCGCGGCTCTGCCGCTGAGAGAGCGCGAGCGTCCGCGAATGCAATGAGCACCGCAGTAGCATGCGGCGCATGACGATTCGCGCGCTCGTCGTTCTGTCCTGCCTCCTCGCCTCGGCGTTCGCGCAGGAGGCGCCGAAGGTCGTGTCCCTCGATCCGCCGGAAGGAGCCGAGGTCGACGCCAAGGTGCAGACGAAGCTCGTCGTCGTGTTCGATCGCGCGATGGAGCAAAGCTCCTACTCGCTGTGCGGCGGCGGGCCGACGTTCCCGACTGCGCGGAGCAAGCCGAAGTGGATCAGCGACACGACGCTGGAGTTCGAGGTCGAACTTGCACCGGATCGCGAATACCGCATCGGGCTCAACTGCCAGGGTTCCGCCAACACGAAGAGCAAGGACGGCGTGCCGCTGATTGCGCGCAGTTGGACGTTCACGACGATGCCCGGTGTTCTGCGCCCGGAGACCGAACAGCGGCAACGCAATCAGCTCGCGTTCGATCTGTTGTTCGAGGCGCTGCAGTTGCGCTACTCGCACCGCGACGTGCGCGTGAAGGACTGGGAAGGCCTGAAGGAGGCGGCCGCGAAGTCGGCGCTCGCGGCGCGCACCGATCGCGCCTTCGCCTCGGCGGTGGCAAAGGCACTCGCTCCGACGCAGGACCTGCACCTGTGGTTCACGGTCAACGGCTCGACGATCGGCGTGACCTCCCGCGAGGTCGATGCGCTGTTCCGCCCGCAACTCCTGCCGCGCTACGTGAAGTCCGAGAAGATCGACAACGCGACGCTCTACGGGCGCACGGACGACGGCATCGGCTATCTGGTGATCGCGAGCTGGCAGAAGCCTGTCGATCCACAACGCATCGGCGCTGCGATCACCGAGTTGATGGACTGCAAGGCGATGGTGGTCGACGTGCGGCTCAACTCAGGCGGCGACGAACGCCTCGCGCAGCAGGTCGCGGCGTGGTTCGTGCGCGGCGAGAAGGTCTACGGGCGGCACCACGTCCGCGACGGCGCCGGCAAGGACGGTTTCGGGCCGGTGCAGGAACGTTCGCTGACGGGGCGCGACGACGGCTTCGAAGGTCCGGTCGCGGTGCTGACGAGCCGCTGCGTGATGAGCAGCTGCGAGTCCTTCGTGCAGATGATGCGGCAGGCGAACGACTGCACGGTGGTCGGCCAACCGACGTACGGCAGCAGCGGTAACCCTCAGCCCGTCGACCTGCAGAACGGCGTGACCGCGATGGTCCCGAGCTGGCAAGACCTGCGCCTCGACGGCACGCCGATCGAAGGCGAAGGCTTGGCTCCGGACGTGCTCGTCGCGTGTGCGCCGAAGGACTTCGAGACCGCGGATCCGATCCTCGAGAAGGCGCTCGCCGTGCTGCGCGAGAAGGTCGCGGCGGCGAAGTAGCGGGCGTTCCTCGCGCCGCGTCCCTCGGATCACTTCTTCGGCTGGACCTTGTCGAACTGCAGCGCGCCGAAGTCGAAGTCCGCGATCGGGCAGTCGATGCGGAAGCCTGTGATCCCGCCTTCGCTGTCGAACTCGAAGCGGAACAGCGCGAACGGCAGGAAGCGATCGGGGAAGTCGACGCGGAACACGTCGTGGTGCCAGTGCGCCATCGGGCCGAACAACCGCCGCTTCGACGGGATCAACTCGACCTTCAACGTCTCGCCGTCGAGCGTCACCTCGGCCGGCCCGTAGGTCGCGTCGACGTAGCGACCGACATAGGCCTTCAAGGGCAACGTCGGCGCGGTGTCGGCCACGCGCTGGGCCTCGCGGCGCGCAATCTCTTGCTTGGTGCGCGCTGTGATGCGCTCGTTGATCTTGCCGAGTCGTTCGATCTGCGCGAACGGGTCCTTCCCGTCGAGTGCCGCATAGATCGCTTGCTTGATCGCTTCGTTGAGCACGCCGTCGTTGCTGTTGTTGAGCACGACGAAGCCCAGGTGTTCGGCGGGCACCAGCGAGACCTTGCTCAAGAAGCCCGGCATGCCGCCGTCGTGCTCGACGACCTTGCGGCCGCGTTCGTAGCTCACGAACCAACCGAGGCCGTAGCCCATGAAGTTCAGCGGGTCCGCCGGCCCGCGGCGGATCGACACGCGCGGGTGCCACATCTCCGCGAGTTCTGCGGGCTCGAGCACCTTGGTCTCGCCGAGCGTCCCGGACGCGAGCAGGGCGCGGATCCAGTGCGAGAGGTCGTGCACCGAGGAGTAGATCGACGCGGCCGGCTTGCACGCGACGAAGGCATGGTCCTCGACCATCGCACCGTCGATGTGCGGGAAGGCGCGCTCGGCTCCTTCTGGCAATCGCTGCACGCTGGCGCGCGTGTCGGTCATGCCGAGTGGTTGCATGATCTGCTCTTCGACGAGCTGCTCCCAACTGCGGCCGGTCGTGCGTTCGAGCACGATGCCGGCGACCATGTACATCAGGTTCTGGTAGCCGAACTCTTCGCGGAAGCTCTGCTTGATCGGCAGCTTCTCGATGCGCGCCAACACCTCGGCGTCGGTGTAGTCGGAGCCATACCACAGGAGGTCGCCGGCAAACGTCACGAGGCCACAGCGGTGCGACAACAGGTCCGCGACCGTCATGCGCGCCGTGATCCACGGATCCTGCATGCGGAACTCGGGCACGTGGTCGACGACGCGATCGTTCCAGCGGAGTTTGCCGGCGCTGACCTGCTGTGCGACGAGAGCGGCAGTGAACGCCTTGCTGCACGACGCGATGTTGAACAGGGATCGCGGCGTCGCGGGCTGACCGTCCTTGCGTTCGCCGAACGCGATCTCGGTGACGAGCGCATCGTCCTTCACGACCGCGAGGGCCATGCCCTTGGGCCGGAATACTTCGAAGGCGCGCGCAGCGATGGCGTCGAGTTGCTCCTTGGTCAGTCCTGTCGGCGCTTGCTGCGCGACCGGAGCCAGCGTCGCCGCAGCGGGAGCCAGCGTCGCCGCAGCGGGAGCCTGCGCGATCGCGAACGGCAGACAGAGTGCGAGCAGGAACGACGCGACGAGTGGTGGGCGCATGCGCATTCGAAGGGGGCCGATTCGAGCCGGCCTCGCGCAGCGCGCAGCCCGGCGGGGCGCGGGAGCGTATCCCGCGCGCCGCCACCGGGCACTACAGGCTTACGGGCAGGCGCTGATCGCCGAGC
Organism: Singulisphaera sp. GP187; assembly: GCA_945871815.1. Classification (GTDB taxonomy): domain Bacteria; phylum Planctomycetota; class UBA1135; order UBA1135; family UBA2386; genus SXPK01. Next base: position 13,050 of record CAMBXM010000030.1, read on the forward strand.
CGATTCGCAGGCGCAGACCGTTGCTCAGATTGAACGATCCGAGCAGGGCGCCGCCAGTGACGATGTTGACGGCCTGCATGTCGAGATGCTGACCTTCGAAGATCGGCAGGTTGGGGATCGGCAGCGCGATCGTGACATTGCCGGCGGCGTCCGCCGTGATCAGGCCCATCGAGTTCATCGAGCCGAGGTTGGCGGAGTAGATCGTGCAGCCGGGGCCGGCCACAAACGAGCCATCCTGCGTGCTGAACGCAAAGGCGCACGGCGCATTGGCGGGATTGCCGGCGCTGCTCAGCTGGAACGTCGTGTTACCGAGCGTCGCACGATCCGGCGCACCAAGAGCGTAGAGGCGAGGTGCAGCTCCGCGGATGCCGCAGCCAGCGCCGAGGTTCTCGTTGTAGAGGCCGCCGGGGGCCGTGCTGGTCACGAGCACGCTGGCCGTGCCAGCGCCGATGTCGTGCTGGTCGAGCGACAGCGTCGAACCGGTGACCGGCGCCGCGTCGCAGTCGAACCAGAAGTTGAAGATCGAATTCCAGCGCAGCGGGTTGCCGGTGCCGTTGAAGACAATCTCACCACCGACCTTGCTACCGACCCATTGGTTGAGCGGGTCCTGGTCGACGTCATGGAAGCCGAAGCCCGTGACGCTGGCAGTTGGGCAAATCGGGATGCGGAGTGCACCGAGGCCACGCTTGTTGTCGCGGTTCTGGACGGCGTACTCGTAGTGGTACTTGCCGTCGACGGGACCCGTCACTTTGACGGCGACATAGAAGCGACCGTCCTCGCCGACGTTGTTGGCGGAAGAGATCGATGCGCCCGGCCAGCGTTGCAGGACCGAGCCCTGCAGGAAGGTGCCGGTGTCGGCGATGCTCCACGAGGTCCCGGTCCACGTTGGCACGAAGCCGCGCGAGCCGAGGTTGTTGTCGCGCAGTGCTTCGAGCTCGCTCGGGATCAGGTACGCGGACTGAAACCAGAACGTCGAGTTCGGCACCAGCAGTTCCTGGTCGCGGACCCGCATCTGATTGTGGAGCGTCGCATTCAACGCCGACGCCTGCTGGTTCGTCAGGCTGCGGAGGCCATTGCAGATGCTCGCTGGCGCCGCAGGGGGATCGCCGCGGTCGAACAACGAGCAGACAGGATCCCAGGTGCCGAGCCACGGATCGATCTCCGACGGCGGTCCGAGGTCGAAGTGGTTGACGGCCTGCGAGTTCGCGTAGGTATCCGAGCAGCCGACTTCGACGGCGTTGAAGTTGCCTGGGCCCGCGCACGTGCCGCAGGGGCTTGGGTCATTGCTCGAACCGAACGTGTGCTTGACGTAGCTCCAGTTGGAGATCTGTTCGAAGCGACCATTGGCTTCGCGAGCGACGATCCAGTGAATGAAGCCGTGGTTTGGGCTCATCGCGGCCTGGAACGGGATGTCGTTCGTGCCGGGATTGCAGCACGTCGTCCACGCACCCAGAGCGAAGGCGCCGTTGGGGTAGGTGCCGGAGCGCACGTAACCACGCAGGTTCCAGGTGTCCTGGAGCTGCAGGTCGCGACCAGCGACGACGTTGCTTTGGGCGTGTGCGGAAGCAACGCAGAGCAGTGCGCCGACGACGGTCGGCAGCACGGGAAGCAGGGATCGATTCATGGCGGGAGCGCGTATGGGGGAGGGCGAACAGACTGTCCCCCTCTAGTGTAGGTCCGTCAACGGTCGCCAACTTTGTGGCGGGTCGCTAGCTCTGTGCCATCGAGCGCGGTGCTATCGTGCGCCGCGTTCCGCTCGCTTAGAGGCCACCCTTGCAACGTCCTACTCAAGCCATGTTGCTGTGCGCAGTCCTGATGCTGGCTGCCTTCGCCTGGAGCGGCCACCTCCCGGTGGCGGCGCACGGGGCGTCGCAATCGCCGTCTCGCTTGCCTGTGGTGCTGCGGCTGCCGCCACCAAAACCGCAAGCCGCGGTGGCGGTCACTGGGCGGGTACTCGATGCGATGGGGTTCTTGCTCGCGGGCGCAGAAGTCGCGGCTGGTCCCGCGCGGGCTCGCACCGATGCGGGCGGCCGTTTTGAAATCGCCGTCGGTGACGGGCTGGTCGCCGATTTGCAGATTGCCGCCGCGGGCCATCGTTCGAAGTTCGTCCGCAGTTTCCCAGCCGTCGGCGAAACGGTCGTCGCCACCTTGGAGCCTTCTGCCCCTTGGGATGAGCTCTTCGTCCCGTCTTTGTCCGCATTGGGAAAACTGCGCGGTGAAGGGCTCGTCCGTGGACTCGATCACGCACCTCTTGCCGCGGCGTTGGTGCTGGTCGCCGAAACCGGGGCGCTGGCGCGGACGGACGCGGCCGGTCGCTATGAGATCGCGCTGCAAGACGGGCCCAACACGCTGATCGTGCAATACGCCGGCAAGGACGATCTCTACTTGGCGGCGCGCACCGAGCCGGTGAGCCCGTCGCGGGCGACCGGTCGCGTGCCGCTGCCCGAGATCGGTGCAGCAAGGGGCGGAGCCGTCCGCGGTACTATTCGCGATGCGCATGGCGCGCCGCAGCCCGGTGCACCCGTGCAGGTCGTGGGCGATGGTTACGCGCGCACGGTTCTGGCCGGCGAGGGCGGCGTCTTCCGCTTCGGTGGGCTCATGCCCGGCAGCTACGACGTCGCAGTCCTTGCGCATCACGGCTTGCTAGGGGCGCACGCGAGCGTGCAACTTGGCCTGACCACCGTCGACTGCGAACTGCATCTGCGCCCCGCTCGTGGCCGCCGCGTGCGCATTGTCGACAAGGCTGGGGCGCCCGTTCGCAGTCCGCTCGTCGCCACATCCATCGACGGGCTGCGGCGCGACGTTGCTCGGGGCGACGGCGACGGCTACGTCGAGTTGCGGGCGACGGATGAAGCGGCGCGGTTTGAAGTGCGGGCCGGCAGCGAGCTGCAGCCGCTGCGCGTGCTCGAGAGTCGGGTCGATGCCGACCAGTTCGTCGTCGTCGTTCCGTAGTCGCAGGCTGGGCGCTCTAGAGAGCTGGAGAAGCGTGGCTTCCCACAGCCTCTGCGGCGGCCGGCGCTGACGAACACCGCCGCTGTCGTGGTCTCGCGCGAAGGCCGACCGCGAAGCCGCGGTCAAGTAACGGCCAGCGGTCCGGAGGGATCGGTTTTCTGCAACCGGTACGCGGCCGCCGTGCGTAGCGCAGGTCCCGTAGGGCGCGAGCCAAGCGATCACTCCCGACCGCCGCAATCGCCCCATCTAGCACCCATGCGCAACCTACTGCTCGCTTCCGTCTTTTCGCTCGCCAGCATCGCGTCCGCTCAATGCGGCACGCTGGCCATCACCGGCGCCGGCACCGTCGGCACCACACTGACCGTCGCGGTCACCGGGACCTCTGCCAATGGCATGGTCGCGCTCGTGGTCGGTCAGACCACCGGCACGACGGCGATCAACCTCGGCCCGTTGAGCCTGACGCTTGGCCTCGCTCAGCCGTTCTTCCCGCTGCCGCTCGGAACCGCTGATGCGAACGGCAATGCGTCCGTGTCCTTTCTGGTTCCTGCCGGCATCACGCGGCAGGTCCAACTGAACGCGCAGGCAGCGACCTTTGCGTTCACTCTGCGTCCGTTCGCGATTGCAGCATGCGCGAGCAACGTCGTGGGCTTCACGATCGGCTGATCGCGTCCAGGAAAACAGCCTGGATCACAGGATGGGCGACGGCAAGTGCCGTTGCCCGCCCCCCGCCGGCGAGCTGCAGCCGAGCGCCGCGGGGACTCATGTTTGCGATCCGGTAGGACCGATCAAGCTGCCGTGATCGTCCGTCCTGGAGGAGCGACCAACCCAGAGCGCCCGCGGCGTCGGTGGTTGTGCATCTACGTCGTGCTCGCGGCATTCGATCTGGCGACCATCTGTTTCAGTCTCTATCTCAACCATGAGCTGGCTGAGGTTTATGGCAACAGCGTTAGCCGCAACCTCGAATGGGCAACGCGCAGTGGCGAATTGTCCGAACTGACGCAACGCGCCTTTGCGGTCAGTGCACCAGGCAACGACGTCTTTGACTCGCACGACGTCGAGACCGAGCAGCGTCGCTTCGAAGCCGCGAAGACGGACTTTGCCGACCACCTCCGTGCTATTCGCAGCAACATCGAAGCCCACGTCGAGCCGCAGACGAGACAACCGCTGCTAGCGGGGCTCGTCAGCATGGAGCATGCGATGCAGGGTCTCAGCAACGAGGCTCTAGCGATCTTCCGCGACTTCCACTCTGGTGATGCGGAAGCGGCGGGTCGGCGCATGGCCACCATGGACCGTTGTTTTGGCCACGTGATGGCCGCGAGCACGGATCTGCGCGCGCAGATCCGCGGCATCCAAACGGTGCTCTTCCAGCAGCAGGCCGCCGAAGTCGGCGCACTCAAGCGCTATGAGTGGCTGATCGCAATTGCGACAGTGTTGATCATCGTCGGCATCACGATCTACGGGATGCGCTTGGTTCGCCGCAGTGAAGCCGACGACGAACTGCGTCGCCGGACGCATGAGGAGCTCGTGCGGGCGATGCAGATGGCCGAGGCCGCAGCGGCAGCCAAGGGCGCGTTCCTCGCCAACATGAGCCATGAGATCCGGACTCCGCTCAACGCCGTCATCGGCATGACAGGTCTGCTGCTCGAGACCCAGCTCGATGCGACGCAGATCGAGTACACGCGGATGGTGCGCAGCGGCGGCGAGTCGCTGCTTGCGATCGTCAACGACGTGCTCGACTTTTCGAAGATCGAGGCCGGCAAGCTCGAACTCGAGTCCATCGAGTTCGAGTTGTCTTCGATCCTGTGGGACGTGGCGGAAATGATGGTGCACGCGGCCGAGGCCAAGAGCCTCGAGTTGCTGGTCGACGCCGATCCCGAGCTGCCGCTGGCTTTGCTCGGTGACCCAATTCGCCTGCGTCAGGTCCTCACCAATCTCATCGCCAATGCGATCAAGTTCACGGCCACCGGTTCGGTGCACGTGCGCGCGCGCAAGAGTGGCGAGGACAAGGAAAGCGTGACTGTGCGCTTCGAGATCATCGACACCGGGATCGGCATTCCCGCCGATCGCCGCGATCGGCTGTTCGAGTCGTTCTCGCAAGTCGATGCCTCGACCACGCGCAAGTACGGTGGGACCGGCCTAGGGCTCGCGATCTGCAAGCGCCTCGTCGAGGCGATGGGCGGTGGCATCGGCGTCAATTCCGCCTTGGGCAGCGGCTCCTGCTTCTGGTTCGAACTGACGCTGCTTCGGGGTGTCGGGTTCGCAGTTCGCGCCAAGCCACCACGGCTCGTGGGCAGGCGGGTGTTGATTGTCGACGACAACGAGATCAATCGTCGCATCGTCGACAGCCAGCTTCGGGCGTTGGCGATGCGAACGGAGCAATGCGCCGATGGCAGCAGCGTGCTTGCTGCGATTGACGCTGCGCTCCAAGCTGGCGATCCGTTCGCGCTCATCGTGCTCGATTACTTGATGCCGGACGTCGACGGTCTCGAGGTTGCGCGTGCTATCCGTGCCCGCCGCGACCTGCGGCACACACCCATCTTGATGCTGACGTCGGCGACGTTGCGGAGCAGCCTTGTGGGCGCGGGTGGGACCATCGTCGATGCCTACCTGACCAAGCCGGTGCGCCAATCGAGTCTCGTCGATGCGGTGCAGCAGTTGGTCGATCGCGATATTGCAAAGCCCCAGGCGTTGGTCACGGAGTTCAATCTGCCGCACCGCTCGAGCCGCCGGCTGCGCCTTCTGGTCGCCGAGGACAACCAGATCAACCAACGCGTCGTCGAGAGCATCCTCGTGCGCTTCGGTCATGAGGCACAATTTGCACAGAACGGACTCGAAGCACTCGAGGCGGTGCAGAAGGGGACCTTCGACCTCGTGTTGATGGACTGCCAGATGCCCGAGATGGACGGCTACGAAGCCGCGCGCCGCATTCGCAGTCTTGGCGGCAGGTTCGAGAAGCTCCCGATCGTCGCGCTGACGGCCAATGCCCTGGCTGGCGATCGCGAAGCGTGCCTTGCTGCCGGCATGGACGACTATCTATGCAAGCCCGTTCGGATGCAGACGCTGCGCGACAAGATCGACGAAGTCTGCGGTCGCGCACCGGAGTAGGGCTCCGGCACGCTGCCATGCGACTCTAGCTGGCTTCGATCTCGCCCTGCGCCTTGCTGCCGCGCGCGTGGTAGCGCGTGATCTTCAGGTGCGGATCGCGGCGGTCGCGCGCTTGTACGCGGCTGCCAAAGCTGGTTGCGACCTCGTTGGTCACGTCGATCAGGCTCGTGGTCGCGCGCAGTTCGATCGCGCCCACGGCGCCGCTGTCGACGCCGCCACGACGGCAAACGTGGGCCAGAATGCGACGGGCATCGGCGCCGTCGCGCACGCCCCAGTTGATCGAGAATCGCGTGTAGCCAGGCTCGCCGCCGCCGACGGGCTCATCGAGGCCGACATCTTCGAGGCGCATCTTCTGCTCGTCGGGCTTCTTCTGCCACGCGGGCTTCGCCAGGGCCTGGCCGCGCGTCGGCAACGGTCGCCGCTGCACCGTCTGCTCTGGTTCGATCAGCAGTTCGCTATTGGGGTGGGCGACCGGCTCCGGCGGGATCGCGGGCGCGCGCTCGATTGCGGTCGCCGCGATCGCAGCGGCCAGTGGTGCGGACGTGGCGGCGGCGGCCTTCATTGCCGGTCGGGCAGGCGCGGGCGCGGGCGCGGGCGCAGGCGATGGCGCCGGACTCGCGGTCGCGGTCGGCAGCGACGGCGAAGAGTTAGCGAACGGGAATGGCTGGCGCGGCCCTTGGCCCGCCTGCATCAGCAACGCCGCGACGACATCGACGGCATCCCGATCGCGCAGCAGGTGCGCGGCAACCGCACGTTGACCTTCGCTGAGGGCATGTGCCGCGATGGCCGATGCGGCGTTGCGTTCGGCGCGCTCCATCTGGCGCTTGAACACGGCGTCGGGGCTTGGCGGAAAGCTCCATACCGGCGTCACGCGCACTTGCGAGTACATGCGGCGCACTTTGCTCTCGTGCGACTTGAGTGCCAGCATGATGCTGCGACCCTTCTGGCCGGCGCGTCCGGTTCGGCCGCTGCGGTGTACGTAGGTCTCGGAGTCCATCGGCGGATCGATGTGCACGACCATGGTCACGTCCTGTACGTCGAGGCCGCGAGCCGCAACGTCGGTTGCGATCAGCGTGCGCACCGCACCGCGCTTGAACGCAGAGAGCGTGCGCGTGCGCTGAGCCTGCGCGAGATCGCCGCTGATCGGCAGCGCCGTGAAGCCATCGACCGCGAGCTTGTCGGCCAGCGTGCCCGTGTCTTCGCGCGTGCGCACGAACACCAGCGTGCGATCGTCACCTGCCATCAACAGCAGGTTGACCAAGGCGGCGTAGTGACCGCGTGCGGGAATGCGCACGGCGATGTGCTCGATGTCTGCGTGTGCGGTGCCAGGTCGTTGGCCGGCGACAAGGATCGGGTTGTGTTGGAAGCGATTGGCGAGTTCGACGACCGCCGGTGCAAACGTAGCCGACACCAAGTGCGTTCGCCGTTCGGCCGGCAACGCCTCGAGGATCGCATCGAGCTCGTCCTTGAAGCCGAGGTCGAGCATTTGGTCGGCTTCATCGAGCACCAGCTGGCGCACGGACGACAGGTCGAGCGCCTTGGTGCGGATGTGGTCGAGCAAGCGACCGGGGGTGCCGACGAGTACTTCGGGTCGGCGCGAGAGCCGTTGCCGTTCGCGGCCGATCGGTGTGCCGCCCGTGACTACTTCGCAGACGCAGCCGCGCAGGTCCTCGAACAGCCACGACAACTCTTCGCATACTTGGCTCGCGAGTTCACGCGTGGGCGTGACCAGCAGCGTCGTCGGACCGCGCCGTTGGTCATTGTGCAAGTCGTGCGCGAGTGCGAAGCCAATCGCCACAGTCTTGCCCGAACCGGTCTGCGAGCTGATGCGTAGGTCGCGCACGCCGTCGTCGGCTGCGAGCAAGGCATCTTGGACGGTGGTTAGTTTGTCGAAGCCGCGACGCGCGAGGGCTGCGTGCAGGGTGTCCGGCACGGCAGCAAAGGGATGGACGTCAGGCGTTGCGGGCTCTGGGTTCTCGGCCTCTGGCGCCGAGTCGGACTCGATGTACATACCACAGCTTCGTGTATTCGCTTCGAGCCGTCAACTCGGGGGCATTCGTCGATGCTGCGCACCGCACCGAATGGTGGGGTCGGTGAGGGTGGGTGATGGCGGAAGGCGCGGTGGCATGGGGCAGTCAGCGGGTGATCTTGCGACCGGTCACGCGGACCGTCTTCATGCGCACGAAGCCGAGCGAAAGGTGCGTCAGCAGCCAGTCGTGGAAGGAGGCGCCGAGGCTGACGCGGAAGTCGCTGACGCCGAGGCTGCCGTTGCAGTGCTCGCGCAGCATGGCGCCGACGTCGGGTTGATCCTTGCCGGCGAGACCGTGCACCCACAGCACGCTCTTGCCGGTCAGTTCGAACTCCTCGCTCTGGCGTTCGGCATTCGGCCGCGCGCTGACGGGGAAGGGGACGTCGGTGAGGTCGTAGGTCAGCGAGCCGCAGCTCGCGGCAAACGGCAGCAGGGCTGCGAGGAGCAGGGTGGTGCGCATCGTGCGCGCATCATGGCGGCTTCGGCTGTGCGTTCGCCAGTGCGCGCATCTCCCGATGGCACGGAGCCGCTGGAGCGGTCCGTTGGACGGTGCGACGCGTGCGGCATAGCTTCCTTCTGGGAAGGAAAGCCTGCCGATAACCTTTCCTCGGATGAAGGAAAGCTCGGCAGCGCAACCGACGGGGGAGGGCGACGCGATCGCGCGGAGATCCACGTCCTCGCGCCTCTCATCGCTCGACCAGTTCCGCGGGCTGACCGTGGCGGCGATGTTCGTCGTCAACTTCGGCGCCGGGCATCCGTCGGTCCCAGCACTGCTGCGCCACCACCGCACGTGGTTCAGCCTCGCCGACGCGGTGATGCCGATGTTCTTCCTCGCCGTCGGCTACGCGCTGCGACTGGCCTACGTTCGCCACGTCGAGAAGGAAGGGGCCGCGAAGGCGCGCTGGCTCGCGGTGCGCCGCGCGCTCGCGCTGGTGCTGCTTGGGCTCGTCGTGCACGGGCTCGACGGCGAGTTCGCGACGTGGCAGGCGCTACAGGACGAAGGGTTGGCGGCGGTGGGCAAGGCGTTCGTGCGGTCGCCGTTCCAGGCCTTGGTGCACATCGCGCTCGCGACGTTGTGGGTGTTGCAGGTGGTGGCGAAGTCGCTGCGCGCGCAGGCTTGGTGGCTCGTCGGCTCGCTCGCTTTGCATACGGCCTGTCTGATTGCCGGCTATCAGTCCTGGCTCGTCGCGAACAGTTGCATCGACGGCGGGCCGCTCGGGTTCTTGGGTTGGACGGTGCCGGTGCTCGCGGGATCGATGCTGCGAACGCGCGACGAACGTGGGGCAATGACCGCGCCAGCGATCGCTGGGCTGGGGCTGCTCACGATGGGGGCCGGATATGTGTGCTCGTGCCTGTCGCAGGGTGGCGTGCTCGCGGCGCCGCCATTCGTGGCGCCGTGGCACGAGCGCGATCTGTGGACGATGAGCCAGCAGACGGCGGGGGCGAGCTATCAGTTGGCGGGCGTCGGGTTCGCGATGGTGGTGTTCGCATCGTGCCGCTGGGCCGCTGACGTCCGCTCGGCGCGCGCGGCGGTGTTCACGACGTTCGGCAAGAACGCGCTCGCGGCCTACGTGCTGCACGGGCTGGTTGAGGACTTCGTCGATCCCTTCGTGCCGAAGGACGCGCCGCTGTGGTGGGTCGGGGTCGGGTTCGCGGTTTTCTTCGCGGTGACGTGGGCGATGCTGCGCGGGCTGGAGAAGCAGGGGCTGTTCGTTCGGCTGTGAGGGTCAGTGGTTCTCGACGGTGGAGCGTGCCCGTCCTTCTGCAGCTCCGAGTCGCCACCTCGACCAGGCGAGGACGCCGTCTTCGAAGCGTTCACGCGAGCGGCAGTTCGAGCACGAAGCAGGCGCCGTCCGCGACGGTCGCGTCGAGTCGCAGATCGCCATCGAGGTCGTGCGCGAGGCCGCGGGCCAACGCGAGCCCGAGGCCGACGCCAGGCACGTCGTTGCTGCCGGCCGCCACCGCGCCGCGGTCGAACGGGGCGAAGATGCGATCGTGCATGTCCCGTTGCACACCTTGGCCGTGGTCGCGCAACGCGAGTTGGACGCGACCGCCGCTCGTCCGCGCCGTCAGTTCGACGCGCCCATCGCCGGCGCCGCGCGCGTACTTGGCAGCGTTGTCGACGAGGTTGAACAGGATCTGCCCGACGGCGTCTTCGTCAGTCGTCGTCACGACGGCACGCGCTTCGTCGGTCGCGTCGACGACGAGTTGGAGATCCGCTTCGGCGAGCCTTCGCTGCAACGTTGGCACGAGGCGATCGAGCATCGGGCCGACCTCGCACGGGACACGCCGAGCGGTGAAGCGGCCGTCTTCGAGGCGCGACCAGGCGAGCACGTTCTCGACCACGCGCGACAGTCGGTCGCTCTCGCGCTGCAGCGTCGTGAGGTACTCCTTCTGCGCTGCCGGTTCGGTCACGACACCCTCGGCGAGCATCTCGCTGTACATGCGAAAGGTCGTCAGCGGCGTGCGCAGCTCGTGCGTCACCGCCGCCGCGAACCGCGCGCGCCGTTCGCCAAACTCGATCGCGGCGCGCAGTGCGAACGCGAGGCCGACGAGTCCCAGCAGCGTAACTCCCCACGTCGTGCCGAGGATCCATGGCATCGGCATGCTGCTGCAGAGGGAGTCGTCGTACGGGGCTTCGAGTCGGGTCGGCACCGACGCGAGCATCGATGGCTGCTCGGCGGCGGTCGGGTGCTCGCAGCGGACGAGACGGGTGCTACCAGCTGGGAACAGGTCTTCGATCAGGCTCGTCAGGCGCGTCTGTAGCGCGGGCCAGTCGACGACTACGCCCTGGATCCGACCCGTTGCGCCGGTGCCAACGCGACGTACGAACAACAGCTGCGAGCCGCCGACGGCATCGAGCCACACCGGAACCAGAGGCCCCGGGGCGTCCGACCCGGCGACGAGGCCGAGGCCGGCGGGCAAGTCGAGGACTTGCGGGTTGAAGGAGTTGCCTTGAACGCTGCGCTGGCGGTTCGAGTACTCCTGCACGCTCTGCTGCGTCGGCAGCGGGTCGCTCGGCGATACCGGGTTCTTACCGCATGCAAACAGCAAGGTCTCGGCGCCGCCGAGTGCGGGTTCAAGACGGGCGGGGGTGAGGAGGACCGTCAACTCGGCGAGCTTCTGCGCGGCCTGTTCGATCTTCGCGCCATCGATCCCGTTCGCTTCACAGGCATCGCGCGCGTTGCCCGTCGGCACCTGAGGGCTGGTGAGCCCTTCGGGGCCGAGTTCGAAGTGGAGCGAAAACAGAGGCAGTGCGGTCGCCAGCAGTGGCGACGGCACGAGGACCTCGCCCGGGCCGAGCTTGCTGAAGCCGCGGGTCCACGCCGTCGTTGCCGACGGGAACGGCCGGTAGTCCCCTGCCGGACGACCGGCTTCGCGAGCGACGAGCGGTGCTAGGAAGCTGTCCATCCGCCACAACGAGAGCCGCAGGCGCTCGTGCATCGAGGACAGGCGCCGCGCGGTCAGTTCGTCATGGTCGAGCTGCGTCATGGTCGCGGTCAACCACGTGAGCACGAGCAGCAGGACCGTTGAGGCAAAGGTGAACGCCGACCACGCCAAACGCCGCGGCGAGGTCACGAGGTGCCTCCGGCGAGCATGTAGCCCTTGCCGCGAACGGTGATCACGACCTCTGGGCAGTCGGATGGATCCGCGAGCTTGTCGCGGAGATTGACGATGTGCATGTCGATCGCGCGCGTTGCGGAGTCGCCGCCCGCCGGCAGACCCCAGACTCGTTCGAGCAGCTCGGTGCGGGCGATGGCGCGGCCGCGGTTCTGCACCAGGTAGCGCAGCAGTTCGGCTTCCTTCTCCGACAACAGCGCACGGGTCTGGTCGGGGCGCTCGATCTCGCGACGGTCGAAGTCGATCACCCGCCCGGCGATCGCGACGCGGCCGACGTCGGAGGGGCGTTCGGCGCTGCGGCGGAGCACGGCGACGACCCGCGCCAGCAGTTCCTTGCTCGAGAACGGCTTCACCACGTAGTCGTCGGCGCCGGTTTGCAGCCCGTGCACGCGATCCTGTTCGGCGCCGCGAGCAGTCACGAGGATCACGGGCAGCGATGGCCGCACCCGGCGCACTTCGGCGAGGATCTGGAGGCCGTCGGTCTTCGGCAACATCACGTCGAGGACGACGAGATCGAGCTGGGCGGAGAGCGCCGTGGTCATGCCGTCGGCGCCGTCGGCGCACGCGATCACCAGAAAGCCGGCGAACTGCAGCGTGTCGACGATGCCGCGGCGGATCGCCGCATCGTCCTCGACGACCAGGATGGTTCGCTTGGTAGTCACGTGTCCGTCAGCGTAGCCACAGGCGCCGGTCCTCGGCTGCATCCTGATGACACTTGATGCACGACGCCACGTGGCCGGCGGCAGTCACCGTGCCGGCCCGATCGACGGTGCCGTAGACCCAGCCCGCGTCGGTGCCTTCCGTCTTGGCGTCGAGCTTGTGCATGACGAACAGCCCATGGAAGTCGCCGGCGTGGAACCAGGCGTCGCCCGATTGCATCCGCAGGGTCGACATGTAGCGGGCCGACGACTCGGTCGGTCCGTTCGGATCGCCGGGCATGCACTCCCACGACTCCTTGACCAGAGTCTGGCCGACCTTCTCGGGGGTGCCTTTGGTCACGTACTCGAGGCCGTCGGCGAAGCGCGCGTAGAGGAGGTAGAGCTTCTGGCCGTGCTCCTTCTCGGCGTCCGACTTGCGAACGAACGGGGGCGCGATGTAGCAGTCGGTGGGTGCGCGCTTGGGGTCGCCGGTCACGCGAACGAACTCGCGATACTGCGAAGCCGCGTCCACGACGATCTGCTCGAAGCGCGCGTCGACCTGGTTGCCCGCGGGAACCTGGACTTCGGTCGCGGCCGGCGGCACTGCCACCTTGCGGGTGAAGCCGCGCGCCGCCGCCTGCTGGCGGACGGCTTCGAGGACCGCCGTCTCGAACAGCTTGTCCCCGGACGTGCTGCGCTTCACCTGCTCGGCGATCACGAACGCATCGCGCTGCTTGCCGAGTTCGGCGACCGTCGCCTGCAGCTCCGCGCGCTTCTTGCGTTGCCCCTCGACGTGCGCGCGCAGATCCGCGATCGACAGCGTCCGCAGCGCCTCGGGAAGGTCCTCCTTCTTGACGTCCTCGAGCTTGAACTTCGGGTCGGTGGTCGCATCGACGAGGTCCCAGTGGCCGCAGAAGTAGAGGCCCGAGGCCTTGGTCTGGCAGCGCTGCGCGGCGGCGGCGGGGTTGAGGTTCACGGCGTTGCCGTCCTGCGCCTGCTGGTTGCCCGTCCATTGCTCGCGCTGTGAGCCGTAGGGCACGTAGGTCGAGTTGATGAGGCCGCTGATCTCGGTGAGCTTGCCGTCGAACGGCGTCTCGATCACGACGGCTGCGTCCTTCTCGATCGCCGCGAACTGACCGTCGGCGAGCTTGGCGACCTCGCGCCAGGCCGGAGCGAGTTCGTCGGCGGGGTTGCCGCAGTAGATCGAGTTGACCACGATGCCGCGAGCGATGGCGTTCTTGCACGCGAGGGCGATCGCGATCGAAGGGTCCTGCGCGGCACTCTCGTTGCCGGCGACGAACAGCAGCCTCAACGCGTCGTTACGTTGCGACCACTGCAGTTCCGAGGCGGCCGCCTGCAGCACCCGCGCGACGTACTCTTCGCCGCCGTTGGTGGTCAGGGCGAACAGCTTCTGCGACACCAGGTCGAGGTCGGTGGTGAAGTCGGTCTCGATCTTGACCCAGCCCTTCTCGGCCTCGTGCGCGGTGCAGCCGAAGGTCACGAGGGCAACCCTCAGGGTCGGCGTCGGCTGCAACGTCGCGAGGTCGTTGACCACGGCCCAGAGGTTCTGGCGCGCGGCGTTGATGAGCCCGTCCATGCTGCCGCTGATGTCGAGACAGATGGCGAGGTCGATGGGCTTTTGCTCGGTCGAGGCTGCGACCATCGGCACCGCCGCGATGGGCGGGCCCACGATCGCCGGCGACTGCGCCAGCAGCGTTGCACACAGGAACGACGAGAACGAGAACAGGACGCGATTCATCGGACGATCTCCATCGGGGTAAGGCTCTGCGCCGGTTGCACTGCGGGCGCGATCAGCACGTTCTTGCCGTCGACTTCGAGAAGGATCTCGCCGCCGAGCGACAGCACGCCGGTGCGACGTTCGCCCTGCAGGCGGTGCACGAGCGCGAAGTAGTCACTGCTGCCGAACTCGACGCGGCTGTCGGGTTCGAGTCGTTGCGCGATCACGGCATTGCCGTCGATCCAGCGGTCGCCGCGGCGCAGGAAGGCGCGATCGCACACCTGCTGCACGCTAGTCGTCTCGACGACCGTGAGGCTCTGGTCGAGGAACGCATTGCGCGGGTTGGCGCATGCCTGCAGCTTCTGCGCCCACAGGTTGCTGCCTTGGTTGTAGGCGCCGACGCCGCTGCGGGTCGCGATCGCGCGGCCGCTCAACGCGTCCTGACACGCGGTCGTGAGCGCGTTCCAGTCGTCGAGGCGGCTGCCTTCGGTGGCGAGGAATGCGGTGTATTCGCCGAGCACGCCGAAGCGGGTCGACAGGCGCAGGATCTCGTCGCGCAGTTCGCAGAGGCGCGGATCCGCGAATGGATCGGTGCCCGGCCGCTGCAGCGGGCCGCCGAGGTCGCCACCTTGCTGACGCAGCGCGTCGACGAGGAACGCGATCTGACGGCTCGCCCACAGACGCGGAACGAAGCCGTGCGCGAGCGATGCGTTGCGCACCGGCAGTGCGAAGCGGAAGGAGCGCGCGCCTTCGGGCCCGCGTCCCGACAACATGAAGTCGAGGTCGGCGTCGCCGCGGTAGCGTCCGAGCAGCACGATCTGGTCGCCGGCGAACAAGTCCGGCAACGCGCGCGGCAGCAGATCGGCAATGCGCGAGGTCTCGTTCTTTGCGGTCTCGTGGGTGAGCTTCGGCTCGGCGAGCACTGGGTGGCCGAGCTTCGCGAACGTGCGCGCGACCTTCACCTCGACGTCTTCGTCGGGGAGCACGTAGGTGGTGACCGCGCGCGTCGCTTCGGCGATTGCGTCGAGCAACGGCACGTTGACGTCGTGACCGACGCCGAAGCTGAAGACGCGGCGCCCGTGCGGATTGCCGTTGGCGACCAGTGCCTTGAGCTCGCGTTCGCTGGTCGGGCCGACGGTCGGCAGGCCGTCGGTCAGAAACAGGACCAGCGGCAGCGTCCCTGGCATCGCCGGTGCCGATAGGGCTTCCTGCAGCGCGTCGTGGATGTTGGTGCCGCCGAGCGGACGGATGCCGTCGATGTAGGCGCGCGCCGCGGCCAGCGTGGTGGGGTTCTTTGCGACCGGTGCTGCGAACGCGCGCGTGACGTCGTTGCCGTAGTCGAGGATCTGGATGCCCTCGCCGGGTTCGAGCGCCTCGAGGACCTGCAGCGCCGCGGCCTTCGCTTGGTCCATCTTCTTGCCGGCCATGCTGCCGGAGCGGTCGAGCACGAGGGTCACTTCGCGCAGCATGGACTTCTGCGTGGTGGCCGCGGGCGCGTTGGCCATCAGCAAGAACCAGCCGCCGCCGATCGCGGCGTCCGGATAGGCGAATAGCGTCGCGGTCGGACGGTCCGCGGAGGTGACCGTCGTGTAGCTCAGTCGGAACGCGCCGGGCGAACGGCGGCTCGCTTCGGCGATCGTGAGCGAGCGCGCGCGCGGCTTCACGTTCGTGACCACGAGTTCGTGGCTGACCGAGTGACACAGGCCGATGTCGGCGCGAGCCTGCAGGTCGACGGTGATGGTCCACGGCACGTCGCTGCCGATCATCTCGCTGCGCGGCAGCACGTAGTCGGCGCGGTCGCCATCGACCTCGAGCAGGTGGTCGAAGGTCACGCGGATGCGCTGGTTGCCGTGCGCGGGTACCGGGAACACGCTACTGCGCAGGCAACCCCAGTCGGCGAACTCGAGCAGGGCCGGGTCCTTGAGTCGTCGCGTGATGTCGTCGTAGAGCGCGCGCGCTTCGTCGCGCGGCAGGATGCGGGCTTGCGGCGAAGCAGCTGCGCCTTCGAACGTGAACTGCGACACGGCGGCGCCGGCGGGAACCGGGAGCAGCACGACGGCTTCTTGGTCGCGGTGGCCCGGATTGAGGAGTTGGAGTTCGAGCGTCGTCGTTGCGGCGCGGTCGACGATGCGAACGTGCGCTGTGACGGCGGTCACGCGGACGGGTTCGGTGCCGAACGGCACGAGAGCGGCGCGATGTGGAACGACCCACTGGTGGGGCGATTGCGCGGTCGCGGAGAGCGCTGCGCCGAAGATCGTGAACAGAACGGATAGAGCTCGCATGTCACCTCGCTTGTCGACGCATCAGACGAGGGAGGGGGCGCGAGTACGGTAAGGGCTCGGTAAGGTGGGGGCGGGTGGGGCCTCGGCGGGCGACGGCAGGGAGGGCCCCCGCGAATGCCCCCGGAGCCACCCAGTCGCTGGCCAAGGGAGACGGTCCAGGGAGACCTCTCGGGGCAACCACATTCCCCTGGGAGAGTGACTAAAGTGCCGTCACTTTTGTCGATAGACTTGACATTTATGACGGCAATTCGATCCTTAGGAGGCATGCGAAGAACGGCCTTCGACGACCTCCAGCAGTGGGCGACCGCGCCGGTGCACCGCCCCTTGGTCGTGCGCGGGGCGCGGCAGGTCGGCAAGACCTGGCTCCTCGAGGCCTTCGCGAAGGAGCATCTCGGCGACGTCGCAACGCTGGACGTCGAACGCCAGCGGGGCGTGCGCACCCTGTTCGCCGATCCTTCTCCGCGTGCCAACGTCGCTGCGATCGAAGCGGTGCTGGGCAAGCGGATCGAGCCAGGGCGCTGCCTCCTGTTCTTCGACGAGATCCAGGCCTGGCCGGAGCTGCTGGCTCGGTTGCGCTACTTCCACGAGGAGATGCCGGAGCTGCACGTGGCGGCCGCGGGATCGCTGCTCGACTTCGCGCTGGCCGACCACACCGCGAGCATGCCGGTGGGACGGATCAGCTACCTGCACCTCGGGCCGATGTCGTTCCCGGAGTTCGTGACGGCGATCGCAGGAGAGCGGACGACGCAGTATCTGCGCACGATTCGAGTCGGGCAGGTGCCGCCTGAACCGATCCACGAGCGGCTCTCGGCGCTGATGCGCGACTACTCGCTCGTCGGCGGGATGCCGGCCGTGGTCGAGGCCTTCCGCACGTCGC
>CAMBXM010000031.1 GCA_945871815.1 Singulisphaera sp. GP187
GGCAAGCCACAGCAGCAAGGCCAAGGTCAGCGCCAAGAAGGCGACACGCCGGAGTTCATGCGGCAGCAGGACCCGCAACCGCAGGGGGAGCAGCCGAACGGAAAGCCGCAAGGGGCGCAGCCGCAGCCGCAGAACCAACAGGGCCAGCCACAAGGCGGTCAGGAAACGCCACAGCCGGGCGAGCAGCGCACCGGCCAGCGCCCCCCCGACGACGGCTCGGCCCCGGGCCAACCTGGAACTGGCGAGGAGGAGTGGGGCCGACTCCAGGGCTACGTGAACTTCTTGAAGAACCGCGGTTCCCCACCCAAGGTGCCCGAGAAGTACCGCAAGTTCTGGGAGGCCTATCTGAAGTCGCGCGGCGGCGACAGCGACAAGCGCTGACCAGCGTCAGCCCCCCTCAGCCGCGCCCGCGCCGGCGACTCATTTCCACCACGTCTCGCTGGTGATGCCACCGAGGATGCCGCGCTCGCTGCCGTAGGTGCGCACAAACTCTCCGGTCCACGCGTCGTCCTTCGCCTTGTTGGTTTCGTCGCGGGCATAGCGGCCGAACTGCACCACCGTCCCGCCTGGCCCGCCGCGCACTTCGGTCGTGAACTGGCGCACGCCGACCAAGCGCTCCGCGTTCGCAATCAGATACACGCCAATCGCCTCGCGGCCGATGATCGGAGCGCCGCTCAGCGGCACCAGGACCGCGTTCGCCGCGTACATCGAACTCGCCAACTCGGCCGGCGAACCGAAACGCGGCGAGTCGCCGAGCTGCGAGCGCTGCAGCAACTGTTCGCTGAGCTGGTTCACCATGCCCCTCAGTAGAGGCTGCACGAGCGGCATGCCCGCAGCGAGCCCAGAGACCGGCACGAGGTGCAGCCGGCTGACGCCCCAGCCTGGCTCGGCGATGTCCGCCGCAAGCCGCAGCGTCAGAGCCGCACGGCTTCCCTGCGCGTCCCCCTGAATGCGCGCGAGGCTCGCGCGCGTCGACGACGGCGGCACCGTGCCAGTCTGCGCCGTTCCGTTCCACGTGAGTTCCCACGGGATCGACAGGGCTTCCTGGCCCGGAGCCAGCAGACCTTCGACCTGCACGTCGTACTCGATGCCGGCTTCGAGCTGCACTGCGTCCCAGGTCGCCGCGTCCATGGCTGAACGGAAGCCCGCAAGCTGGCCCTTGGGGTCGAGCTTGGCCGACGGCCCGGTGACGGTACTGCCACTCGCTGGCAGCGACAGCGTGCCGCTCGCGTCGGCAAACCAGGCATCGTCGACGCGCGGAGCGCCTGCCACCGTGATCGCGACCACGGTTGCATGTTCGCTGGGGAGCACCGACTGCACATCGATCACCAGTGCCCCGTCCGGAGCGCGGTACGACGGGAGGCCGGATAGCAACTGACTCCCGAGGGCCAAAGGCACCAGCGGCGCGGACGGCGCAGCTTCTGTCGGTAAAGGTCCGGGGAACAAGCTGCCGGGGGGATCCTGGCGTCGGCCCGCTAGCAGGCGGGCGAGCGGATCGCGGACAAGGTGGACGCGCTCCACCACGCTCTGCAGCCCGCGCACGACGAGGCGACCGTCCTTCGGCCAGTCATAGACGTGCAGATACACCGTGCTGCCCTTCTGCGTCGCACGACCCCATGGTGTGCTGCGGAACGGGCTCTTGCTGCAGCCGCGGATCGACTCGCCATTTTGCTGCAGCCAATCGCCAATGGCGTAGAGCCGATCGACCATGAGCAGCGGAATCGTGCCGTCGGCCGCGGGCCCGATGTCGAGCAGCAGCTTGCCGCCGCGACTCACGAGGTCGATCAGCGTGCGCACGCACTCGGTGCGCGACAGATAGACGTCGTAGCCCTCGGCGCGATTCCAGGCGAACGAATGGCCGATGCCGCGACACTCTTCGAATGGCTTCTGCCCCGCGTAGGTCTTGCTGCCGCCATAGCCGCCGTACTCGGTCGTGTAGTAGTCACCGTGCTCGCCGCGACTGCCTTTGCCCCAGCGGTCGTTGACCACGATCTCGTCGCGATTCCCGGAGCTGGCCCGGATCCACTGCAGCAGCTCGCGACTCCGCCACACCGAGTCGTCGTGCTCCCATTCGCCATCCGGCCAGAACACGTCAGGCTGGTAGCGCGCGATCAGGTCCTTCACCTGCGGGATCATGTGCTGGTCGACGTAGTCGGGGATCGAGCGCTCGAACAGCGGGTTGTGCCACTCGAGGAACGAGTAATAGAGGCCGAAGCGAAGGCCCTGCCCGCGCACCGCCTTGGCCAGTTCGCCGACCAGGTCGCGCCTTGGTCCGGTGGTGCTGGCGTTCCACGGATACCCACGCACTCGCTCGCCGTGCGCATCGGGCCAGAGCGCGAAGCCATCGTGGTGCTTGCTGGTCAGCACGATGTAGTCCGCCCCGGCCCGGCGAAAGGTCGCGGCCCAGTCCTCGGGACTCCACAGCTCGCAGCGGAACTGCTCGGCGAAGGCGCGATAGGGCGTGTCCTTGCCATAGACCCGTTCGTGGAAAGCCCGGACCAAGCCATCGTGCGAGTTGGTGTCGAGCCAGTGCTCGTACCACTCGCTATAGGTACTGGTGTCGCAAAAGGCCGGCACGCTGTAGACGCCCCAGTGGATGAAGATCCCGAAGTTGGCGTCCTGAAACCACTGCGGCACTGGGTGCGCATCGAGCTGGTCCCAAGTCGCGGGCTCCTGGGTCGGCGCCATGCAGGCAACCAGCAGACTGCAGATCGAACCGAAGTGACGAATGTGCATGGTGGAATCCTGAGATCAGACTTTGCCAGTCGGGACCTCGGGCCGCGAGGTTCCCTCGCCCGACGAGGCGCGGTAGGGTTCCCGTCCATGCTCCTAGCCCCACGATCGACTCTGGTCTCCGCCCTTCTCCTCAGCCTCGCCGCCTGCGGCGGTGGCGGCACTCCCGCGTCGATGGATGCGGCCATCGCAACGCTCATGGCCAAGCCCGAGCAGCCCGACGAGGCAATCACGGTGCAGCACGTGCTGCTGTCGTTTCAGGGGGCTGGCGTGCCCAACGTCACGCGCACCAAGGACGAGGCCAAGGTCCTGGCCGAGAAGGTGTGGAACGAAGCCATCGCCGGCGCGGACTTCAAGGCGCTGATGAAGACCCACAGCAACGATGGCGGCGGCGGCGAGTATCCCATGACCAAGAAAGGACGCGGCGCCATGGTCGCGGCCTTTGGCAACGTCGGGTTCCGCCTGAAAGTCGGCGAGATCGGCGTGGCGCCCTTCGAACCGGGCGCGAGCCCGTTCGGCTGGCACATCATCAAGCGTGTGAAGTGAGTGCCGAAGGTCCCCTTCGTCCGCACGACGACTTCGCGCTGGAGCAGGCACTGCGCGAGCACTGCCGCCAGAAAGGACTCGATCCGGGCTACGTGCAGTTCGCGCTGCAACACCGCCAGAAGCCCGATGACGATTGGCGCTGGTGTTGCGGCAGCAACTGCGACCCCTGCGTCGAGGTGCTCGGTCGACTCGTAGATCATGCCCGCAAGCTCACCGGGCTCCTGCCCGACGGCAGCGAGCCTTTGCGCGGCTCCTGATCGACCCGCCGCCGCCCGCGCTTCAACGCAGCGGCGTGCACTCGATCGTCGCCGCGAACACGTGGCGTTCGCCCGGCGGCAGCGTGATCGCGTCGTCCATGACGTTGCCGCTCTCGATGCAGACGAACTGCGGCCAAGCGTCGCCGAGGTCGGCGAGCTTGGCGGCCCGCACGGGACCTGGATTCCAGATCACAGTCGACCGCGCGCCCTCCTTTCGCACCGTGATCCGGCGGCGCAACTGTGGGTCCTCCAGCACGCAGAGGGCGTCGTTGCCGCAGAAGGTCCGATCGACCTCGCCAGTGAAGCGAAGCGGCCCAGTCCCCTCCCGATGCAGCGCGTTGCCGTTGGTCTTGTCATAGCTCCACGCGTCTTCCAGTCCGCCGATCGCGCACTGGCCGACGTCGCCGACCCGGAGATAGGTGTGCAACAGCGCCTCGAAGCGGAAAGGCTCGGCGCCTTGGTTGTCGATCGATAGCTCGAGCCGCAGCACGTCGCCAAAGGACACCAGGAGCTTGGCCAAGAACTGGTGCGGCCACATCGCCCTGGTCGCAGCGTCATCGCGCAACTCGAACATCAAGCGGGCGATGCCGTGGTCGCCTTCGGTCTGTTCGACCACGCGCCACGGCAGGCGCCGCGCGAAGCCGTGCGCCGGTCGCCCGCGCCGCTCGGGGTCGAGTCCGACTGGGTAGTCGCCGAACCACGGAAACACCAGCGGCACGCCACCCCGAATCGGGACGCCCGGTTGGAACTGGCTCGTGCGGCTCAAGAACAGCACGTCGTCGCCGCCGACCTGCCAGAACCGCGTCACCTGCGCACCCTGCGTGCACACCTCGCCGCGCCGCGTTCGCACCCATTGCAGTTCACTCATGGTCCCATTGAAGCCGCTAGGCCGCGCGCAACCATCCTTCCTGCAGCCACCGTGGGCCGCGCCTTGAGCGGGGCCAGCCCTTCAGCCATGCTGCCACGGCAATGTCGCTCTCTGTCCTCGTGCTGTGCGTGCTCGCGGCGTTTGCGCTCGCCTACACCGTCTACGGTCGCCTGCTGAGCCGACTGTTCGGCCTCGACCGCCAGAACACGACCCCGGCCCACACGCACCAGGACGGGGCGGACTTCGTCCCGACGAACAAGTTCTACCTGCTGTCGCAGCACTTCTCGGCAATCTCGGCTGCCGGACCGATCGCCGGGCCAATCCTCGCCGCCAGCCTGTTCGGCTGGGAGCCCGCATTCTGGTGGATCGTGCTCGGCTGCATCTTCATCGGCTCGATGCACGACTTTGCCTCGCTGGTCGGGTCGATCCGCCACGGCGCCTGTTCGATCGCTGGCATCCTGCAGAAGAACTGCAATGCGCGCAGCTACTCGGTGTTCACCGTCTACATCTGGCTCGCGCTGGTCTACGTGATCGTGGCGTTCACCGATGTGACCGCGCGCGCGTTCGTCGAAGTGCTCGACATCGCACTGCCGGCGGCGGAGCTCGGCAAGCTGCGCGTTCCGGGCGCCGGCGTAGCGTCGAGCTCGATGATGTATCTGGGCCTGAGCCTGCTGATGGGCCTCTGTGTGCGCTACTGGCGTTGGCCACTCTGGCTCAGCACCGCGGTGTTCGTGCCCGCCGTTGGCCTCGCGATCTACCTCGGTCCGCAGTTGCCCCTCGATCTCGCCGCCACCGGCGACGTGCCGTCGTTGTGGTGGGCGTGGCTGATCCTTGGCTACTGCGCGATCGCCTCGATGCTGCCGGTGTGGCTCCTGCTGCAGCCCCGCGGCTATCTCGGCGGGTTCTTTCTCTACCTCACGCTGCTCGGTGGCTTGCTTGGCTTGCTGATCGCAAACCCTGAAATCGCGTGGCCTTCGTTCACCGCGTTCGAGCCCAAGCCGGGCCAACCGATGGTGCCGTTCTTGTTCATCACCATCGCCTGCGGCGCCTGCAGTGGCTTCCACGGCTTGGTCTGCTCGGGAACGACCAGCAAGCAGGTCGACAAGGAAACCGACGCGCACCTCGTCGGCTACGGCGGCATGCTGCTCGAAGGCGTCGTTGCGATCCTGGCGCTCGCGTGCGTGATGATCCTGCAACCGGGCAGCAGCGTAGCCAAGCAACCGCCGGACAAGATCTTCGGCCTCGGCATCGGCACGTTTCTGCACGAACTCGGCGTGCCGCTGCAGTTCGCCGTGACCTTTGGCATGCTTGCGTTCGCGACCTTCGTCTACGACACGCTCGACGTCGCAACGCGGTTGGCGCGCTACCTCTTCACCGAGTGGACGGGCTGGAAGACGCAGATGGGCGGCCTCGTCGGTACCGCGGTCTCGTTGGCGTTGCCATTCTGGTTCGTGGCGCAGACAGCGCGCGATGGCGCCGGCAACGTGATCCCGGCCTACAAGGTCATCTGGCCACTGTTCGGCTCGACCAACCAACTGCTCGCGGGGCTGACGCTGTTGGGCCTCTTGCTGTGGCTTCGCCGGACCGGACGACCGCGGCTGGTGCAGTGGCTCGTCGCGGTGCCCATGGTGTTCATGATGGGCATGACCGTGAGCGCGCTGTGCTACCAGATCGGCAATGCGACCGACGCGGTGATGCTGTCGGTCGCCATCGTGCTGCTCGCACTCGCCGTGTGGATCACCGGCGAGGCCGTCGTGACCGTTTGGAACGGCAGACAGCCGCCCGTGAACGAAAGCTGAGTCCGCCCGCGCGCGTTCGCGGAAGCTCGCGACCCGGAGCGTCACCTCGTCCTTGTGTTCCCCGGCTGGCTCGTAGCCTGCAACGCGCCACCCACTCGCACACTCGGCTTCGGACTGCGGGGCGTGCCCGCAGAAGCCGAGGTCGCCATCGTCCGCGTGAGTCAAGCCGACTGTAGGCTCGCGCTCCCGGTCGATTGCGATGCCTCACTGCACATACGGCACTTCCAACTGCCGCGCCAGCGCATTGAACGCCACCACCCCGTCCGCGCGCACCGCTTCGTACTTCGCCAACTCCGCGTCGATCGCCGCGGTCAGCTCTGCCCCCACCGCCTGCTGCGCCGCCGTCGGCGCAAACAGTGCCCCGTTGGCCGCCGACATCACGCCTGCGAGCTTGTCCGTCAACTTGATCGGGTAGTTGAGCGGGTCTTGATTGCTCTTCGACTTAGTCTGGTAGAGGGCTTCCTCGATGGTCAGGAGCGCGTCCTCCACTGCCTTCTGCTTTTGTGCGAGCTGCGTCTTGCCGTCGCCGCTGCTGCGCGCCGTCACCGCAGACATCTGCGTGCGCAGCGAACGGATCGTCTCGATGGCCTTGTGCGCCGTGTCGATCGTGTCGCGGCATTGCTGAACGAAGCGATGGCGGTCTTGCAGCTCCGCTTCGGTCGCCGTGCTGCGCGGGTCGGGGACGATGTGGAGCGTCGATGCATGGGTCGTATCGCCGAAGTCGAGACGCACTTGGTAAACGCCTGGCATGTGCTGGCGCGGCCCGGAGAGGCTCCCGTTCCACAGCACCATGCCCTCAAAGCTCTTGGCCTCTTCGCCTTTCCATTCCCACTTCACGGTGTTCATGCCGGGCTTGAGCACGAGCTTGTCCTCGTCCTTCTCGGCCGCGCTGTTGCGCGTGAACACGACCTTGCCGTCGGGATCCGTGATCTCCAGCTTGCAAGCGACAGTCAGCGGCTCGGCACCGTCGCCGGCGGCAAAGATGCGCACGATCGGCGACTTGCTGGGGTTCTTGCCCTGACCAGGTTGCTCGTCGTCCCCACCCGGAAACTGCACGTGCGGCACGGACTCAAACAACACCACCGGCGAAAGCGCCTGCTGCGGTTCGAGCTGACGCAAGTGCGGCAGATGGTCGAACGACCAGATCGAACGCCCTTGCGTCGCCGCGATGAGCGCGCCGTCCTTGATGCACAGATCGGCGATCGGGCTGAGCGGTAGGTTTCGCTGAAAGCGCTGCCACAGCATGCCGCCGTCGAGCGACATCCACACGGTTCGCTCGGTACCGGCAAACAGCAGCCCCTGCTTCACTGGGTCGGCACGAACGCAGCGCACGAACCAGCCGTTCTCGATGCCGCGCGTGATCGGCTGCCACGTGGCGCCGAAGTCGCGCGTCACGAACAGGTATGGCGCAAAGTCATCGAGCTTGTAGCGCGTCGCCGCGACGTAGCAGGTGCCGGCGTCGAACGGATCGGCCTCGATGCAGTTGACTTGGGTCCACTCGGGCAACTCGGGCGGCGTGACCTTCTGCCACTCTTTGCCGCCATCGCGCGTGACGTGCACGAGGCCATCGTCACTGCCGCACCAGATCACGCCCGCTTGCACCGGCGACTCGGCGACGGTGAAGATCGTGCAGTAGTACTCGACACCGGTGTTGTCCTGCGTGATCGGCCCGCCCGACGAGACCTGACGTTCGGCATCATTGCGCGTGAGGTCCGGGCTGATCGCTTGCCACGTGTGGCCTTCGTCTCGGCTCGAGAACAGCACGTTGCTGGCGGCGTAGAGCAGGTTGTTGTCGTGCGGCGAGAACAGGATCGGGAAGTTCCACTGGAAGCGGTAGCGCATCGCGTCGGCGCCAGCACCAAGCGGGTTGTCGGGCCACACGTCCACGCGGCGTGACAACTGGGCACGGTGGTCGCGACGTTCGAGCAGTCCGCCGTAGTTGCCGCCGAACACGACCTCGGGATCGCCAGGCTTGGGTGCCAGCCAGCCGCTCTCCGCGCCGGCCGTCGACTCGAAGTCCTCGCGAGCGATGCCAGCGGAACGACTGCGGTGGCGAATACGCATTGCACTGTTGTCCTGCTGCGCGGCGTAGATGCGGTAGGGCGCGGCGCTGTCGGTCGTCACGCGATAGAACTGCGCCGTGGGCTGGTTGCCTTGCGTCGACCACGACTTTGCACCGTCCGTCGACACGCAGGCACCGCCGTCATTGCTCTCGATCATTCGCAGACTGTCGGCTGGGTCGATCCAGAGGTCGTGGTTGTCGCTGTGCGGCGTGCCGATCTGATGGAACGTCGCGCCACCGTCGGTCGACTTGTGCATCGACACGTTGAGCACGTACACCACGTTCTTGTCTTTGGGGTCGGCAAAGCAGCGCGAGTAGTACCACGCCCGCTGACGCAGGGAGCGCTCCTCGTTGACGCGCGTCCACGTGTCGCCGCGGTCGTCGCTGCGAAGCAACCCACCACCCTCGGCTTCGACCAAGGCCCAAACGCGCGCCGGTTCGGCGGGGGAAACGCACACGCCGATGATGCCGAGCGGCCCCTTGGGCATGCCCTTCTGCTCGGAGAGGTTGGTCCAGTTCGTGCCGCCATCGGTCGACTTCCACAGGGCACTGCCGTCGCCACCGCTGTCGAACCGGTGCGGTAGTCGCTGCGCGCGCCAGGTGCTGGCGTAGAGGACTTGCGCGTTGCCGGGTTCGAAGCAGAGATCGACGGCACCAGCAAACTCGTTGGCAAACAGCACCCGCTCCCACGTCGAGCCGCCGTCGATCGAGCGATAGACCCCGCGTTCTTGATTGGGTCCGCTGACGTGCCCCATCACCGCGGCGAACACGCGCTGGTCGTCCTTCGGGTCGATGCGAATGCGGCTGATGTGCCGACTGTCGGGCAGACCGAGGAAGGTCCACGTCGCACCCGCATCCGTGGACTTCCACATGCCGTCGCCGCTGCTGACGTTGCCGCGCCAGGTCTTCTCGCCGCCGCCGACGTACAGCACCTCGGGGTTGCTGGCGGCGACCGCAACGGCGCCGATCGAACCGCCGAAGAAACCGTCGCTGACGTTCTTCCAAGTGGCGCCGCTGTCCGTGGTCTTCCACACCCCACCACCGACGGAACCCATGTAGTAGGTGTCGCGCGACTGCGGCACACCAGCCACAGCTGCAACCCGCCCGCCGCGGAAGGGGCCAACGAGACGCCAGTCGCAGGTGTCGAGCAAGACCGAGGGGATCGGGCTCGGCGGCTCGTTCGGCGCTGCGGCCGGCGCGGGCTCCTGCGCCAACAGCGGAATCGCGATGAGAAGCGACAGAGAGGCGTGATGGAACGGGGGCATAGGAGTTTGGCTATCCGCGCACCGGGCGAGGAGCAAGCGCGGGCTTGGCGTTGCCCGCAGAGCGGTGCCGGTGGCGCCGGGCCCAATCCCGAGGCTCGTGGCCGAGGCGCCACCCGAGAGCGCGCGGCAACTGCCATCGGCGGCCACTAGGGGCAGCACGGGCGCGGCCGTCGTCTCGCCGACCACGATGCCGCAGACCAACCTACGGGGGACCACCGTAGCAAGGCGCGCCCCGGCACCCAACACGCGGCGCCCAACCACCAGCACCGCGGACGATGACTGCGGGCTCCCGGTCAGCCAACCAGTCGAGCCAAGAACTCGAAGTCCTTCCCCACGCTCGGCAGGCTCCGCACCTTGACACTTGCCGACAGCGCCAGCGTTGCCGCTTCGCGACGGAGCTCGGTGCGCTCGCCGATGCGGCGCAGCAAGGCAAAGGCATAGCCCGCATCGGACGGGTCCGCGTCGAGCGTCGGCAGCACGCGCGCCAGCATCGACAGGGCCTCGCGATCGCGACCCTGCTGCGACTGCACGTCGGCCAGATAGACCAGCGGCTGGCGACAGTCCGGCAACGCCTGGTGCATGCGTAGGAACTCGCGCTCGGCTTCGGCCAGTTTGCCCGTAGCGAGCAACGCCATCCCGAGCGGGCCGTGGGCCCAGGGCGACGGCGCCGGCCCTTCGGTGCTGCGACGGGCAAATCGCATCGCCGCCTCGTAGTCGCGACGCTCGCAGGCGCGCCACGCGGCGGGCACCAGATCGCCGGCGACCTCTTCGAGACGATCCGCGGGAAGCCGATACTGCTGCGAGAAATCGCAGCCGTCGACGACGGCGCGGGCGCGCACGACATCCGCCTCGCTGCCGTACATGCGCGCCACGCGCACCAGCGTTTCCGAGTAGGAGGTCTTGCCGTCGGGGTCGGACCTCAGGCGCTCGCGCAGAACGCGATCCGCCGTCGCGAAGTCAAAGGACTCCGGCCAGTAGTCGCCACCGATCCCACCTTCACCAAACAACGGCCGACGGGCGAGAAACGTTGCCGTCGTGCCGTTCGTGGTGTTCTCGATCTCTTGCCAGAGATCGGGCCTGGTCATGGTCACCAACGGCAACCACAGGCACATCGGCAGCCGATAATCCTGGAACACGATGCGCGTCTTGCCCGGCACGATCGCATCGGCAAACCCGCGCAGAATGTGGTTCAGAAGCCCCCACGACTTGGCGGCATCGACGAACAGGATCTCGATCGGACCGCGTTCCCAGCGGTAGCCGAACAGGTCCACCTTCTCGGCCGCAATGCGGTCCTTCCACGGCGCCGTGAGGCGATGAAACTCCGGCATGAAGTCGCCGCCGTACGGCAGCTGCACACCCGGCGCATCCTGAGCCATGTAGCCCGGGTCCCACTCGAACAGATCGAAGGCAGCGACCTTGCCTTGCTTGCCCGACTGGCGAAGGCCCTCAGCCATGCACACCGTGCTGCAGCCGAGCCAGCAGCCAAGGTCCACGATTGCGCCCCATCCCTGGTACTGGGACTTCGTCAGCCAAGTGAGGTAGCGACGCTCGTCCTCATAGAGCATCCTCGGCAGCTCGAGAATCGACGGCGGGACATCGATGCCGCGCCACGGGCGAGGCGAAGGAGAGGCGGGGGCTGGCATGGCGATAGATCCGGGTTTGGCAGTGCGGACAGGCCGTCGCCGGCCATTGCGGCCAGCAGAACGTAGGCCCGAAGTGGTGACGATCGCGACCTTCCGGTCCGCGCGAGGGCCGGGCCGGACTATAGCCAGGACCCGACCGGCGACAAGCGACCCCAACGACGCGATGGCACCTGTTGCTGCCCGCGGTAGCCTCGGTTGCCAAGGCGCCGTGTGATGAGGCACCCGGGTGCTATGGCAAGGCTCCTCGACCGGCAATGGACCAGGGAGGGGCGCGTGGCCATGGCCGCGCGGTGTTTCCAGAACCACCGCTGCGACGATGGCGGCGATGCAAGCGACCTACCGATGATGCCACCGCAACTGTCCGCCGACCAACTCGCAGCCTTTGAACGCGACGGCTTCGTCGGCCCGATCGACGTGCTCCCGCCACGGGACGTCGAGCGCGTTCGCGCTGCGGTTGCCGAAGTCATCGCCAATCTCGAGACCCTGCGCGATCGCCTCTACGAGGTCGAACATGCGTTCACCGAGCGACCAGGCGAAGTGGTCTGCCACTTCTTGGGCGGCTTCCGCGTGCATCCGGTGCTGCGCGATCTGATCTTCGACCCGCGCGCGACTGCCGTGTGCGCGCAGGCGCTCGGCGTCGAGCAACTGCGCTTCTGGCACGACCAGGTGTTTGCCAAGCCGCCTCGGCATCCCGGCGTGGTGCCGTGGCACCAAGACTACTCGTACTGGACGCGGACCACGCCCGCCTGCCATGTGACCTTGAACCTGATGCTCGACGACGCCAGCGTGCAGAGCGGCTGCGTGCAGTTCGTGCCCGGCAGCCATCGCTGGGGTCTGCTGCCGAAACTGCCGTTCGACGCCCCGCTCGAGACGATCCGCGCGCTGTTGCCCAAAGACGCGCAATGGGCCCCGGTCCCAGTGCCGGTTCGCGCCGGCCAGGCGACGCTGCATCACAGCCACACCCTGCACGGCAGCGAGCAGAATCGCAGCGACCATTGGCGACGCGCTGTGGTGCTCAACTACATGGGCGCGCACGTGCGCGTCGCCGACGGCTCTTCACCCCTGCTGCGTCACACCAAGATGCTGCCGAGCGGAGCACTGGTCGAGGGCGAGGACTTCCCGCTGGTCTGGCCATGAAGCAGCGGTCGGTGCGCGCCACAAGAAGGCAGCCCACAAAAAGGGAACCCACAAGAAGGGAACAGAGCCCGCGGGCGCCGGCGCTTGCTCAGCGCTTGCGCGCAGCGACGACCGCCATGCCGACTTCCAGATCGTCCTGGGCCATGCTGCTGTAGGGCTGGACCATGCGGGCGCGCAACGCCGCCGGCACCGCAACCTCGAAGTTGCACCGGCAGGACGTGATGTCGAAGCCGAACTTGTCGAACAGCACGCGAAGTTGCGACAGCCGCAAGCGGTTGCTGCCCGCGACCATGCCCTCGCCTGCACCTTCCGTGAGGAAGTCGAGCGGCCCCTTGTCGCCGCCGTAGCGACGATGATCGGTCATGTCGATGTTGTGGACGCTGTAGCCGCCGCTCTTGGTGATGCGCGAGATCTCGCGCATACCGGCAGCCACGTCGGGGATGTGCTCCAAGAACGCGTTGCTGATGACCACGTCGGCTTCGCCATCTCGCAGCGGCATGCTGTAGATCGACTCGCGGTGAAAGCGCAGCCGTGACTGGTCGATGCCGGCGGGGTCCCCTTGGGCCAACTGCGGCAGGTGGAACGACGCCAGATTGCGCAGTACTTGCTCCGGCGCGATCTCCTGGTCCCACGCAATGTCGCGAGCATTCAGCAGCAGGGCAGACGCCGCATCGGCGAGCGCCAGAGTCGCGTGCCGTCGGTCCTGCACATCATCGAGATCGACGCCGATGCCGCACCGCGCCCCGAGCCCAAGGAGCACGAACAAGAAGCCCAGCGGATTGACGCCGCCGCAACCGAGATCGACCACGGTCGCACCGACGAGCGGGATCCTGGGTGTCGGGTGGACGAAGAACGTGCCGTAGAGATCCTGGTAGCGCCGCGTCGAGAATCGGTTGTCGTGGAAGTTGAGCTGGCTCCGCATAGCGAACTGCAACTGCGCGCCGAGCCAGCCGATCCGACTCCCCTGCCACGGTTCCTTGGCCGCGCGCATGCGCGCCAGCAGTTCGCTGCCGACCTGCCAGTCCGAGCACTCGGCCATCACGGGGATGCTCTCTGGCCGGAGCGACACCAGCGCCCCGTCAGGGCGAGCGAGGTCTGGCATGTCGCGGCCAGGGTTGCTCTCGGAGTCGTCTTGCAGAGGCATGCGTTCGCTAGTTTGCAGGTTGGCTAGGCGGCAGCGCCGGGGTCGAGCCCAGCGCTCACTGCCGGCGCGGCGGCGCCCATGCTAGCAACCACCCGCGTTGTCGCCAGGGCTGCCGCGACCTGGAATGCGGCCCGCACGAAGCGCGTGCAGGGTCGCATTCTCGTGCTGAGCCTTGCCCGACTTCCTCGGGATCGCCACCATCTCCGCGCCGATCGGCCGTTCCGAACGGTGCCTTGCACAACTCTCCGCGTCGCCCCTTTGGGCTCTCCGAACCCGTCCGCTTCGGGTTCTCCGCCTCGTGGTAGCCTCGAACGACGCGCGGCGACGCTGCCTCGCAACGCGACCCGAGAACGCACCAAGACCGTCATGCCACGCATCCTGATCACCGGCGCCGCCGGCTTCCTCGGCTCCCACCTCTGCGATCGTTTCCTGAAAGAGGGCTACGAGGTCGTCGGGATGGACAACCTCATCACCGGCGACCTGCGCAATCTCGAGCACCTGTTCAAGGAGAAGGCCTTCACCTTCTACCACCACGACGTCACGACGTTCGTGCATGTGTCAGGGCCACTCGACTTCATCCTGCACTTCGCTTCGCCGGCCTCGCCGATCGACTACCTGAAGATCCCGATCCAAACCCTCAAGGTCGGCTCGCTCGGCACGCACAACTGCCTCGGCCTCGCCAAGGCCAAGAACGCGCGCATCCTGGTCGCCTCGACCTCGGAGGTCTACGGCGACCCGACCGTGCACCCGCAGACGGAAGAGTATTGGGGCAACGTCAACCCGGTAGGACCGCGTGGCGTCTACGACGAGGCGAAGCGGTTCCAGGAGGCCATGACGATGGCCTACCACACCTACCACGGGCTGCAGACGCGCATCATCCGCATCTTCAACACCTACGGCCCGCGCATGCGGCTCAACGACGGCCGCGTGCTGCCGGCGTTCATCGGCCAGGCCCTGCGCGGCGAAGACCTGACGGTGTTCGGCAAGGGCAACCAGACCCGCTCGTTCTGCTACGTCGACGACCTGGTCGAAGGCATCTATCGCCTGCTGCACAGCGACTACCCGTACCCGGTCAACATCGGCAACCCCGACGAGATCACGATCCTGCAGTTCGCCGAAGAGATCATCAAGCTCACCGGCACCAAGCAGAAGATCATCTACAAGGACCTGCCGAAGGACGACCCAACGCAGCGGCAGCCGGACATCACCAAGGCACGCAAGATCCTCGGCTGGGAGCCCAAGGTGTCGCGCGCTGAGGGTCTCAAGATCACCTACGCCGCCTTCAAGGCATTGCCGCAAGAGGTGCTCTACAAGCAGGAACACCGCGATTTCGAAGGCTACGTCCGCAAATGAAACGCGTCCTCGTCACCGGCGGTCTGGGCTTCATCGGTTCGCACACCTCCGTCGAGCTGCTGGCACGAGGCTACCACTGCACCGCAGCGGACAATCTGGCCAACACCCGCAAGGAAGTGCTCGACGGCATCACGGCGATCGCTGGCAAGAAGCCGGATTGGGTCCATGTCGATCTCGCCGACCCGACAGCGTGCCGCGCCTTCCTCGCGCAGCAGCCGAAGTTCGATGGCATCATCCACTTCGCGGCGCACAAGGCCGTCGGCGAATCGGTGCAGAAGCCGCTCGAGTACTACCGCAACAACCTCGGCTCGCTGCTCAACCTGCTCGACTACGTGAAGGCCAACCCTGCGTGCGCCTTCATCTTCAGCTCGTCGTGCACGGTCTACGGCCAGGCGGACCAGCTGCCGATCCGCGAGGAAGCCGAGATCAAGCCCGCCGAGTCGCCGTACGGCAACACCAAGCAGATCGGCGAGGAGATCCTTCGCGACGGCGCCAAGGCGCACGGCTTCCGCGCCATCGCCCTGCGCTACTTCAACCCCATCGGGGCGCACCCTTCGGCCAAGATCGGTGAACTGCCACTAGGCGTGCCGCAGAACCTCGTGCCGTTCATCACGCAGAGTGCGCTCGGCCTTCGCGGCGCCCTGAAGGTCTTCGGCCGCGACTATCCGACGCGCGACGGCACCTGCATCCGCGACTACATTCACGTTGTCGACTTGAGCCAAGCGCACATCGCCGCCATGGAGCGCTTGATGCAGGGCAAGTCGCAGGAGCCGCTCGAAGTGTTCAATCTCGGCACCGGCACGGGTTCGACCGTGCTCGAGGTGATCCACGCCTTCGAACGAGCCACCGGCACGAAACTCGCCTACGAGTTCGCGCCGCGCCGGCCAGGCGACGTGATTGCCGCCTACGCCGACACCGAGAAGGCCGCCACCATGCTCGGGTGGAAGGCCACGCGCACACTCGACCAGTGCATGCAGGATGCGTGGCGCTGGCAACAATCGCTACCGACAACGCCCTGACGGCCGGCGCTACGAAGCCCGATCGACCACGACCGCACTCCTCCCCCACGATGCGCATCGCGATCCTGTCCTACGAGTATCCGCCAGAAACCGGCTTCGGCGGGATCGGCACCTACGCCTTCTACCAGGCGCGGGCGCTTGCCAAGCTCGGCCACGACGTGCACGTGTTCGCCGGCTCGACCAAGCCTGGCATCCACCACAGCGAACACGAGGGTGTCAAAGTCACACGCATCAAGCGCGAAGGCAGCATCAACGCCCTTCTCGACAACGCGCGCAAGGCGCGTGCGTGGTGGTTCCAGAACCGGGTGACGACCGGCGCCGACGCCTACGAAGTACTGCAGAAGGCCCACAGCAAGAAGCCGTTCGACTTTGTCGAGGCCCCCGAGTGCGGCGCCGACGCGATGGTGTCGAGCACAATGCTCACGATCCCGACCGCCGTGCGCTTCCACTCGCCTGCGCGGCTGATCATGAACATCTACGACACCCCCAAGACGGACCGGGTGTTGACCGCTTTTGCCGAGCAACTCGCCATCAACCAAGCCGCGGTGCTGACGTCCTGCAGCAGGTTCCTCGCCGACGAGGTCACGGCGAAGATGCACGAAAAGGATCCGATCCATGTGATCCAGAACGGCATCGACGTGCCGCTGTTCGACCGCGACGAGGGCATCGATGTGTTCACCAAGTTCGCCCTGCCGCGCGACAAGAAGATCATCTTCTTCGCCAACCGCATGGAAGAACGGAAGGGCATCCACATCGTCCAACGGATGGTCGAGGCGACGCTCGCCAAGTACTCCGACATCGCCTTCGTGTTTGCGGGCCGCGACCTGTTCGGGTTCATGGAGAAGCAGATCCTGCCGTGGGTGAAGGCACACCGACTGCAGAACCGGTTCTTCTATCTGGGCCAGTTGGCGCTCCCAGAAGTGCGCGCCCTGCTGAAGCAGAGCTCGATCTTTCTGATCCCGAGCCTGTGGGAGAACTGTCCCTACTCTTGCATCGAAGCCATGACCGCGGGCCGAGCCATCGTGTCGTCCGACTGCGGCGGCATGCCAGAGCTCATCGAGCACGAGCGCACGGGCCTGCTAGCCAACAACGGCGACCCGGCGTCGTTCATCCAGGCGTTGCAGCGAATGATCGAGGATGACCCTCTGCGCCAGCGCTGTGGTGAAGCCGCGCGCCAAGAAGTCGAGAAGCGCCTCACCGACGTCGCGATCGCGCAGCGAAGCGTCGACCTCTACCAGGGCATTCTGGACGGTCGCCCCATGGCCACCGAATCGAGCGGACAACGCCTGCAGCGCACCGAGCAAGCCAGCAGGCAGAAGGATCCCGAGATGGACGCACTGCGCCATCGCATTGCGCAGCTCGAGCAGCAACTGTCCGCTGTGCCCGGCGGCGTGCTCCAACGGTTCAAGAAGCTCTTCAACGGCTAGCGGTCGCGCTCAGCCGCGCGCGTAGGCGCTGCGGAACCGCGAGTAGCCGGCGGCAACCGTCGCCGTCGCGCGCGGTGACAACTTCGCGTACAGCGCCGCATCGCCAGCCAACCGCTCGATCGCCGCTCGCAGCGATCCGACTGAACCGGCAGTGAACAGCAGCCCGTTCTGGCCATCGAGCACCACTTCGCTGAGGCCACCGAGATCGGAGGCAATCACCGGGACGCCCGCGGCGAACGCCTCGAGCACGACGAACGGCGTGTTCTCGTACCACGTGCTGGGGACGACGAGGACATCGGTATCGGCGAACACCTGGCCAGCATCCACGTGGGCGTATGGCCCGGCGAAGCAGATGCGTGGATCGCTCGCTGCATGCCGCTGCAGTTCGTCGATGTAGCTACGAAACGACGGTTCGTCGACGCGCCCATGGATGCGAAGTACGACGTCAGCCGTGGTCGTGCGCACCGCCTCGATCAGCAAGTGCGGCGCCTTCCACGGCGACAGCACACCACAGAACGACAACCGCAACGGCGACCGCGGACGCCGCACGACCTGCGCCACAATCCGATCCGGCGCGAGTCCGTACGGAACCAGCGCGATCCGCTCGCGGGGGAACCCATTCTGCACGAAGGTCTCGAGCAAGAACTGCGACGGCGCGAACACGGCATCGGCGCCGGCGAGATTGCGCAATTGCACGGCCTTGCGGTCGAGCAGCGCCCGCAAGCGCGCCCCCTCCGAGTCGGTCAGCGCGGCCGGCGTTGCGTCTGGCAGTGCCTTCAGAAGCTCCGGATACATGCAGGAAACGCAGCCAGCACCTTCGTCCGGCGGCCCTTGGCACAACGAACCATCGCCGCGCAGCAACGTAAATCGCGGACACAGAAACCAGAAGTCGGTGAGACTGACGATGGTCCTGGCCCCAGCAGCCCGCGCCACCGGGATGAGGTTCGAGCCGAGTTGGCGCAGATGAAAGAAGTGCACCGCATCCGGGCGCACCTCGTCGAGCACCGCACGGAACCAGCCTTCCAGGTGGCGATTCTCGTAGTCGCGCAACACGTCGTTGGGGTTGATCCGACGCCAGTGCTTGAGACGCACGACGCGCACGCCGTCGTACGGCTGCTCGATCAACTCGATCGGCGGCCAGTCGCGATCGTGATCCCAATGCAGCGACAGCACCGTGACCTCGTCCCCGCGCCGCGCGGCCTCTTGTGCCAGCCAGAGGCAGTACTGTTCGGTGCCCGAGTGGCAATCAGGAAAGAACTGGTGGATGACGTAGCAGAGGCGCATGCGCGTCAGCGCTTCTTGCTCTTCCGAGCCTGCGCCAGCAGCCGCGAAACTCGCTCGTGCAGACGCTTCTCGGTGACTCGGATGTCGAACTCACGATCGAAGCGCGCCCGCGCAGCGGTGGACATGCGCTGCTCCAGGAGAGGGTCGCCGATGAGCTTCTCCAGCGCCTCTGCAAACGCGACACTGTTGCGCTGGGGTACGACGAGGCCCTCGACGCCATCGTCGACGACTTCGAGGATCGAACCCGAGTTGGTGGTGATGACCGGCAATCCGGATGCGAGCCCTTCGAGCATCGCCGTCGGGATGCCGTCCTTGTCGCCGGAGCCGAGTTCGACATAGGGCGCCACGAACGCGCGGCACTGCTTCAGGATCGGTGCCATGTCCTCCTGCTTCACCATACCGTGCTGAACGATCTGGTCGCCGAGGCCGAGGTCCCGGATGAGACGGTCGAACTGCTCGGCGTAGTCAGCACTTCCCTTGCTGTGCAAATCCTTCGAGCCGATGACGTGGGCGACCACGATCTTGCCGCGCTTCTTGAGCTCGGCAACAGCCTCCACGAGATGCGTCAGCCCCTTCTTGGGCTCGATGCGCGAGATCGAGACGACATGGAACGGCTCGCCTTGCTGGCGCGGCGTCCGGGCCACGGCCGGGAAGCGCGCGCCATCGACGCCGTTTGGCTTGACGATGATCTTGTCGTCGTACTTGCCATTCGACTTGGCCGAGAGCTCGCGCTTGATGCGCGCACTGGTGGCGACGACGACGCTCGACAGCTCGACTTGCAGGGGCACGAGCTTCCACGGATAGTCGTCGAGCATGTGATCGGCGTAGCACGAAACCCCGCGCGGGATGTCGAGCAGGAAGGCCGCTTGCATGACCATGAACGACTGGTCATAGAAGAAGTAGCTGTGCAGGTAGTTGGCCCCAGACATCTCGGCCATCCGAGCAAACGTGCAGCCCTGCAGGACGATCGGTTCCTTCTCGAGGTCGTCGACGGTGCGGCCCGTGGCCTTCGCCACTTTCTCCAGGAAGGCGCGCAGTCGACCCGGCTTGGTCTTCTCGAAGTGGTCGCGATCGCGGAGATGAATCTCCCACACCGGTTGCAACTGCACGTTGTGGTCCTTCAGGTAGTCGAAGGCCTTGTGCAATTGCCCCAGGTCGCCTTGCTCCCACAGGAAGAGCTTGAGATCGAGCCCCATGTGCGTGAGGCCCAACATCTCCTGATAGACGAAGGTGTGGGAGTAGATGGGCCATTGCCAGCAAGCCGCCACTACGGCAGTGCCCGTAGTCGACTTGCTCCGGCCGAACAGGCGCGACAGCCACATCAGGCCGCGATTCTTGGCATCTAGCATTCGCCGGTACCACTTCTTGCCGCGGCGGGACATGTAGCCCAACGGCAGCTTGTTCCAGAGGAAGTTGCCGCTGCGGAACTCGCGGCTCGTGCCCAGTTTCGACAGTTCGTCGCGCAGCGAAGTGATGGTGCTCTGCAGCGCGGCGCCGGTGCGTAGCAGCTCCCGCTTCGCCTCGGTCAACTCACGGACTTCTGCCGCTGCGCTCTCGAGTTCGCGCAACCTTGCGAGTTCGCGCTCCAGGTCTGCCGCCGCCACCTGCAGTTGGTGCGCGTAGTGATCACGGACGTTTCTGGCCAACCCAAGTTCGTCGCGCAGGCGAGCACCATCCGCTCGCGCGTCCTCAGACTCGCGGCGGAAGCGCTCGCGCTCGGCCGTTGCCGCAGCCAGCTCGCGGCCCACGAGCTCGCGCTCGGCTTGCACCGCGTCCAAGTCGCGACGGACCACTTCGACTTGGTTCAGGATCGCGTGCCGCTCGGAAAGCGCGATCGCTAGGTCCTGGCGCCCGCGCTCCACTTCGACACGAGCCGCCTCTCGATCGCTGCGCACGGCGGCGTTGTCGGTCCGCAGCGCGTCGTTGTCGGTGCGCAGCGCCGAACTGTCCATTCGCAACAACTCCGACTGGCGGTCCAACTCGGGGATTCGCGCTACCTGCTGCGTCAGTTCGGCAGTTCGACGATCGAGATCGGCGACACGACCTAGCGCCATCGACTTCTCGTTCTCGACCTGATGACGTCCGTCCCAGCACTCGCGCAGCCGCCCCTCGAGGGCATCGCAGTAGCCCTGCAACCCTTGCCGCAGGTCGTGCTCGCTACGGGCTTGCTCGGCAGCAAGATCGCCGAGGAGGATTCGCAGCGCCTGGTGCCGATCGACGCCGCCGGCAGGCTCGGCTCGCGCACGATCGCAAGCGACCCTGACTTCCTCCGCCGCGCGGTTGAGGTTCTGGATTCGCTGCTGCACCGCTGCAGAGGCCGCCGCGAGCCCGTCGAGCCGCAACGAGTCGACCGCGGAGTTCAACAGCATGGCGTAGCCGTCGGTCTCGCGATTCCGGCTGAGGTGCGCTTCGATCGCATCGAGGACGCGCATCACGCCCTTCTCGTCATCCGCCCGCCCCGTCGCGGCAAAACGCTGCAGCGCCGTCGAGGCGACGCGATTGACCTCTAGGTAGTACGACCAGCGGCGCCCTTCGCGAAACCAAACGGTGTTGGTCGCGTGCAGTCGATAGCCCGCAAGCGGCTCCGGCAGATGATGCAGCGCGCCTTCGAGGGCCGCCTCCAGGAATAGCTGCCAGTCGAGGCAGTACTTCAAGCTCCGCAACGACTCGCTCTGCTGCCGCAACCACTCGGTCCGCACTACGAGGTTGCTGCTGGTCGCGAGAAAGTTGCTCTCCAAAAGGCGCGCAAACACCTGGTCGGGCGGCAGGTCGGCTGGTGGGGTCACACCCCTGTACCAATGGACCCAGTCGTAGACCTGCTGACCATCGAGTACGAGACTCGCGTTCGCCGTCGTGATCTCCGTGCCATCGTGGTCGATCAGCGCCAGTCCCGTTGTCACGAGCTGCACCGACGCGTTCGCCAACAGGACGGCGCGGCACCGCGCGATGCGATCTGGATGGAACACGTCGTCGGAGTTCAAGATCGCTACGAACGGTGTCGTGACCCGTTCGAGCGCGCGCAGCACCGAGTTGCCGAGACCAAGGTTCTCTTCATTGACCGAGACGGTGACGCGCGGATCCTTGACCGAGCGAGCGTTTTGCACGGTGCCGTCGGGTGAGCAGTCGTCCACCACCAGCACCTGCACGCCACCCCCCCGCTGCGCGAGCACGCTGCGAATCGCGTCGACTACATAGTCCTCGTGGCGATACGACGGGATCAACACCGTGACGTCGGGGGAGCCCGCGACCGCGGGGTTGGCCTTGGGGATCGCGAAGGGTCGCTTGCGCGCCTTCAGCCGTCCGAGCCCGAGTCGCACCGCCCAAGGCCCGCCAAACGCCGCCAACGGGGTCCGCTCCGCGAAGGCGGCATCGGCTGCGACCAGCGCCGTACGTTGCTTGGAATCGGCGTAGAGACTGCGCAACGCCTCGAGCGCCTGCGGCATTCGCACTTCCGCGGCGACGCGCTGGGTCAACAGACGGAGCCAATCGGTGTCGACGAGCCGCGCGCGCGCATCGTCGCTAGCGAGCTGCTGCTGGAGCCAAGCGCGCACGACGCTGTGGTCGCCCTGACCGAGCACAGTGCGCATCCAGTCATCGCGCCGCGCTGGCGAAGAGCACCAGGAGTGATGGAGAGGCGGCAGCGCGACCGCGGCCATCGCTGCCGGCGCGTGCTCGACGAGGGCGGCCGCAGCCTGTTGCTGCAGCAGTCCACGGAGCCGTGCCAACAGGTCGGAGAACGCCCGTTCGCCCAAGGACCGCGGTCGCGCTTCGACGCCGAGGCGATCCCAGGTCGTGGCGATGCAGGCGCGCACGAACGCCAAATCCTCGACCGCAACGGTCGCCAACGGCACTGATCCCGAGCCATCCTCGAGTCGCAGCTCCAGCGGGACCACCGGCTCGACTGCGCAGCGGAGTGCAGCGTCCTCGAGTTCGAACCAGGCGGCGGGCGTCGGCACAAAGCGCGCGCGCAGAGCGGCACCCAGCGACTGGGCCACAACTCTCGCTGTCTCGAGTTCCGCGAACGCGCCCGATGAGAGCTCGATCTCGATCTCGGTAATGCCGGTGCCAACTAGCAGGTCGATCGCGGCGTCGGCATCCCCGACCGCCGCAATCCGAAGCACCACCGCAGGTCGCGGCGACAGCGAACGCAACCGCACCATCAGTTCGGCAAGGCCGCCGGCCGCGACCAGTCCGTCGGCAATCAGCGTCAGCTTCTGCAGCCGCGGCAACAGCGACGCGACCAGCACGTCGACCCCGGCTGCCAGAGGTCCGCTCGGCACCCGGACCATGAGGTGATGCGGCCCACCCTTGCCAGTGCTCGCCGCCACTGCGCCATACTCGCGCAACAGCGGCAACTGCGGGTGGATCCCTTCGGCACGGCACGAACGGATGCAACCGCCGCAATGCCAGCCCGGCAGGGTCCCGTTCGTGAGCGCCACCCGCAATCGGCGCAGCGGGGCACCCTGCCACACCGCACTCCAGTCCAAGTCGCGGCCACCTGCACTTGGACCATCGGCCAGCGTCGCGGAGCCAAACTCGCAGGCTCTTAGGGCGCCGTCGGCATCGACCACGAGGACGGCACCAGGTGCGGTGCACACCGGGCGTGCTTCCTCACTGGATTCCCCGTTGGGCTCAGCGCTGGGCGACGCCGGGAGGCCAAGATGGCGCCGCGTGGCCGCCAAGGCACCGCGGTCCATGGGGAGGTCGCTCGGAGGCAACTCGGCCGGGTTCATCAGAAGGAGAGGCGTGCCAAGGGGGCAGGGTGCGGAAGGATCGCCAACAGGAGTGGGCTGGGCGGGAGGTTATCGGCTCACCCTGCGGCCGTCGCCTAAGGGGCGCGCAGAAACTCTTCCAGCCAGCGGGCTAGCGGAACCGGCACTCCCGCCGGTGCCTTGCGATCCGCCGCGTCCCAAATGCGGCGCGACTACATTTTTCGGACCTCCCGGGTCGCCGTTCTTGAGTAGGGTTGTTTTGTAGTCGCCTGCCCAAGACGACCGTAGGCGAGGCAGCCTCGCGCGCTGGCAAGAGCCACATGCAAACACCTTCTAGAAAGCGCTTTGTGATCGTTGGCATGGCCAGGAGCGGCACCACGGTCACGCTCCAGGCGCTGCAGGGTCATCCCGACGTCCGGACGGCCATGGACGAGATTCGCGTCGACCCCTTCTTCACCCGCGGCATCGGGGCGTTCACGGTGAGCGGCCAGAACGATTGGGAACGGGAGCATGGCATGGGCTTGCTGATCGATGCGTTGAGCCTGATTCCGGGTGCTGAAGGCGACCCCAAATTGATGGGATATGGCGGCACGAAGGCCCACCCCAAGTCGGATCGCGTGCGCGCCAACGGCCTCAAGGTCGCGCTCGGCTCGGCACTCGAGGCACGGCAGTTGGTCGATGCCATGCAGGAGAACGAGAGCCTGCGCGAGGTTGCCCTCATCCGGGTCCACCGCGACGACCTGGTCGCGCAGTACGCATCTCTCGTCCGCGCGATGCGGTCCGGCGTCTGGCACTCGTTCTTCAAGACCCCAGCAAGCATCGAGCACCCCGAGGGCCCCTTCACCATCCCGGCTGACGAGTTCGAGGTCTACTGCCGCGACTGCGTCACGGTTCGAGCCCAGCTCGATCGACTGAAGTGGACCCACCCGATGCTCGATGTCTCCTACGAGCGCGACATCGAGGCGAAGGGCATCGGCGCGTTCGGCCGCGTCTTCGAGTTCTTGTCCCTGCCAGCGATCGAGGCTGTGTGGATCGGGTCGACCAAGGTCGCGCCACCGGTCGCTGCGTTCGTGACCAACTGGGAGCAGCTCTACGACATCGCCGCCAAGTTGGCGGCGGCGTAGCCAGCGCCGAGCGGCTGGAACTCTACGGCTGGCACTCTACGGCTGGCACTGTGCGGCTGGCGCCGCGGTGCGCGCCCCGGCAACATCCAACACTGTGCGCATCTCGCTCGTCATTCCGACCTACAACGCCGGCCCGTTGCTCGACGATGTGCTGGCGGGCCTCGATCAACTTGACGGCGTGCGCTTTGACGAGTTGCTCGCCATCGACAGCGGCTCCGGCGACGGGACCGTAGCGCGGCTCGAGCGCAGCGGCTTTCGCGTTGCCCCGATCGACAAGCGTGAGTTCGACCACGGCGCGACGCGCGACCGCGGCATCGCGATGACGACCGGCGAGATCATCGTTCTCATGGTCCAGGACGCGACGCCGATGGGCCGCGACTGGTTGCAGCGGATGGTCGAGCCCTTCGCGGACCCACAGGTTGCGGGCGTGTGGTGCCGCCAAGTGCCTCGCAGCGGCTGCCAACCAGTGCTCGATCGCCGCATCCGGGGGTGGCCAGGCTGGGGCGAAGGCATCACCAAGAAGCAGTTGCCGCCGGGCAAGCGACTCGAAGACCTGCCGGCCTTCGAACAACTGATGACCTGCGCCTTTGACAACGTGGCCTCGGCGATCCGACGTTCCGCGTGGCAACAGTTCCCGCTCGGGCCGCGTCGCTTCGGCGAAGATGTCTGGTTTGGCATGCGCGCCATCCGCGCCGGCCTTGCCCTCGCGCACCAAGGCGGCGCCTGCGTGATGCACAGCCACGATCGATCGGCGTGGTCCGAGGGCAAGCGCACCTTCTGTGACCATCGCAATCTGCGCGGGCTGTTCGGCCTCGTTGGCATTCCGACGCGCGCAGCCGTGCGCGGGGCCATCGAACATGCCACCAAGGAGCACCTCGACTTCGTGCGCAGCCAGAACTTGGGCAAGGAGCAGGAAGCCGACGCCCTGCGCTGGACCCGCGACTACGTGCGTTGGCAGTGCTGGGGCCAATACCTCGGTGCGAAGGCAGGTTCGAACCTGCCGGGCCTGAAGGGCGCATTCTTCCGCTGGCTCGGCAAACGCCTCGAACGCGGCATCGGGTAGCCTTCTGCACTGGCGCCCCCCCGACCGACCTGCGTCGAGCGCTGCCCCCTTGTCTACAGTTCGCCGTATTCAGCAGCCCCCGGCTGTCATGCGGAAAATTCTCTGCCTCTCGCCCTATGTCGCCGAGCCGATCACCCACGGCGGGAGCATTCGTACGCGCGTGCTGCTGGCAGCACTCCAGGGACTTGGCGAGGTCCATCATGCGCTGCCCGTAGCAGGCGACGAGGCCAGGGCCGATGCGGCGCGACTCGCCAGCGAACTCGGACTCGTACTCCACGAATTGCCACGGCGCGAAGTCGAGCAACCGAGCCGACTGCGCAAGGTCGCCAGTTGGGTCCGCGGCCAATCCGAACTGCTCGCTCGGCGCTGGTCCCCCGCCGCGATCGCGCGCGTGAGCGCGCTGCTGCGCGAGCACGACTTTGACCTCGTCGTCGCGGATGGCTCCCACGTGCTGCCCTTGCTGCGCCAGACGCCAAGACGCTTGTTGCTGCACCTCCACAACGTCGAAGCCGCGATCTTCGCCCGCAACGACGGCACCGCGCGGCCCTTTGGCGAACGCGTGTCGCGCCGCATGGAGTCGCTACGAATCGCGCGCGTCGAGTCCATCGCGCTGCGAAATGCTGTGCGCGCAGTCACCGTGTCGGATGTGGATCGGGCGCTGGCACTGCGGCTGTGCCCGACGGCCCACGTGACCACGGTGCCCAACTCGGTCGATCTGACCCGCATGCCGTTCGGCACTGCGGTGCCAGAGGGACCGCCGCGGCTGCTGTTTGTCGGCCGCCTCGACTACCCACCGAACCTCGAGGCCGTCGTCGAACTGGTCGAAGTGCACCTGCCGGTCCTGCGCGCCGCGTTCCCGGGTCTCCAGCTGCGCGTTATCGGCGAGGATGCCGTTGGCGGCACGAACTACTTGCGCGGTCGCGACGGCGTGTCGTTCCTCGGTCGCGTTGCCGACCTGTTGCCGCACTATGCGACCAGCCACGCGACCTACGTGCCGATCCGTACAGGGGGCGGGACGCGACTGAAGATCCTCGAGGCGTTTGCACTCGGTGTCCCCGTCGCGAGTTCGGGGATTGGTGCCGAGGGCCTCCGTGCCGAGGACGACGTGCACTTCCGTCGATTCGAAACCCCGGAGCAGGGTGTGGCCGCACTGCGCGACCTGCTCGGCAACCGGCGCCGCGATTACGTGGCTCGAGCCCGGGCCTTGGTCGAGAGCCATTACTCACACACCGCGGCGATTGCGAACTTGCGAGCGCTCTGCATCGAGGCAATGACCGCAACCGTCAGCGGCAGCGCTCGAGCTGCTGTCGATGAGGACCTGCGCACGAGGCCAAGCCGCGGCAGCCAAGGGCAAGGAGCGGACTCGTAGCGGAGCATGTAGTTGCCGTGGCGAGGCCGCGATGCAGCCCGAGGTCGTCGGGGCTGGCCGCCGCCGCTGGCGCTGTCCGAAGCCACGTCTATGGCTTCGAAGTGACGAGGCCGAGCACGTCCCGATCGCCACGACGGTAGTGTCGCCGTGCGCGCTGCCGGGCCACGACGGCCGCTGGCAGCCGCGGAACCGCGGCGAGCACCGCGAGCACGCCATCGCCGATGGGCAGCGATAGCGAGCGTGCACGCTTCCTGAGGTTCCAGCCAAACCACAGGCCATGCGTCAGCACGAGCAGCGGATCCGTCACGCTGCGGACGAAGAACAACTCGCGATTGCGCCAATCCAACCGCTCCAACCGCGCTCGCGTGAACACTCGGCTCGAAGTTCCGCGATGGGCGTGGTGGACGACACTGCGGTGGGCGTAGACCGAGCGCCAACCGCGGCGCCAAGCCTGATACGACAAGCTCACGTCTTCGACATAGCAAGGGTCGTAGAGGTCTTCGAAGCCGCCGATCGCATCATGCTTGCGGCGGTCAAAAGCACTGCTGCCGCCGCCGGCCCACAACACCGGGCGCGGCTCGCCCGCCTCGCCGGGCTCTTGCATCAGGCGCAATTCACCGCGGCGCAAGAAACAGCGCGTGAACCCGGTCTCCTTGCGCTCGCCCTGCATCTCGATCCGAGCGCTCACCGCAAACAGGTCGCCCGCACCAAACGGTCGCAGCAGTTCGACGAGAAAGTCCTCTTCGACACGCATGTCGTTGTTGAGGAACACCAAGATGTCGCGCGAGGCAATCGCGGAGCCGGCACGGTTACCGCGGATGAAGAACCGGTTCTCGGGCAGGCACACGACCCGCGCAAAGGCGTGCTCCCGCTCCAG
The DNA here is from genome assembly GCA_945871815.1 of Singulisphaera sp. GP187. GTDB lineage: Bacteria > Planctomycetota > UBA1135 > UBA1135 > UBA2386 > SXPK01. The sequence continues at coordinate 27,683 of CAMBXM010000031.1, forward strand.
CCAAGCCGCCGATCCATCGGTGCTGCCGTTGTCGACGACGATCACCTCGTGGTCACCCGGGCAGCGCTGGACGGCGGTGTGCAGCGACGGCATCAACTCGCGCAAGAAGTGCAGCCCGTTCCAATTGAGTACGATGATCGAGGCGTTTCGAGTCGCGGGCGCCACATCGGCAGGAACGCGGCGCAGCAGGCGAAGGAAGGGCCAACAGACCAGATCGATCAAAACGAGCAGCAAGGAGAACGCAAGGGCACCGAGCCACACCAGCGGCCAACACGCGCACAAGAGCAGCTGTCGCGCGGCGTTCACGCCTCGATCCTCGCGAGCAACTGCGCCGCGGTCACGTCGACGTCGAGCATGTCGTGGACAAGCGCGCGGCCACTGTCGCCAACCGTCCTGGCCAACTCCGGAGACGCCAACGCGCGGGCAATCGTGTCCGCGAGACTCTGGCTGTCGCCTGGTTGGGCCAGAAACCCGGTCTCGCCATCCCGCACCATCTCCGGGATGCCGGAGATCGGAGTCGTGACCACTGGCACCGCGAGCGCCATCGCTTCGTTGAGAAACACTGGGATGCCATCCCGCTCGCCATCGGCAGCAATCACGCACGGCAGCACAGCAAGGTCCGCCGTCAGGAGCTCTCGTCGGACTTCGTTGCTGGCCAAGGCGCCGAGAAACTCGACGAGGTCGGCGACGCCGCGCTCGCGACAAGCCGCTTCGAGTGCAAAGCGCTCGGGCCCATCACCAATGACGCGCCAGCGGCAGACGATCCCGCGATCGCGAAGGATGCGCAGGGCGGCAGGTACGAATTGCAGCCCCTTCTTGGGCACGAGCCGCGCGGCGCTCAGCAGCACTCCGCGTCTCTGCGGCGCAGCTCGCTGCCGCCAGTTGGCAAGGTCGAGACCCAGATAGACGACCGGAACGCTGTTCACGTCGAGAGCCGGCAGTCCTGGCATTGCCAGGAGCCTCGCGGCGCAGAACTTCGTCACCACGCGGAAGAAGGTCGCCCGCGCCACCTTCTCCGCCAGCATCTTGTGCTGATAGCCAAACTCGAAGTCGACGTACGACGAAATCGAGAACGGGAGCGACAGCAGGTGCGCGGCGCCCATCGCAACGTTGGTCGGATGCGTCGAGCTGTAGACGTGTACATGGCACGGGCGCATCGGCGCCAGTAAGTCGGCGAGTTCGAAGGCGTTGCCGGGATCGCGCGGCTCGCGCAGAACGCGCCGACCGAGCAGTCCCCCCACCGAGCCGCCGGGCTGCGCCCGATACATCGCAAACAGCTCCCGACCTCGCGAGCGGCAGAGCCAACGGAGCACGCGGATGGCGCGGACGGTGACGCCCGCCCGCGGCAGAAAGGTCACTTTCGCCGCCAGTTCCTCGGCCTCACCGTGCCGCGGCGCCAGCGCGTTCTTGGCGAGCACCACGCAGCGCCAGTCGGGCCGCGCGCGCAGCAAGGCCAGGACTTCGCGATACACGAACGTGTGGCTCTGGTCTGGCAGCACCGGCACCACCAGCACGACGGGACCGGCAGCGTGGCCAGCGGTGCGACGCAGCGGCGGAGTCCGGCGAGTCGTGAGCGCGCCGGCAACAACGGCCAACGCGCCGTTGACCGCGCGCTGCCAAGCCAACCGCAAGGCCTCATACAGCAGGCGCCCGGAGGCGACACGCACCTCGAGACCGCTGTCATCGACGACTCGCATCGGCCCCTTGCGACGCGCCGCCACGATCGCGCCGACGGGCGCCGGCGCGAAGGGTCGACCAGACCACACCACCGTGCGCAGCGTCACTGGCTCACCGCCCTGTCGCGTCGTTCGCACCGCAGTTTGGTCACTCGGGCAGAGCCTACTGGCAGCACGCGCGGAGCCGAAGTACGAGATCTCGCGGCCACGGCATCGATCCGACCGTCACGACCGCGAGTTCGGGCCGAGTCGTTCCCTGCGCGCACCCGTGTCGTATTCTCAACAGAGCCCCCATGCCTTTGCTACCCGTCACGCGATGACGGCTTCGGTCCCTCATGCCGTCGCCGCTGCCCACCCGTCTGCGCCGTTCACGGCCCGACAGTGGGCGCTGCTCGTCGCCATCACGGCGCTCGGCACGTGGCTGCGATTGCTGCGCCTCGACGTGTGGTCGTTTTGGGTCGACGAAGCACACAGCTGGCGCGATGCGACGCTGCCGAGCGAGGTGTTCTGGGCGTGCAATCGCAGTTACTACCCGACCTCGTACGCGATCTTGCGGTGGATCCTCGATGTCGCCGATCCGGCAAGCCTGTCGGAAGGGCTGCTGCGACTGCCCTTCGCCGTTGCTGGCGCACTGTCGGTGCCGCTGCTCGCCGTGCTCGGACGGTTCCTGGTCGGTCGCCCGTCCGCACTGCTCGCCGCGCTCTTTCTTGCGATCGACCCGTGGCACATCTATTGGAGTCAGAACGCGCGCGGCTACGTCCTCGTCTTCCTGTTCGCGCTGCTTGCCGGCGGCATCTTCTGGATCGGCGTGCACCGGCGCAGTGTGGCGATGCTC
>CAMBXM010000032.1 GCA_945871815.1 Singulisphaera sp. GP187
GCTCGTCTGCGAACGCGGCACTGCTTCGGTCCGCATGGCGCTCGGCCGCAGCATGCCGGAGTCGACTGTGCACGCCATTGGCAGCGACGGCTCGGTGTTCGCGGACCTGTCGCGCAACGCCTGCCTACTTCGCCGCAAGACGCGTTGGCTCGACTTCCTCGATACCGGCCGCAATCTCGCGGCTGGTGGCCTGCATCTGATGCGTCGAGCTACGGTCGCGGTGCTTGGCTATGCCCTGGCGCTGTTCAAGCTGCGCGCGCCGGAGGATCCGTTCTTGCGCGGCATGCAGACGAGCGTGCGCGAGTTCCACCGCGCCGTGCAGCAGCGCAAGACCCCACCAAACTCGCCAGCTGCTGCGCGCGAAGTCTTGCAGATGTGCTTCATGGCAGCAGATGCGGCGGGTGCCAGCGTGTTGCCGCTGCCGGCGCCGCCACCGCTGCGAAAGCCGGTTCCTGCGCGGGTCGGCGAAGTGGTTGTGCTCGGCGGTGCGGGTTTCCTCGGCAAGCACTGCGTCCAGCAGCTACTTGCTGCCAACCAGTCGGTGACGATCGTCGTGCGACGGCCGTCGTTGCTCGCTCCATTGCTGCGCGACGAACGCATCCGCGTCTTCGTCGGCGATGCTGGCGACGCAAGCGTACTCGCGGCGGCGTTCGCGGGCGCTCAGTACGTGCTGCACCTCGCGACGGTTGCGGGGGATGATCCGGCGCGCGTCGAGGCGGCGATGGCCGAAAGCGTTGCCGTTGCGGCGGCGGCGGCTCGGGCCGCTGCGGTAAAACGCTTCGTCTATGCGAGCAGCACTGCAGCTCTGTGGCTGGGCGATGCTGCGCCCGTCCTGGGCCACTGCGGAACCGATCCGCAGCCGGCGCAGCGCGGTGCCTACAGTCGCGGCAAGATCGCGGCGGAAGCAGCTCTGGTTCGCGAACGCGAACGTGGCCTCGATGTCGTGATCGTGCGTCCAGCAATCGTGCTCGGTGGTCCCGGGGGCTTCGAGCACTCCGGCCTCGGGCTGTGGGTGCGCGACAATCACTGCGTCGGTTGGGGCCGCGGTCGAGTGCCGTTGCCGCTCGTCCTGGGGGACGATTGCGCTCGCGGTCTAGTCGCGGCCCTGTTTGCCGAGTCGGCGAAGAATAAGAGCTACAACCTTGCCGGGCCAGTGCGGATGACGGCGCGTGAGTTCGTGCAAGAAGTGCGGGTCCGCACCGGCCGCGACTTCTGTTTCCACAGCTCGCCGATTCTATGGATGTGGACGCAGGAGATCGGCAAGTGGGTGGTCAAGGTGCTGGCGCGCAAGCCTCGCGAGTTTCCGTCGCTGCGCGACCTGCGCTCGCGCAGCTTCCAGTCACCGCTCGATTGCAGCGATGCCGAGCGCGATCTCGGGTTCCAGCCCGAACGTGATCGTCTGCGCTTCTTGCAGCGGCTCTTCGTACCAGGAGTCGTTGACGATCGTGTGCCAGCTCCCACGCCGGTCGTCGATGCGACCCTGGCCCGATGAGTGAGCCCGCTGGTTTGCCCCTGCGGCGTGTGCTCCATGTCTTTGCGACCTTTGGCATCGGCGGTCCGCAGATGCGGCAGGCGCACCTGATCCAACGCATGGGCCCGGAGGTCCGTCACGACATCGTCGCGATGGACGGCAACTTCGCAGCCGCCGAACATGTCGACCGGGCGCGCCTTGGCGATCTTCTCGGTCCTCCTGGCGGTCGCTCGTTTTTGGCGAGCACGCGTGCGTTCGTTGGTCTGGTGCGCGAGCGGCGTCCGGACCTCTTGTTGACCTACAACTGGGGCTCGATCGAAGCCTGCGCGGCGGCCCGCATCGCCAACATCCGGCATCACGTTCATCACGAAGAGGGCTTTGGGCCCGGCGAACTGACGCGTCGGCATCCGCGGCGCAACTGGATGCGGCGACTGTGGCTCGCACGAGCTCACGGGGTCGTGGTGGTCTCGAGCGGCTTGCTCGACATCGCCCGTGCCGAATGGCGCGTCGCGGCAGAGCGGCTGCACTATCTGCCAAACGGCGTCGATCTCGCGCGCTTTCACGCCGGTGAACCGCGCGTTCCCGAAGCCGCCTCGTGCATCCTCGGTGCGGTGGGTGGCCTGCGCGCCGAGAAGGACCATGCGACGCTGCTAGCGGCGTTTGCGACCATGCGGGTCAAGGCCAAGCTGCTGTTGGTCGGCGACGGTCCGGAACGGCCGCGCCTGGAGGCTATGGCCAAGCAGCTCGGCATCCATGACCGCGTGCAGTTCGCGGGCAACGCGAGCGACACGGCGCCGTGGTATCGCAAGATGGATGTGTTCGTACTGTCGTCGCGTACAGAGCAGATGCCAGTCTCGATGCTCGAAGCGATGGCCTCGGGACTACCGGTCGCGAGCACCGACGTCGGCGACGTGCGCGCGATGTTGCCGATGTCGTGTCGGGGTGCCCTCGTAGCCGCGGGTGATAGTCGCGGGCTTGCCGAGGCCCTCGATGCGTTGGCAGTCGATGCGCAGCGTCGCGGTCAAGAAGGGGCCAGGAACCGCACCCACGTCGCCGACAACTACGAGCTCGACACCTGCATGGCGCGCTACCTTGCGCTCTACATGCGCGCGGCCCGTCCGCAGCGTTGATCGCCGCGAACGGGCCGCAAGGCTCGCATCCTGAGGACTGGGCTCAGCCGCCCCAGAACAGCGGCCAGAACAGCGGCCAGAACAGCGGCCCGAGAGAGCCTTCTAAATCAGAAGAAGATGCCGAGCGTGATGTCGAAGAAGAACGCCTGACCCAGCGAGCCATCGACCACGGGCGTGCTCGGGTTGCCGTCGTCGAGCTTGTAGTTGCCGGCGAGTGCGGCGCCGCCGCGCGCTTCGATCGCGAAGTCGTCGCTGAGCTGCCAGTGGATGCCGGTGTAGGCCAGCACTTCTTGCACGCTCGAAGTTCCTTGCTGGCGACCGGTGGCCGGGCTGCTGCGGACTCGGTACTGACCACCGTTGACTTCGGCGCCGAACAGGAAGGCGAAATCCTGGGACGGCCAGAGCGAGATCTCCAGCGACTCCGGCAACAGAATGTCGACGCGGACGGATTCACCGGCCCACGTCAAGCCGATGTACGGGAGCGTGTTGGCATCCTCGTAGATCTCGTTGTAGCGGGCGCCGAGCTTGAAGAAGAACTCCTGGCTGTAGCGCACCGTGGCGAGCACGCTGGCCCAGCAGTCAAAGTCCTCGCGCTTCAGCGTCGAGTCGAGGTCCGACCAGTAGCCGGGCTTCGCCTTCGCTTCCAACAGGATGTCCTCCGCGACGAACCAACCAAACCCAATGTTGAGGCCGGTTGCCGTCAGGGTCTCGTCCTGGAAGTTCGGCATCGCCTTCGTGTTGTAGACACGCGTGTCATAGAAGGCGCCGAGCGAGAAGTACGCATCGGGGGAAACCAGCAGGCGAAAGTCGAGATCCGCGCTGCCGCGCAGCAGATCGAAGTCGCCGACTTCCTTGCCGACCTCGCCGCTGAACAGCGAACCGCCGCGGAGTTCGATCTGCGCGTCCATGCGGTCGCGCTTCAGCATGAAGTCGCCGTGGTCCTGTTGGAACAAGGCGTTCAGCGAGTAGTCGGGGCCCTGGGGCTGCGGCAGATTGCGCAGGGTGCGCCAGCCGGCGGGATCGCTGCTAGAGCCGCCGTCTCCGACACGGGCGCTGCCGCCGCCGGCGAGCGCGGTGGCGAGTTCCGTCTGCGGCACTTGGGAATGAGCGGGAGCCTGCGCCGCGAGAGCGACGTTGAGGCTGGCCGCGAACAGAATGCGGTAATGGGTGGTAGGCATGCTCCCTGTCTGACCGGTTGAGACCGATGGGACATCCTGGCGGCGCAGGTTGGGGAATCAAGGGCCTGTGCGCCGGGGCGTGTCGCTCGGTCGCGCGCCGCTCCGCTTGGCGCCGTTGGACACCCTGTGGAAAGTTCTGCGGCGACGGCGTCTAGCGTCGATGGGGAACGGAAGGCGAGCCGTCGTTCACCGTTGGAAGATCGGTAGATACTGCTGCGGGAGTTGGAGCAGGAGGCACGCAATGGCGGTGGAGAACTCATCACCAGGGCCAGTGGTGTTGGCCCAACTTCCATCCGGCCGCTGCATCGCCAACAGATCGGGATACAGGCGCTCGTAGTAGCGGCGGAACCGCGAACCACCGGTCTGGAAGAAGGCTTGGCAGGCGTAGTAGTTGCCGTACCAGAAGAAGTAGTGGCGCCCGTAGTAGTCGGCGACGTCGCCATACTCGCGCTCGAGAAAGTCGAGTGTCGGCTCGTGCAGGGCCTTGTCATAGACGCCGGCCGAGGCGAGGGCGGTCAAGGCCGCGGCGTTGATTGCGTACTCGTCGGGCTTGTCGTAGGCGCCGCGGCCTTGGATCTTGTAGTAGAACTGACCGCCGCCCCGTCGCCGGCCGCGGACCTGGCTCTTCTGGACGTAGGCAACGGCGCGCTCGACCGTGTCCTCGGGCACCTTGATGCCGATGTTGCGGGCAGCGCGCAGCGCCTGCAATTGGCACACGGTGACGGACAGATCGGTTTCGCGGTCAAACGGGTTGTAGCGCCACCCGCCCTGCTGGTTCTGGCTGTCGACGATCAGGTTGACCGCGCGCTCGAGTGCGAGTTTGCACTGAGCGCCGCCGGCCATGCCATACACCTCGGCGAGGAACAGGGTCGCGAACGCATGGCTGTACATTCGCGTTCCGGCGTCGGTCAGGAAGCCATTCTCCTCTGCGTGCGCGATGACGTAGCTGATGGTCCGTTGCACCGCGCGGCCGTGTTGGCCGCGATCGGGGAGTTGGCCGGCGGCCAAGAAGGCCATGCCGCACAGCGCGCTGACTCCGAGATGACCGTGACCCTGAGCGCGCTGTTCGCCGACCGACAGCGCATTGGTCAACTCCACGTAGTCGTTCTGGATCTTGTGACCGACGACGCCGGTGAAGGCGCCGCTGTCGGTTTGCTTTGCCGCCAGCCAAGTGAGTCCACGCGCAGCGGCATCGCTGCAACGCTTCAAGGCCTCGGCCGCCAATTCGAGGCGCGAACCGTCGCCGGGTGCGGCTGCATCGGTGGTCGTGCGACTCGGGGGCCCCGATGTCGGGCCTTGGTCGCGCTCTCCTGCTTGGGCCAGCAGGGCGACGAGGGCGAGCGAGGTGGCGAGCGACATGGGCGCGGATGCTACCCTTGATTGCCCGTGAGTGCGGACCCGCGAGTCCTGCGTTCGTTGCCTGCCAGGATCAGCCGGCGAGGAAGCCGTCCATGCGCTTACCGAGGTCGGTCAGGTAGGCGCGGTTGCCAGCCTTCATCTCAGCCGTGAACCAGCCGTCGTAGTGGATGGCGCGGAGTTCGCGCATGACCAGCGGCCAGTCGGTGTCGCCGTCGTTCAGCAAGACGTCGAAGGAGTTCTTGCTGCGCACGAAGTCCTTCACGTCGACCTTCTTGATGCGGGCGCCAAGAATGGGGACCCAGTGGTGGGGGAAGCCAAAGCGCACGAGGTTGCCGGCATCGAAGTGCACGCCGGTGTTCGGGTGCTCGAGTTCATCGACGTAGCGGGCGAGTTCCGTCGGGCCGAGCAGGAAGCCGTTCCAGACGTTTTCGATCAAGAGGTCGATGGCGAGCTCGGCGGCAAGCGGGAGGACCTTGCGAATCTCGGCTTGCGACCGCGTCCAGGCGTCGCCGTACATCACGTCCTTCTGCACCACGGCCGGCACCAGCAGCACCGACGTGGCGCCATAGGCTCTGGCATCGCGCAAGGCGCGCTCCAGCGCGGCTACGCCCTCGGCCCGTTCCGCTGCATCCGCGGCGGACAGCGGTTTCTGCCAGTGCACCGAATCGACGACGCCTGGAGTTTCGATCCCGGTCTGCTGCTTGGCAGCTAGTACGGCCTCGAGGTCCAGTTCGCTGGGGCTGTCGAGCTCGACGCCGTCGAAGCCACAGTCGCGTGCGATGGCGAACTTGTCCGCGACCGTCGTGCCATCGGCAATCATGTACCACTTCAGTGCTTTGCGCGGCTTGCGGCGCGGGCTGCGATCCACCTCTTGGCGCGCACTCGGGGCGGCGATTGCGAGGGCGCGGGGCGCGGCGGTGCCGATCGCAGCGGCAGCGGCCGCCGCGGTGAGGAGCGATCTTCGGGTCAGTTGTTCCATGATCGAAGCTGGGCTGCGGACAGCGACACGATAGGCTCTGCTTGGCCCTCGGTGTCAACCCGATCCTCATGCGCGACAACCTGAACTCGTCTCGGCGTTCGTTCCTGAAGTCCGCGGCTGCATCTGCCGCAGCCATCTCCGTCCCGGGCTCGGTCGCCGCGCTGCACGCTGCGGGCTTGGTGCACTCTGGCGGTGGTGAGCCGCTGAAGATCGGCCTCGTTGGTTGCGGCGGTCGCGGCAGTGGGGCCGCGCGCCAAGCGCTCGATGCAGACAACAGCAACATCCTGTGGGCTGTGGGCGACGCTTTCATGAGCCGTGTTGACGACAGCGTCGCGGCTCTTGACGAAGCGATGGAGGGATCAGGCCGCACCGCCCAGCTACAGGTGCCCAAGGAGCGTCGCTTCGCCGGGCTCGACTGCATCGATCGCGTGCTCGACAGCGGCGTCGACGTGATCCTGCTCGCATCGCCGCCCGGCTTTCGGCCGATGCAGATCGAGAAGGCCGTGCAGAAGGGCGTGCACATCTTCGCCGAGAAGCCGGTTGCGACCGATGCCCCAGGTCTTCGCCGCGTTCGCGCTGCCTGCGCCGAGGCACGCAAGAAGAGTCTCAGCGTCGTTTCCGGTCTGTGCTACCGCTACCACGATGGTCGCCGCGCCATCGTGAAGCGCCTGCAGGAAGGCGCGATCGGCGACATCCTGGCGATCCAGGGCAACTACATCACTGGCGAACTGTGGCTGCACCAGCGGCAGCCGGGTTGGAGCGACATGGAGAACCAGTTGCATAACTGGCTCTACTACCCATGGCTGTCCGGCGACTTGATCGCCGAGCAGCACATCCACTCGCTCGATGTGATGGCGTGGATCAAGGGCGACGTCTATCCAACGCGTGCCTATTCCCTGGGCGGTCGTCAGAAGCGGGTCGAAGCCGACTACGGCAATGTCTTCGACCACCTGGCGACGGTCTACGAATGGCAAGACGGCGCGCGTGGCTTCAGCTACTGCCGACAACAGAACGGCTGCTTCCGCGATGTGGACGAGTACGTCATCGGCACCAACGGTACGGCTCGCATCTTCCAACACGCGATCGCCGGCAAGACGCCGTGGAAGTTCGACGGCGCCATCCGCGACATGTACCAGGCCGAGCACGACGAGATGTTTGCCGCGATCCGCCAAGGTCGTCGCATCGACAATAGTGACTACATGATCAACAGCACGATGATGGCGATCATGGGCCGCATGGCGGCTTACACCGGAAAAGACGTCAGTTGGAAGGAAGCGTGGGAGTCGCAGGAGCAGCTGATGCCCGACATCGTGACGATGGACATGGAGCCGCCCACGGCGACCGTTGCGATTCCCGGCATCACAAAGTTCCACTGAGCCGGTCGTGATGTCGAAGGGCAACGACACGATCGCCGCTGCGGCTGCCCAACAGGGGCAACTGCAGCGCCGCCTAGGTCTCACGAGCGCCATCTCGATCACCGTCGGCGCGGTCATCGGCTCTGGCATCTTTCTGAAGCCACTCGCGGTGGCGCAAGCGTTGCCGTCCGAGACCTGGATCCACGCGATGTGGATCGGGCTCGGGGTGATCTGTCTGTTCGGCGCCTTCGCGTATGCGGAACTCGGCGCCATGTTCCCTGAGGCTGGCGGCCAGTACGCGTTCTTGCGCGAAGGCTGGGGGCGCTTCACCGCCTTTCTCTACGGTTGGACCTTCTTCTGGGTCATCAACGCCGGCACCGTCGCCGCCCTGGCACTCGGTTTTGCCAAGAACCTGCTACCGCTGTTCGGGGTGGACATGGCGGCGGAGAGCGAGGCGCCGTTCCACTCCCTGTGGGTCGCATGCACGATGATCTTGGTGCTGGCGGTGGTGAACCACTTTGGCGTCGGGATCGGCGCGTTGGTGCAGAACCTGTCGACCTTTGCCAAGGTGGGCTCGCTCGGCTTGATCGTGCTTGGCGGCCTGTTGTTCTCGCAAGCTCCCGTCGCCGTTGAGCCACTGCTGGCGCCGACGAGCGAGCGGACGCTCTCGTTGGCGGGCCTTGTGGTCGCCTTCACCGGCATCTTCTGGGCCTACGAGGGGTGGTACCAGATGCCGTTCAACGCCGCCGAATTGAAGCGGCCCGAACGCAACCTGCCACTCGGCCTGATTGGCGGCATGGTGATCCTGATCGGGCTCTACCTGTTGGTCAACGTCATCTACCTGCGCGTGGTGCCGTTTGCCGAGTTGATCGCGATGCCCGAGGGCACGCCAGAGACCATCGTCGCGAGCCTCACGGTCGAACGCGTGTTCTCGCCGAAGCTCGCCGGCTACTTGACGCTGCTGATCGCGATTTCGATCTTCGGCGCCGCCAACCCAAACCTGCTGTCGTCGCCGCGCGCGTTCTACGCCATGGGCCACGACGGGCTGGTGCCGGTGGCACTGACGCGCGTGAGCAAGCGGTGGGGCACCCCGACGGTCGCGATCTGGACGCAGGCGGTGGTCGGGATCGCCCTGGTGCTGACCTTGCGCGTGTTCGGCGACGTCACGGACTTCGTCGTGTTCGCGTCGTTCCTGTTCTATGCGATGACTGTGGCGGCGGTCTATCGCCTGCGCCGGTCGCGGCCGGATGCCCATCGGCCCTACCGCTGCACGGGCTACCCGGTGCTGCCGATGCTGTTCATCGTCGTGTCGATGGTCTTCGTGGTTGCGATGCTGCGGGACGAAGCCGGCCAGAAGAATGCACTGAAGGGTCTGGCGATCATCGCCGCCGGCGTGCCGTGGTATCTGATCGTCCACCGCAAACGCGTCATGACCTGAGCCGACAGGGCTGCGAATGCGCGCGGCTGTCCTCGCGCTCGGGTCTCGGCTACACTCCCCAGCCTCGCGCCCATGGAAACTTGGCAGTTCAGTCTCTTCTTCGCCGCCCTGCTTGTGGGCTACGTACTGATCCACCTGCGCATCGTGCGGTTCGAGGAACACCTGCGGGGACTTGCTGTGCTGCGTTCGATCGACGAACGGATCGCTGTGCTGCCGTCACTGTTGCCGGCTGCTGACAAGGAGCGTTTGGCGCGCATCGAGGCGCACCTGCAGGGCCTTCGTGATGCGATCGAGGACTTGCGCGAGACCTCGGAGCGAGTCGGTGAGAGCCTTGGCGAAGCGATTGTGCGGATCCCACAGCCTCCGACCCAGGTTCCGGCCGAGGGGGCCAGTTCGCCGCCGCAGCCAACGGCTGCCGATCGCATCCGCGCGCTGGTCGAAGCCCGCCTGCTGCAACTGGGCTACGGCAACCTCCGCATGCTGACCGAGCTGCACGAGATGCTGCTCGACGGCGATGTGGAAGTTCAAGTCGAGTGCGAACGGCGACACATGCCGTACAAGGGCCGCGTGCTGGTCCGAAACGGCGCCGTGCGTGACGTGGCGATGCAGAGTGCCGCGACGTCATTTCCCTGAGTCGCGTTGCCCTGGGTCGCCTTCCGCTGGGTTGCCTTGCTCTGGCTCGCCTTCTATTGGGCGTGCACTCGCCGCGGATGCCGCGCGCGAGCCGGGTGCCAGCCTCAGTTGCCGAACATGCGAGCTAGGCGATCCGGCGGCAGGTCGTTGGCGAGCAACCGCCCGTCGACATCGACCAGGAGTGCCGTGGGCACCGCTGTGATCGAGAGCTTCAACCAGTCGGCGTGGAGAAACCCTTCGCCGAGCGCTGGCACCACCGGAAACAACCAAGCCTTCTCGGTTGCAACGCGGCGCAAGGTGGCGATGTCATCATCGACGGCGTAGGCAACGAGGTTCTGGGGCGGCATCCCGAGCGTGCGCCAAGCTCGCGCGAAGGCCTCGAGGCGGTTCTGCGACGGAGCGTGAGCGAGCGACCAAAACACCAGGAGGCGTGGACCAGGTGCAAAGCTCTCGCTTGTGACCAATCGGTCGGCAAGGTCGCGGCCGTAGCCGAGTTCCGGAAGTGGCTTGCCCAGTTCCACCTTGGTGTGGCCGTCGAGGTGCGCCATCGCGACCTCGGCCGTCTTGGCCGCCGGCTCGCCGTCGCGTTCGCGCACGATCGTAGTCAGGGCTTCGCGCGCGCGATCCCGGTCGCCCGCCAGGACGTAGGCTTGGTGAAGGCCGAACAGTGCCTTGGCGCGCAAGTCAGGATCGGCGTCCTTGGCCAGTTCGGCAATCCGAGCGAATGCCAATTCCGCTGTCTTGGCATCCAGCCGCTGCAGCGAGATCGAGCCAAGGCGCAGTCGTGCGCGCAGCAGCTCGGGACTCCGCTCGGAGGCCTCGTAGAGCGTCAGGAAGTCGAGCAGCAGCTTCATGCGCTGTGCGATCGGCAGAAGCGGCGGGCGGTCGAGTTGCTGCACGAGGTCGACGAACGCCCGGGCGCACGCGGTCTCGGCGTTGATCTTTGCCAGTTCGTCGGCGTCCTCCTGGGCTTGCACCGAGGCCGTTGCCACGGCGAGAGTGAGCGACAGCGCGATCCAGGGCACAACGGTCAGTTTGCGAGTGGTTGTCCGCGTCACTGTGGGTTCTCCAGGTAGGCGTCGATGGCGTTGGCGACCCGTTCCAGTTCCGCCCACGGCGCATCGGTGTCGAGGCCAAAGTCACTGCCGACAGCATCGCGCAGCGCGAGTTGCAGCAAGTAGCGCTCGTAGGCCCATCGCGGACGGTGCGGCAGACCGAGTTGTTGTTCCAGGGCGCGACCGGCCGGCGTGCCTGCGAGCAAGATGCCGCGCACCAGAGCCCTCAGTTCCCTGCGGACTCCCAGGCGCAATAGAGTTGCGGCGCAGGCCGCGCGCAGCGTCGGGTCTGCGAGGCGATCGGCCGCGGTCGCCATCAATAGCGGGTGCTCATCCTCGGTGCCGCAGTCGGAGAGCGCGAGTGCTGCCGTCCCTGACAGGGTGGAGCGGTCGCCGATGAGCTCGCAAAGGAGGGTGCGCGCCGCAGCTCCACCAAGGCGTCCAAGCACGGCCGTCGCCGCTTCTGCACCGGGAGCCTCTTCGTGTTCACGAAGTAGTGCTGCCAGTGTCGAGGAAGCCTCCGGGCCGAGTTCGAGAACGTTGTTCATCGTCGCTGGCCAGCGTGCAGGTTCGGCGAGCACGAGTTGACGGCAAGCATCGACCTGCCACTCCGTCGATGCACGCGCATCATTGGCGTCGGTCGATGCTGTCGTTCCGCATCCGACAAGGAGCAACGCGAGCAACGGGATCGAACAGGAACGGAGCACGCGATCATCCTACTGTGGCGCCGCCGGTGAGAGCGCGCCGCAGTCAGGGCCAAGGCTCAGTTCGTCGGTTCGGTCGTCTCGCCATTCTTGCGGCGACGACGCATCAGCGCCGCACCAGCGAGCCCAGTGCCGACCAGCAGCATCGTGCCGGGTTCCGGAACGGGCGCGCCGCCGGGGCCATTGCCACCCGGGCCATTGCCGCCTGGGCCATTGCCGCCTTCCTTGCCGCCGTCGACCGAGGAGCCGCCGCCGACCGGGCCGGTCGAGCCATCGCCACCTGGCAGGGAGCCACCAGTGTTGCCACCGGAAGAGCCGCCGCCGCCGCCAACGGTGTTGCCGTCAGAAGGTCCGATGGGCGGCTGGGGAGATGGATCGATCGCGGCAAAGCGACCAGCGTGATCCGCACAGGCGGTGAGGCCCAGCGACAGGATCAGTGATGCAGTCAAGAGATTGAGGCGCATAGAGTCTCGCGGATTGGTTGCGAGCTTTAGAGCAACGCATGTGCCAGCTGTTTCGGCGTGCGCCTCGCTTTGGCGCAGGTGAGATGCGTCGAAGTGGGATGCGGCCCGTCGCATCGGCGACTCGCGAGGTGAGCGCGATTTCCGATTCGTCAGATCACCGATGCGAGAGCGTTGCGGCGCAGTTTGCTGCCCGTCTGTCTCTTGCGACGGAGCCCGGGACAGGACGGTGAGGTGTCCTACCCCCCAAAATGCCATCGCATTGGTGATATCCAGCTGTTAGCGCCTCCTCTACTACTGGTTCGTAGCAGGGTTTCCACTGTGGCGGGTTTCGGACGGCGTCGCGCCGGTAAGACGTCGGCGCACCGCATTCGTCCGGATGGGCGTCTACGGCAGGTTGCGGTAGATGCTGAGGCGCTTGCCGCTGGCCAGGACTACCGTCGAACGTCGGTCTCCCGCAACCGATAGATTGCGCTCGCAGGGCATCGCAAACAGCGCCGTGCTGGCAGTGGCGGTGAACACGAGCAGCTCGCCGTTGCGGGTCGGAGCAGCGATGTAGTCACCCATCCATCGCGCCGCTGCGGACCACTTCTTCGCCCCGACCTGGATGGAGTTCTGTTCCTTGCCATCGGCGAGAGCAACGATCGCGAGTCGATCATCGAGAGTGACCACGGCGAGGCTCTGTTCGACCGACGGGCGACCCGCCGGCGTCCCGCGGAGATCGAGACTCCAGCGCGGTGCCCCGGTAGCCAGTTCGAGCAGGGTCAAGGTGCCGTCGTCGTTGAGCGCCAGCTCGCCAGCCGAACTCATGACCAGGGTGGAGCCGAAGGTGCGCACAGTGGTCGTCCACAGCACCTCGAGCTCTTTGACATCGACAGCGCAGATGCGGCCATCCTCGAGCGGAATGAGCAGCCGCCGTTCGTCCGACGCCATTTCTGCGTGTACCGAGCCTGGTAGCTGCAAGCGCGAAAGCTCGCTGCCGTCCTTGGGGTCGAGCAGCACCAAGACCGAGTCGCCGCGACTCATCGCGATCCGACCATCGAAGATCACGGGCGCGAGCTCGGTTGCGAGGTCCTTTCGCGACCAGCGCACCTCGCCCGTGCCTTGGTCCAACGCACGCACTGGACTGTCGAGCGATGTCGTCACCACCATCCCTTGGACGAGTTGCGGTGGGCTCAGGTAGCCCGTCGTATCGTCTGTCTTTGCGCTCCAGAGCTCGGCTCCCGTCTTCATGTCGAAGGCGTACACACTGCCAGCGCGATCCACTGCGAACGCCCGCGTGGCCGAGAGCGCCATCGGCTGATCGATAGCGGCGCGCAGTTCCGTCGAGGCATCTGACTCCAGTCGCAACAGAACATCGACCGTGCCTTCGTGCTGTGGCAGCGGCATCCGTACGGGCTCGAAGCGGGGGAGTTGGATCTCGAGATCGTTGGTCGAGTTGGGTGGGTAAGTCGCCAGCCTCGGTGTCAGGCCGAGGTCTTTGCCGTTCCAGCGGAGACCTGCCCCCGGAATGGAGGTGCGCACCGTCACGGGAAGGCTCAGTAACTTCTGGAACGGGACCTCTGGGAACTTGCGTTGAAGGGCCAGATACGCGCGGTTCGCGGTCTTGAAGTCGCCAGCAGCAGTGGCCGCGCGGATTGCGGTGCACTCACTGAGGATGCTCTCGAGTTGCTGCACCTTCTGCCGGAAGTGGCGTGCTAGCTCTTCGGTGTTGGCCTTCGATTCGGACAGCTTCTGATAGTTGGTGAGGGCCAGCACAAAGTCGAGGTTGCGCTCGGCGTCCAGCGCCTGCTTGAACAGCGGATCGAGGCGGCGTTGTTCGCTGCTTCGCTGCGAGGCGCTCTCGTAGGCAATCACCAAGTCGGCCGCGCGGTCGAGCAGGACCTTCGCCCTCGTCGCGGCATCGAGGAGAGACTTGCGCTTCCCCTCGGGGATCTGCTCCGGCAAGGTGCCGCGTTCGCTCAGGGTGACTACGGCCAGAGCGGCCGTCCGCAGGGCCGGCGGCGCGGCACTCCGGAGGATCTTCAGAGCATCCTCGATTCGCTGCCGGTCCATGAGATCGCTCGGGGGCGTCGGCAACAGATCGGGCAGTTTGACAGCAGCGTCGGCGAACCCTCTTTCGAGAGAATCGACCCGCGTTGAGGCTGCCGAATCGACGTCGCTACGAAGGTCAGGGTCCGCTCTCAGTGCCGAGTAGATCAAGAACGCTCGCGTCAGATCGCCTTCTGCCACCAACAGGCCTGCCTGCTGCATCTGGGCCGCGACTTCGCGTTGCGCTGCCTTGTGCGAGCGCTGGGCAGCTTCCGCTTGCGCTGCCAATACGATGTGTCGCAGGCCGTCAAGGTCAGGGTTCTCGCCAATCGCTTGGTCGATGACCTCGAACTCCTTGGTTGCTTCGTCGAGTTTCCCTTCGTCGAGAAGCGATTGGATGCTCGCCTCCGCCTTGGCGATCTGATTGCTTTGGAGGTGGCTTGTGAACCACACGACGGCGCTCGCCAGGACGAGGGCTGCCGCGGCGATCGACGAAGCAAGTCGTATTGCACGCTTCTTCGGCGTCGATCGCAGCTGCTGGATCAGCTTCTGGATGTCCTTGCGATTGCGATCGAGCCGCGCGGCGAGCTCGAGCAATTCAAGCTGCTGGCGCTTGTCGTCGAGCGCGGCATAGCCCTCTGCGGCCTGGAGCATCAGTCGGATTGCTGACTCGCGGTCGCGCTTCTTGGCGTAGCCGCGGCTCTCGCGCACCATCACAGCCGGTGTGTAGTGCCCGATCTGACGGGTCTCCTCCACGACCATGAAGAGGCGCTCGAGATCGTTGTCGGCGATGAGTCCGTCGAGCAGATCGAGGGTGATCTGGCGGATCTCGGGCGCGTCCTTGCGCAGATGCGCCATCATCGTCGTGCGCAAGAAGCTCAGCGTCCCGAGGTCGCGCGGATTGAGTGCCCTGGCTTCTTGGGCGAGCTGCAAGGCCTGCTGCCCGTCAGCCTGTAGTTGCGCAGCTTCGAGCAAGACTGCGGACGCAAGGCGAGGTTCTTCGGCGCCGCGAAGGACCGCGGCCAACGCGCGGACCAACTCGATCGGGCGTTCGGTTCGGCGATCACACAGCGAGTGCGCGACAACGAGCGCGAGCTTGCCGTGCCCCTGCTCGAGGTGATGGCGGGCGAGGTCGAGCATCTGCTCGTCCGTCGCGGTTGCAATCAGCCCGACGCGTACCAGGTCGCGCGCCGCGCGCGCCCCGTCGAACAGCGATAGGACCGTTTGCTCAGCGATTTCGCGGTAGGTGTGGCGCCCGTCAACGGCGTCGAGCACAGCCTGCTGCGATGGCCCGAGCGCTTCGGGCATGGGGGCATCGGTTCGCACCGGCACTTCGTCGAGGGTACTCAACGATGCAAAGATGCCTTCCCATTCGTCGGAACGGCGCGCGACTTCGAGCAGGAGGCTGTTGACGTCGAACTGCTGGCACTTCTCGAGCCGCTGCTGCAGCGCCGGATCTTGCGGCGGGCCCTTGAAGAACTCGAACGTCCCGTGCGTCCACGTGAAGAGCCCGAACAGCTCTTCGTTGATCTGCAGCGCCAGGATCTGGTCGATCTGCTCCTGGCTCACGAAGCCGCCGCTGACCAGCAACTCGTCGAGGGACTGATGGGACTTGCGTTGTTCCAGTAGCGCCGAGCGCAGCTGTTCTGGATCGATCACTTCGGCCTGCACGAGGCGCTGGCCCAGGCGGCGCAACAGGATGCGCGACGGGACGACGAGGCGCAGATAACCGTTCTGGAAGAAGAGGATGCGCTGTTCGACGGGGTTGCACAGTCGCAGCACGCCCTCCATCTTGTTCATGCCGAGCGTCTGGAAGACGTCGGTGAGCGGCATCTGGTCGAGATCCCCGCGCATCGTCACGGCCTGTTGCGCAGATTGGACCGAGACGGTCTCCTTCTGCGGCGTGCCGCCGGATACTCCCAGGAGGAAGTCGACTTCCTCGCTGTTCAGGATCTCCTCTCCCTTGCTCATGTCGAAACGGCTATCCAGATCGGGTGCGTGGTTGCGTAACTGCCGTGCGACTGCCGCAGGGCTCTTGGTTATCGGCACCGGCCTAGGTCTGGCTCAAAGCGCGCTCACGCAGGAACCTGAGTTTCGAGTGGGTGTGCTGCCAGGTGACGATGCCCGGTTCCGCGAACGGTTCACCGAGCTGCTGGTCTCGGCGCCGACTCGCGACGTGCGCGAGGGGTTTCAGTTGGCACGCGGCATCGGCACGCCGGTCGCGCCCGTGCTTTGGAACCTCGTCGCTGGTGAAAAATCCAACATGCGTCGTCGCATGGCCGTGTTGGCCACCGCCTGTCTCGCCGAGGGGCCGATCGGCGACGATCGGGTCATGGCGTTTCTTGACGAGAAATCGCCACTGCAGGACCGACTCGTTTGCAGTCTCTGCCTCGCTCTCGGACCGATGCGGTCGCGGCCTCAGCCGGAGTTTTGGAATCGCGTGATCGGGCGGAATCGGCAGGAACCAGAACCCCTGCTGCTCGTGCTCGCGCTGCTCGCAAGTTCGCGCTTCCCGGAAGCTGGTGCTGCCTGTCCACCGGCCCTCTTGCGGCAAGAGAACCCCGGCATCACCGCAGCAGCGATCTACGCCGGGGCACCGATCCCAGACGTCCTGGTGCAGCCGTACTTGCGGCCGCGGCCTCCGGCCCACAGCAGCCTGGTGCAGCGCGCCCTGTTGCTTGCCGGCTTCTTGCGCCGGCCTGTGGAGCCGGTCCAAGCGGTTCTGGTCGAGCGAGCCAGAGAACTTGTGCAGGCGCCGAGCGAACAGAACGCAACGCTGCGCGAAGCCGCAGCTTTGCTGTTGGCGGCAGCAGATGCCGTGCGCACCGAAGGGCAACCGCGACCGGAGTGGCGACTCCTGCAGCTCTACGCCTCGGACCCGCGGGCGGCGACGTCGATTCGGGCTTGGTTGCCGGCTGTGCCGCAGCCACTGGACGAACCGGCTTGGGCGCGCTTGGCAGTTGCGTACGTCCTCTCGCGCAGCGTCGACGCGGTAGTGGCCGACCGCGCCGTCTGGGGCGCGATCCCTGAGGTTCGACGCCACGTCGCGATTGCCTTGGCGATGCGAGCGTGTTCGGAGCCGTCGCCGTCCCCGGTCCGTTCGACCCTCGCGGATCTTCCGGAGTGGGCATTCGTGCGGTGGGCGACTGGCGCTGACGTGCAGCCTGGGGCGACGGTCGAGGACGCCACCTTGCAGCAGGCCTTCGTGTTGATGTTGGACGGCAGGATGCCGCGCGAAGGTGCGCGAGCCATTTTCGAGGACGCGTTGTGGCGGTGGGGCAGCCACCCGGGCCTCGGGCTGCAAGCCGCACAGCAAGACTTGCTACGCGACCTGATGCTCTCGGGCAGCCTGCCGGGCAATCGCTACCAGGTGGGCTTGCCCGACCACTTGCGCTACCTGCCCGCGGGGCTTGGCAACGAGAATGACTTCTTCGGCCTCGCCGTCGAGGTCTTCGAGTTCCTCAGGACGCCAACGCTGCCGATACCCGGCGAATGTCGTCTGCGGTGACGAACGGACCTGGGCTCACTCTCACGGTTCCGGCCGCCGTCGTCCCGAGGTGACGATGTAGCCACGGCGCGCAGTGATGGCCGGTGCGCACGTGGATATCGAGTGCATCGAGAATGGCGCCAACGTCGGCGGCATCGAGGTCCGCATGCACGAACGAGAGCACGGGGATGCGCACCGAAGTGGGCGTGATGATGCGGACGCGCGGGTTTTCGCGCAGTTCGGATTCGAAGGCGAGCGTGGCCAGAAGAGCCGCGGTGTAGCGCTCTCGTTGGTGCGCGGGCGTGAGCAACCCTAGAGCCGCGTCGAGGCCGCAGACCGCCGGTGTGTTTGGGGTCCCCGCCTCGAATGCCAGTGGCCATTCCACCGGGTGCATTTCGAGCGCCTGGCTCGTGCCGGTGCCGCCCTGCTTCTGCGGCTCGAGTTCGAGGCCCTCGCGCACGCACAGTGCGCCGAGGCCCGGCGGCCCGAGCAGGGCTTTGTGGGCACTCAGTGCAATGGCGTCCGTGAAACCCCCGATCGGCACCTGACCCGCAGTCTGGCTCGCGTCGAGCAGGGTCGTGGCCCCATGCGCGCGTGCAAGTTCGCCGAATGCAGCGGCGTCGAACAGGGCGCCGGTCACGTTGCTCGCGTGCGTGAACACGAACAGCCGCGGTCGTGCGTGGAGCAGGGCGCGCTGTACCGAAGCAGGGGCAATGCCACCGTCGGCATCGGGGGGAAGCACAGTGAGGCTCAAGGCGCGTTCGCGCTGCAAGGCGACGAGCGGCCGCGCGACGGAGCTGTGTTCGAAGGCCGTGGTCAGCACCGCATCGCCGGGCCGCAAAAAGGCGCGCAGGAACAGGTTGATCGACTCGGTAGCGCCCGAAGTGAACGCGACGCGACTGGCGGCGACGCCGCACATCGTTGCGAGTCCGCGGCGCGCGCGCTGCACGAGCTGGGCAACCTCGGTACAGCGGTGCGAGCTGCCGCGTGAACTCGAAACGCCCAGGTCGCGGTACCAGTGGGTCATGGCCGCGAGCACCGACTCGGGCTTTGGGTAACTCGTTGCAGCGTGGTCGAGGTAGAGCATCAATGGGCTCCGATCCACCGATCGTAGACGGCGCGCGCACGCAGCAGATCGTGCACGCCAAACAACAACGCGCGGCCGGAGGCGAAGACCCGCAGTTGGATGCCGTCGGCTGTGAACGCCAGATAGTGCGGCGTTCGCTCGAGATCCACGACCACCGCAGCGAGTCGCCCTCGCAGCGCTTCGAGATCGATCGTCCCGCGGCGTGGCGGGTCGATCTGCACGGCATCGCGGCCGCACAGCACCGCCGCGGTGGGCTCACCTGCCAGCAGCGCCGGAAACCTCTCGCGACGGCATACGGGACACTGTGGATCCTGTTCGCTCATCGCACCCAGCACGCTGTAACTGCCGCGCCAGACGTCGCAGGTGAAGATGCCGCGGGTCGTGTCTGCCGTTCGGCCCGCGAGAATCTTGAGGGCCTCAGCTGCCTGAAATGCCGTAACGGCGGCGATCGCCGGTTCGAGTACGCCGACGGTCTCGCAGGTGCCGACGTCGTGGCCCTGCGGCGGGTCGGGCCACAGGCAGCGTAGGCATGGCCCGTCGGGTCGCACGACCATCGAGGCGCCTTCGCTGCCCACGGCGCCGGCGTAGATCCACGGCACGCGCTGCTGCTTGCTCCAGTCGTTCAATACGTAGCGCGTGGCGAAGTTGTCGGTGCCGTCGAGCACGAGATCGGGTAGGCGCGGCAACGCGGCGAGAAAGTCCGGACCGCAGTGGGCGACGAACGGTTCGATTGCTACGGCAGAGTTCGCGGCGCGCAGCGCCCGCGCGGCCGCTATCGCCTTGGGGGTGCCTTCCTGGGCGTCGCGCTCGTCGAACAGAACCTGGCGCTGCAGGTTGCCAAGGTCGACGAGATCGCGGTCGCAGAGCCAGAGTGTCCCGACCCCGGCTCGACACAGCGACGCGGCCGTATGTGTTCCGAGCGCACCGATGCCGACGATCAGCACGGTGGCGCGAGAGATCGCCGCCTGGCCGTCAGGTCCGATACCGGCAACGCGCTGCTGACGAGAGTAGCGGGCGGTGCTCACGGCATCAGGATCCCACATGGGGACCAGACAGTAGGTGACCTCAGCGACCGCGCGAAGGCGGCACGCCGAGTTGCCTCAGCCCTTCTTGTAGTACTTGGCGTTCTCTTCGGCGGAGGCCTTCCACTCAGCAGGAAGGTCCTCCTCGGCGAAGATCGCGCTGACCGGACATGCGTCGACGCACAGGGTGCAGTCGATGCAGTCGTTCGGATTGATGTAGAGCTGCGGGTCGCTGTCCTTGCCATGGATGCAGTCCACGGGACATACGTCCACGCAGGCCTTGTCCTTCACGTTGATGCAGGGTTGGGCGATGACGTGCGTCATGGGCGATCTCGCGGCGAGTTGAGGGGCGCGACGTTGTAGAGGTCGCGCGATCTTGGAGCAAGGAGCTGTCGGAACGGGCGCTCGCATCGGCCCCTGCTGCCGGCGTCGACCCAGATCGGGATCCCGATCCACCTGACTGCTGCAGGCCGCAACAGCGGGTGTCGATCTTCGCGACAGCCACCGGCGTTGTCGGGGCGGGAGAGTCTCGATGACCGGTCTTTGTCCTTCTTCTGCGGGTCGCGCGTCCAAGTGGACGCTCCTGGCCGCTTGTGTAGCCGCTTCCAGTTGCGGCGCTGGCGGCGCGGCCGCGGGCAACACCGGTGGCAATCCGGGTGGTGGCGGCGGTGGTTCTGGCCCTGGCGGCCCTGGCGTACCGCTCGGTTGGGCGCCGCAGTTCACGGTCAACAACGACAGCCAAGTGGAGCGGACGGAGACCGTCCTCGCCTCGGTGCCGCTGCCCTACGGTCATCATCAGAGCACGGCCGCGCTGGGAGTCAGCGGGTTCCAGACCGCGTGGCGCGTGCTGCAGCGCTGGCCCGACAACTCGATCCGGATCGCGCAGGCGCAGTTCACGGCGACGATCCCGGCCAACACGGTTCGCACCTACGAGATCGTGGGTGGCATGCAACCGCTCACCGGCGCGTTCCAGCCGAACTCGTGGGTCTCGAGCCTCGAGTCGACGTTCCAGTTCGGTGCCGAGGTCAAGGACACCTTCCAGCGCAGCTATCGGGGCTTTGCCACCGGCAGCGGCGAAGTGCTCGCGGAGACGCCGCTGGTCCGCGTGCGTCGTCATCGTGCCTATCATCTGGCGACCGGTGCAGGCATCAATCGGGACTACCTGACGTCGACGTTCTACGTCACGGAGTACCGCGATGTGCCCGTCCTGCAGGTCGACTGGGTGCTCGGTAACGACTACCTCGGTAGCGACAACCCCGCAGGCTCCTCCAATCGCAACCTCTACGTTCTCGGTGGCGTCGACGTCAACGAAGCGAGCTTCCTCGTCGGTGGCACGGGTCTGCTGTGCTATCCGTACCGCGCTGGCGAGAACGGGATCAGTGGTCCTGTTGGCGCTGGCGGCGGGCTCAGTGCCTACCGCGTCATGACCAACGACTGGATGGGTGACGCGCAAACGCGCCGCTATCGATTCGTCCTGCCGGTCATTCATCCGGCGGCGGCCCCGACCGACGCGAGTCGTTGGACAGCCGTCACGCAGGCGATGACCAGCAACCCGTACTTTCCGCTGCCGACGCAGCCGAGCTGCTACACGACCGCGAGTCTTGGCCTGATTGGTGGCCCGCTTGCTGGTCCGAGCGACTCCTGGGCGCGTGCGGAAGGTGAGTACCAGTCATTCCTGAATGGTGGCTGGTTTGGCACGTGGGGTTCGCGTGGCGATGCGGTTGTGACAGGCACCACGGGTACGCCGCGCAACCATCCTCTCAGTCCTGAACTCGCTCATGCCGTTCAGGCTGGTCATCATCGACTCATCACGGCACTCGAACAGAGGGCCTGGATCCAGGCAGCTCGTCCGTACCACCTTTATGGTCTTCAGGTCGGAGACACGCAGCCGCTGTTCTTGTGGGATGGAGTGCCGATCTACCCCGGGTCGCGCGATCTGTCGAACGAGTCGCTCGGTCGTCGCGGTCTCTATGCCGCGGATCCCTTCACTGCCTGCCGTACGCGCGTGCAGGGTGGTTCGGCTCGTGGCCATGGTTGGGAGCATTTTGATCACGAGCACTGGTCCACGGATCTGCTGTTCGACTACTGGACGATCAGCGGCGACTGTTGGGCCCAGGAGGAGCTGCGCCAGCTCGGCCAGAGCCTGAAGTCGCTGATGCGGATCGCGACCTACAACACCCGTTTCGTCCAGGCGGTTCGCGCCGAGGGCTGGGTCATGCAGGGATTCACGCAGTGCTACCTCGCGACTGGCGACCAGGCGCTGAAGGACTACGCGATGAATCGCGTTCGCAACGTCGTCGAGCTGCAGCGCAAGAAGAACCATCCCAGCAAGGCGATGGGCTTCCAGAGCAACTACCCTGGCACCAACTGGCCGATGCCGCATGAGTTCTTCATGCCGTGGCAGCACGGCGCCGTGCTGTTCGGGTATCTGGGCGCGTACCGTCACTTTGCCGATCCACTGCTGCTGCAGATCTGCGAGGACGTCGCGACCACGGTTGACTACTCGTGGGTGCGCAACTACCAGGACACGACCTTTGGGTTCGTGAGCAATGGCCTGCGCTACTACGTGGCGACGACCTACAACAGCACGCCGGTCCCGGCCAACTTCTGGGACTCGCAGTATGGCATTCGCTTCGGGGATGGCCCGCTCGGCGGCGCCCACACGTTCTTGACGACTGGGCTGTTTCTGCTGGCCGACCATACGGGCAACGGCACGGTGCGGACCAAGTCGCTCAACTACGGAACGCTGCTGCGCAGCGGTGCTCTTGGGTCGCGTCGCTGGGACAAGTGGCACTACTGCCTGCCCGAGTACTACGCGCAGTGATCGAGTGCCGCGGTCCTGGACGCAGCCCACGGGCAGACAGATGTCGATGCGCACGAGGACCTCAACCGCTTCCGGCGCGGCCACAGAGTTCTGTCGATCCACAACGTGGCGGTGGCAAGCGATGCGGTGGCCGGCGGCGCTATCCGTGGGCCGCACTGCGGATGCGGGTGTTCGGTGTCGACGTCTTGCTCTGCCCCCACTGCGCGAGGACGCGTCGCGTGCTTGCGGCGATCCACGACCCGGACTCGGTGCGCTGGGGCTGTCTGCGGAGGTGCCGGAGCTGGCGGCGTGCAGCGCGCCGCCAGTTGGCGGCTGATGGTGCGGGCGGCGACGAGGGTGTCGCGGAGTGATCAGAGAGCGGGTGCGGTGACCTCACGGCGGTCGCGGCGGGAGAGCGGTGTGCCTGGTGGGCGCGAAGTCGGCTGCGAAGGGGTGCGAAATGAGAACGATCGGGCGCGAGTGAGCGGGTGGCCGAGGGCGCGCAGGTGCCGGCAGGATGGCGCGGCTGGGTTCCGGTTGGTCCGGGACCGCTGCTTGCACTCCCTATGCGCTCGAGCCAAAGCGGCCCGCCCTTGCTCATCGTTCCGCGCCGTAGCGCGTCTCGATCTCACGGGCACGAGCATGAACGGGATCGATCGTCAGGGCCCGCCGCAGAGCTTCCCAGGCAAGCGGGCGGTTCCCGGTCATAGCCAGGGAGATTGCCATCAAGACGTGGTAGTCCGGCACCGAATCGAAACGTGCAGACAGAGCCTTCAGCTCAGCCAGAGGCCATGTGCCGAACTTCCAGCACCACCGTTCGTAGACCCCGAACGCCAAGCTCAGCAGATCCTTGTAGTCATCCTTGGACAGGCTCCGCAATGCAGCGGTGATGCGCTGCATTGCTGACTCGCGATGACCCTGCTCGACATGCACCTCGGCCAAGTGAAGCCCTGCGTTGACGTCGCCTGGATCGAGCGCTGTGACACGCTCGAAGCACTCCGATGCAACCGCATGGTGACCAAGCCGGATCGCCGCGATACCAGCCAAGGCGGCAAAGGCGGCCGATCCCGGATCCTGCTGCATCAATCGTCGGCCAACATCTTCCGCCGCCTGCAATTTGCCGACATTCATGAGTTCGAACCCAGTGCACCTCTCCGCCTCCGGCAGGTGTTCCGCCGCCCTGGTGCGCGAGCGCAAGCCCTCGATCTCCTGTCGTAGCAGCGCTTCGATTGCCTTGTCCCCGTGGAGCAGCGACGCGCAGAGCCAGCCGGTGAGGAAGTGAACCCGCGCTTCCGCACCGACCTCATCATCGACGCGCCGCCGGAAGATCCGGCAGACATCCTCGAACGTGAAATCCGCGGCCCGATACTCGGGCGCCAATCCTCCCTCGCCGTACAAGGGGCGCTGGGGCATGAAGGTCACGGTCCAACCCGACTCAACAGCCTCGACCTGACGCCAGACGTCGGGGCGTGAGTCGAACACCAGCGGAAACCATACGGTGGGGAAGTGACGGAAATCCTGCTGGATGACCCGCGACTTGCCGGGAACGAGATGCGGACCAAAGGCCTGCAGGATGGCGTTGTTGAGTTCCCAGCTCTTCGCCGCGTCGACAAACAGGATCTCGATCGGACCGCCTGTCCAAGAGCCGCGCATGAGGTCCATCTTCTGCGGCTCGATCCAAGCCTTCACCGGCGCCGTCTGGCGCAGGAAGATCGGCATGAAGTCGGCACCTTCTGGCAGGTTTGCGGCGAGGTGGCACTCCATGTAACCGCGGTTCCATTCGAACCGATCGAAACTGTGCACCTTGGTCTCGGCACCGCGGTCCCGAAGACCCGCTGCCAGCGCTGCACTACTGCATCCCACCCACGGCCCCAGGTCGACGATGGCCCCCCAGCCTTCGAATGCGTGGCGCGCCACCCAATACAGGTAACGCTTCTCTTCGTCACTCAACATGCCCGGAACACGGGCGACGTCCTGCGGCAGGGGGGCGACCCACGGGCATTTCGAGCGACTGTCCATCATCATGGCATCCGGGTCCGCATTGAGCGCCGTCCGCGCGTCGGCGCCGTCCCGCAGGCGCCAACTGGTCCCATCTTCATGGCGTGAGTCCGGGCTGTCAATTCGCAGCACTTGCGCCACTCATCCACGGATGCACCCGGTCGTTCAACTGCCGCCGGCGGGATCGGGTAGCGGATGCTCTTGCCGTGGTGCGCCGTTCTTGAGGTGGCGCCCCGTGGCGACGACTCACTCGCGGTAGCGCGCGAACAGGTCGCGGACGTTCAGGACTACCTGGCTCGCGTGGGGGAGTTCTGCGGGCGGTCGGCCTCCGCCGCTCAGCCACTTCTGAATGAGTTCTGCGTAGCGTTGGTGGGCTTCCGGGCTGCCGAAGGCGCCGAGGTAATGCACCGTGCCGTTCGGAGTGACGCGGGCCTGGCCGCTGCTGTGGCACCCCATCTTGGGAAGGCGCGGCTTCTTCGTGTTGCTCTCGCTGCGGTTCATACCGCTGGACGGAACTGCAGCGAGCGATGACGAGCGGCGGCCGCTCGTTTGCCGCTCGCGTGCGCCGGTGAACTGCTCGCCGGGCTGGATCGGATTCGTGTCCATCGTCGGGCCTCGTGTCGACTGGGTCGTGGGACCTTGACAGCGACTGTCAGGGTTCCCAGGCCACCAACCAGACGAGCCCGCGCGCAAGACAGGCGACCGGCGCAGCCTGCGCCGGTCGCTGCCGACTTCGAGTCCATGGTGCGAGAGCAGGGACTTGAACCCTGAAGGGCTTGCGCCCGCAGGTACCTAAAACCTGTGCGTCTGCCAATTCCGCCACTCTCGCGTGCGAGGCATTCGATGCGGCGAGAACGCTAGCGGACTGCGGGGTCTTCGCCAAGAACTCGTCGCCATCGGTCGATGCGGATACTCGCGACCCCGGTGTCGCCCTAGCCGTCACGCCGACTTCGGTGTCGTGGGAGAAAGCGTCGACCAACGAAGGCGCGCGGACCGGTCTCTGACGCGTGGCATGGCTCGGACGCAGGCCCGAGTTCATTTCCGTTCCTCCCGATCAGGGGCTGGCTATCGTTCGCCCGCTCGTTTCCTCGTTGCTGCACTGTTCATGCAAGATTCTCCCGATCGCAAGGTGCCCCTGGGTGTCTACATCGGCATCGCCGTCCTCTCGGCGGCGTTGCTGACCTTCCAGGTGCTGCTGACGCGAGTCTGCGCGCTGCGACTGCACTTCCACTTCAGCTTCCTGATCATCAGCAACAGCCTGCTGGGGATCGGGGCGAGCGGCACGGTGCTGACCATTCTCGAGGAGAAGTGGCGCAAGAACCCCATCGTTTGGATCTGGGGTTCGGTGCTGCTGTTCTTGCTCTCCCTCGGGGCTACCTGGTGGTTCGCCATTGCGATGCCAGTGCCCGAGCAACTGAACTTCGGGTGGTCCGATCAGGAGCGCTCGGACTTCATCCAGTTCGCGGTCTACAACCTCGGGCTCGCGGTCCCGTTCTTTTTCGGCGGCGGTGCGGTCGGGTTGATCTTGTCGGCCTACGCGCACCGCATTCACGCGGTCTACGCCAGCGATCTGCTCGGCGCCGGCTTCGGCTGCCTCCTCTGCCCGATGCTATTGTGGCCGTTCGGCGCCGGCGGCTGCTTGCTGGTCGTCGCGGTGCTCGGTCTCCTAGCACTGTGGGCGGTCGCGCCGGCGCGTTTGCGGCGCGGTTCCGGGCTTGCGGCGGTGGCGCTCGGCATCACCTGCGCCGTGTTGATTCCGTCGTTCGACAAGAGCGTGCCGATCCCGGGCAAGAGCTTTCTGCGCCTCACGCAGAACGCGAACTACAACCCGAACGGGGTCCCGCACATCTACTCGCGCTGGTCGACCAACAGCCGCATTGACGTCGGCAAGAGCGACGAAGTGCTCTGGCTCATGCTGGCGATGGCCGGGCCGGACATGCGGGCGATGGATGTGATCAAGGGCCAGCACGCGGCCGACCCCGTTGCTGCTGCCAAGGCGCTGCGCGAGGCGTTCGGCGAGCAGAAGTACATCATGCAGGACGGCGACGCCGGCACGTTCTTGACGAACCTGTCGGACGAGAAGGCCGGGGCGCGCGGGCTGCTGTCGCGTTCGCTCTACTCGCTCACCGCCTCGATGAAGCAGGACAAGGGCTCGCGCGTGTTCGTCATCGGCGTCGGTGGCGGCAACGACATCTGGGCCAACAAGCTCGCGGGTGCCAGCAAGATCCGCGGCATCGAACTCAACTACGGCGTGCTCGACGTGCATCGCACGGTCGGCAAGGAGTTCAGCAAGGGGATCCTCGAGGACCCGAACATCGAACTGGTCAACGACGAAGGGCGCTCGGCCCTGATGCGCGATGACGGCAGCTACGACATCGTCCAGATGACGGGCATCGACACGTGGACAGCGCTGACTTCGGGCGCCTACGTGCTCGCTGAGAACTACCTGTACACCGTCGAAGCGATGATGCAGATGTACTCGCACCTCGCGGATGGCGGCGTGATCCAGGTCACGCGCATGGGCGACAACATGGAGAAGCTCCGGTTGTTGTCGAACATCTACGAGGCCTTCCGCCGGCTTGGCGTTGCCGACTTCCAGGACTCGGTGGCCATCGTCACGTCGTCGTCGTCGTGGGACAAGCTCGCTGCAGTGATGATCAAGAAGGGCAAGTTCACCGCCGAGGAAGTCGCGCACATCGAGTCGTTCGCGACCAAGAACGAGCACCAGCTCAGCTACTTGCCGCAACGCGAGATCGCCGGCGTCGTGCAGGACTTCGTGCGCACCGAGGACAAGGCGAAGTTCATCGCCGACTTCCCGCGCGCGATCTCGCCGACGACCGACGACCTGCCGTACTTCTTCAACTTCACCCGGTGGGATACGCCACCGGCGGAAGCCAAGCAGTACCTCAACGAGCTGACTTCGATGTCGCAGGGCAACCCCCTGTTCATCTGGGGCCAGCTGGTGTTCTCCAGTGTCATCGCGGTGTTGCTGATCGTGGTGCCGCTGCTGTTCCGCCGCTCCCAGCAGAAGGGCGCGCACTCAGGACGGTTCCTGATCTACTTCGCCGGCATCGGCGCGGGCTTCATCTTCATCGAGATCGCCCTGATCCAGAAGTTGACGCTGTTGCTCGGGCAGCCGCTCTACTCGATCGTCGTGACGCTGTTCTCGATCCTCATCTTCACCGGCCTCGGCAGTTCGCTGTCGGGCAAGTGGCTCGACGGCGGTCGCTCGCGCGTGCGCGCGATCCCGCTGGGGATCCTGTTGATGTTGGTTGCGTGGGTGGCGCTCGGAACGCCGATCGTCGACATGTTCATCGGGACCTCCATCGCTGTTCGATCGGTGGTGGCCGGGGTCTTGATCGCGCCCGTGGCGTTGTTGCTCGGCGTGCCCTTCGCCCACGGTGTTCGATTGCTATCGAAGACCAACCCGCACTTCGTGCCGTGGGCCTGGGCGGTCAACGGCTCGGCAACGGTCGTCGGCTCGGTCGCCACGGTGATCGTGTCGATGAACTTCGGTTTCAACGCAGTGCTGCTGTGCGCGGCAGCCATCTACGCCGTGGCCTTCCTCGCAGTCGATCGCCTTGCCCGCTGAGGCTGCTTGCCAACTGCGGGCCGCGGGTGAGAATGCACCCGGTGGACGGTGCTTCGATCTCGGTGCTGAAGTTCGGCGGCTCGGTGCTGTGCAATCGGAGTGCGCTCGCGGGCGTCGCGACCGAGGTGGCGCGCTTTCGCCGAACGGGGCGTGCGGTCCTCGCCGTAGTCTCAGCCCTGCAAGGACGGACCGACGCACTGCTGGCTGAGTGCGCGCACGTGAGCCCGCCGCTGTCCCCGCTGGCAGTGGCGGCGCGCGTGGCGTCGGGCGAACGCGAATGCGCCGCCATGCTCGCGGAGGCGCTTTCGGTCGAAGGTCTCGACGCCGCGGTGCTCGATCCTGCCGCGCTGCAGCTACTGGCCGAAGGTGACCCGCTCGATGCCGATCCGGTCGGCGTGTCGTTGCCTCGCTGCCTCGCGGCTTTGGGCCGCAGTGGCGTCGCCGTCGTGCCCGGCTTCGTCGCCGTCGACGGATCGGGCAACGCGGTGCTGCTCGGACGCGGTGGATCGGACCTGACCGCGCTGTTCCTGGCGCAGCGGTTGGCGGCTCATTGTCGGTTGGTGAAGGACGTCGATGGACTGTTCCAAGCCGATCCAGCCGACGGGCCAGCGGCTGGCCGCGTCGCCTTCTCCGACTACGCGGAGTTGCTCTTGACCGGCGGTCGCTTGGTGCAAGCAAAGGCCGTGGCGTTTGCGGCGCAGCACCAGCTGGTCTTCGAGATCGGCTCCTTGGGCAGCCATGCGGTGACGCGGATCGGGCCGCCGGGCACTTCGCAGCGCGGCCCGTCGACTACTTCGACAGCAGGCTGATCGCATCCATCACCTTCCTCGGGTCGGGCCAGTCGCGGCCCTTCTTGCTGGCGATGACCGCGCCGTCGCACAGGACGTCGAATTGTCCGGCGTTGCCTGCGACCAGGGTGGCTTTGAGACCGAGCTCCGATTCGATTTGCGCGGCGAGACCCGCCGCGCGAGGCCGGTAGCCTCAAGCTGTGCAGTGAAGGATTGTGATATCCATGTTCTTTTGCTCCACGTTGCGTGCGTTCGCCGCGCGGTGATGATCGGTTTCATGTTGGAGCTGCCTGTAGCAAGCCCCGATGCCGGCCAGCGACTCGACCGCTACCTGCGCAAGCTGCTGAAGACGATGCCATTGGCCGTCATCTTCAAGTCGCTGCGTAGCGGCAGCATCCGCGTCGATGGCAAGAAGGCGGAACCGGATCTTCGAATCGAAGCGGGCATGAGGCTCAGCTTTCGCTTGCCCGAGCGCGACCTCGACTTGGTGCGTGCCGCCGCCGAGCGCCGACCACACCCGCCCGGAGGGTCAGGGGCAACGCGCGACGTGGTTCGTGCCGGCAAGGGTGAGGTCGAGCGTCGGGGCGCAGATCGCAGGTCCGCAAGCGGACGGGCGCGGGCGCCCACGGTGTTGTATCGCGATGCCGAAGTGATGGTTGTCGACAAGCCCGCGGGCATGGCTTCGCAGCCAGGGACGGGGCAGGACGACGCGGACCTCTGTTCTTGGCTCGACCGCAATGCGAGGGAGCTTCGCACGGCGACCTTTGCGCCCGCGCCCGCGCATCGAATCGACCGCGGCACCTCGGGTGTGGTCGCGATCGGGCTGACGCCGAACGGGTTGCGTGGGCTCGCCGCCGCGTTTCGCGACGGCACCGCGCGCAAGGTCTACCTAGCGGTTGTGCATGGCATTCCCTCGCCGCGGACCGGGACGATCGATGCGCCGTTGCTTGTCGTCGACGCTGTGCGGCGCGATGCCCAGAAGGTCCGCGGCGATCGCCGCGGACAGACTGCGCGCACCGACTACGAAGTGCTGGCGATTCGCGGCGAACGCGCCC
>CAMBXM010000033.1 GCA_945871815.1 Singulisphaera sp. GP187
CAGCACCGGGCCGAAGATCTCCTCGCGCGCAACACGGTGGCTCGAGGCGACGCCGGTGAACACCGACGGCGGGAACCAGTAGCCCTTGCTCGGCAGCACACACGGCGGTTGGAACAGACTGGCGCCTTCGTCGACACCGCTCTGCACCATTTCTTGGATGCGCGACAACTGGGCCTTGCTGTTGATCGCGCCCATGTCGGTGTTCTTGTCCATCGGGTCACCGGTCCGGATGCGCGCCATGCGCTGCCGCAACTTCGCCACGAACAGGTCGTGGATGCTCTCCTGCAACAACAAGCGCGAGCCGGCGCAGCAGACGTGACCTTGGTTGAAGAAGATGCCGCGCACGACGCCGTCGACGGCCTGGTCGATAGCCGCGTCCTCGAACACGACATGGGCTGCCTTGCCGCCCAGTTCGAGCGTCAGCTCCTTGCCGGACCCAGCGAGCTGTTGCTGGATCCGCTTGCCTACCTGCGTACTGCCCGTGAACGCGACTTTGGCGAGGTCCGGGTGCGAGACCAGTGCGGCACCGGTACGGCCATCGCCGGTCACGATGTTGACGACGCCCGGCGGCAGGCCGGCCTGCTGGCAGATCTCCGCCAGCCGCAGCGCCGTGAGCGGCGTCGTCTCGGCGGGCTTCAGCACGACGGTGTTGCCGCAGGCCAATGCGGGCGCCAGCTTCCACGCCGCCATCAGCAGCGGGAAGTTCCACGGGATCACCTGTCCAACCACACCGAGCGGCTGCGGCTTGGCGCCGGGGAAGGCCAGCTCGAGCTTGTCGGCCCATCCCGCGTGGTAGAAAAAATGCTGCGCCGCGAGTGGCACGTCCACATCGCGCGACTCGCGGATCGGCTTGCCGCCGTCCATGGTCTCGAGGCAGGCGAGTTCGCGGGCCCGCTCCTGGATGATGCGAGCGATCCGGTAGAGGTAGCGGGCACGCGCCTCCCCGGAGAGCTTGCTCCACGCCGGGAATGCGGTCTTGGCCGCTTGCACCGCGCTGTCGACGTCCGCCGCTGAGCCCTGCGCAACCTCGCTGAGTGGTTGCTCCGTGGCCGGGTTGGTGGTCGCGAAGTACTCGCCTTCGGCCGGGGCCCGGAACTCGCCGCCGACGAACAGCTCGTAGCGTTTGGCGACGACGAAGTGGTCGGAGCCCTCCTTCGATGGTGCGTAGTTCCACACCCCGTCGAATCGGAGTTCGGGACCTGGGACAGCGGTCACGTGCGCCTGCTTCTCATCGTGGTCGACCATGGCGTGGCGACCATAGGCGGAGCGGGCTCGTGATGCACGCAAGCGCACCGGCGGCGCGAGTCTTGCGCTGCCCTATCCTCTGAACCGGGTCTTGGCCGATAGACTTCGGCGTATGCGGTCACCCGTCCTCGCGCTCGCCCTGTTGTGCACTGGCTGCACTTGGTTCAAGGGCCATCAGGAAGTGCTCATCACCAGCGAGCCGCCGGGCGCCCACATCTGGCTCGACGGCCGCGACACCGGCGAGACCACCCCGCATGCCTTCAACATCGCCGGCAACTTTGGCTTCGACCACCCCCTCGAGCTGCAGAAGAAGGGCTACCGCGCGGAGCGTCGCATGCTCTACCAGCAGACCCGGATGTACACCTCGCGGTGGATCGACGGCGCTGGCCCACCCGAGTTGCCGCCGTGGCCGATCGACTGGACCATGGGCGACGTCTTGTTCCCGTTCGGCGTGCGCGGCGCCATCGTTCCCGGTGAGGTCTACGTGAAGCTCTACCGCGAGGACGAGCCGCTGCTCGGTTTCGACGTGCTGCGCGAACGGGCCAAGACCGCGACCGCTGCAGAAGCGAAGTGACGCGCGCGGTCTTTCTCGACCGCGACGGCACGATCAATCGCGAGGTCAGCTTTGTCGCGCGTGCCGACCAGTTTGTGCTGCTGCCCGGCGTGCACTCGGCCCTAGGACGACTGGTCGACGCTGGCTTCGCAGTCGTCGTCGTGACGAACCAGAGCGGCATTGCCCGCGGCCTCTACACCGAGGACGACCTCGCCCGCATTCACGAACTGGCCCAGCAACAGCTCGGACACCTCGTGCGCGCATTCTTGCACTGCCCGCACCACCCCGATCTACCGGGCCCTTACGGCGGCGCCTGCACCTGCCGCAAACCGCAGAGCGGCCTCGTGCTCGCGGCCCAGGAACTGCTCAGTCTCCAGCTCGAAGGCTCCTATCTGGTCGGCGACAGCGCCCGCGACGTACTCGCGGCCAGAGGACTGCCATTGCGCACGGTCTACGTGCACAGCGGCAAGCCACCGCGCGAAGAGCTGGCGCAGCTCGCAGCAGCGAACTTCGCGCCCACGGCAGAGGCGATGGACCTGCCGGCGGCGGTTGACTGGATCCTGCGCGACTCGAGCGGCGAGGAGTAACCCCCCACCGCTATGCTCGGGGTGTTGCACCGCGCTGCAAATCGACGCGCGGTTGCACCACTGCGCCATGACGAACCTCCGCTGCGTACTGCTTCTGCTCGTCTGTAGCCTCGCCCCAAAGCTGTCCGACCTCGCCGCGCAGTCGCGCCCGGCGGCCGATCGCTACGAGCTCGGCCTGCGCTTGCGCGCCTTCGAACGCCAACTCGACCGCACCACGGATGCCGCGCGTCGCAAGGCGGCCTTCGTCGAACTCGACGCCGCGGTGCAGGCGTTCTTCGGCATGAATCTCGACGCCGTCGCAACCAGCGTCGAAGCGGCGGCCACGGCGCTGCACGCGAAAGTGCCCACCGACGACGAGCGCTTCGCCGCGCGGCTGTGGCTGCATTTGCCGCAACGCCTCGTCGACTGCGAGGCGGTCTCGGTCGCGTGCGAACTGCGCTCCCTGCCACCACCGCGCGGCGATGACGAGTTCGTTGCCCCGACCGACGCCGTGCTCGTGTTGCGAGTCGTCGGCCACGATGCCGAACTCGCGCGCCTCGCTATCGGCGAACTGCCGCAGACCGTCGCGCTGCCGCTCGCGGGCCTGAGCGCTGGCGACCTCACGCTGCAGTGGTCAGTACAGCGCGGGGCCACGGTGCTGCAGGTCCGCGAACAGGGAATCTCGCTCGTAACGGCGCGCGACCAACGACTGAAGGCCCTGGAGCAATCCGCAGACGCGACGGAAGATCGCACGGACCTCGAGGGCCACACCCTGATGCGTCTCGTACGCACGCTGCGCGGGATGACCAAGGACCACAGCGAAGAGACCATCCTTCCCGGGGCCCGGCTGCTGGCCGAGGCCGAGAGCCTGGCGAAACTCGAGGCCAACGCGCGCCACTACGCGGCGACTGCTAGCGGCCAGTACTGGCTGTGCGTGCCGACCGAAAAGGGCGCCGTGCATGTGCGCTTGTGCCTGCCCGCGAACAGCACGGCCGGAGACTTGGCCCCGCTCGTGCTGGCACTCCACGGCGCTGGCGGCAGCGAGAACCTGTTTTGCGACGGCTATGGCGATGGCGCCACAGTCCGGCAGTGCGCAGAGCGCGGTTGGATCCTGTGCGCCCCGCGGTCGTCGGGGATGACCGGTGTCGAGTTGCCAGCACTCATCGACGCCCTGGCCGAGCGATTCCCAGTCGACCGCGACCGCGTCGTGCTGATCGGCCACAGCATGGGCGCGATGCAGGCCATTGCGCAGGCAACGCGCGCACCTGACCGCTTCGCTGCCGTTGCCGCGCTCGGCGGCGGCGGCTCGGTCAGGGCCGGGGCCAAGCTCGAACGGCTGCCGTTCTTCGTCGGCGCCGGCGAACGCGACTTCGGGCGCAACGGGGCCTACTCGCTGTCGCAGCAACTGGCGAAGGTCGAGGCCAAGACGACGTGGCGCGAGTACGCGGACGTCGAACACCTCGCCGTCGTGCAAGTGGCACTGCCCGACGTGTTCGCGTTCTTCGATCGCTCGCTGGAAGCCGCGCGTGCACGCTGAAGCAATCGCGACGGCGCGTTCCCTGGCCCCGGCACGCAAGACGCACGCGAGCCTCGCGTGTTGGCTGCTCGTTGTACCTCTTTGGGCACCGCTCTGGCTCGTGGCACCAATCGTCGCTCAGGATCCTGTGCTCGTAGCCGCCGGGGCCGACGCCGCGACGTTGGCAGCCGCGGCAGCGCGGGTGCGGCCAAGCCCTCGCCAACTCGCTTGGCAAGCGCACGGGTTCGTCGCCTTCGTGCACTTTGGCATGAACACATTCACGGACCGCGAATGGGGCGACGGTACCGAGACACCCGCCACGTTCGCGCCGACCGACTTCGACGCCGCGCAGTGGGTTTCCACGTTTGCCGATGCCGGGATGCGCGGGCTGGTATTGACCTGCAAGCATCATGACGGCTTCGCCCTGTGGCCAACTTCGGTGACCGCACACAGCGTCGCGTCCTCGCCGTGGCGGCACGGCGACGGCGACATCGTCGCTGAGGTCGCCGACGCGTGCCGGGCACGCGGACTGTCGTTTGGGGTCTATCTGTCCCCGTGGGATCGACACTGCAAGGAGTTCGGCACGCGCGCCTACCACGAGATTTTCCAGACGCAGCTTCGCGAACTGTGCACGAACTACGGCCCGCTGTTCGAAGTCTGGTTCGACGGCGCCAACTGTCCGAGCGATCAGCCCGAGGTGTTCGACTGGCAGGCCCACTTCCGACTCGTGCGTCAACTGCAGCCGGATGCCGCCATCGCCATCACCGGGCCAGACGTGCGCTGGGTTGGCAACGAGGCTGGCCGCACTCGCGAGCAGGAATGGAGCGTGCTGCCACTCGATGTCGCCGAGAGCGGCGGCTTCGAGCAGGATCGAACTGCCTGGCAGTCGCTCTGGCGGTTGCGGGAACGCAACCAAGCGCACGATCTCGGCTCACGCAGCGCCCTGACCGGGGCTCGTCGCTTGTGCTGGTGGCCTGCCGAAACCGATGTCTCGATCCGTCCCGGCTGGTTCTTCCACGAGGCCGAGAACGACAAGGTGAAGAGCAAGGGCGAGCTGCTCGACTTCTGGTTCGCCGCAGTCGGCGGCAACGCGGTCTTGCTGCTCAACGTGCCGCCCGACCGCCGCGGCCGCATCGCCGACCAAGACGTGGCCGTACTCCGCGAAGTGGGCGCCCACTTGCAGGCGACGTTCGGCATCGACTTGCTCGCGCAAGCCGACCGGCGCGACCGCCGCGGAACGTGGGAGTTCTACTTTGCCGAGGAGCGCACGTTCGACGTGGTCGACCTCCGCGAAGAGGTCGGCAGTCGCGGCCAGTGTGTGGAAGCCTTCGCCATCGAGGTGTGGGACGGCGAGCGCTTCACGGAGGTGGCGACCGGCACCACGATTGGGTTTCGCCGCCTCGTGCGACTGCCGCTCACGACGGCCCGCGGGCTGCGCGTTCGCATCCGGCAGAGCCGCAGCGAGACGCGACTCGCCCACATCTCGCTCCACCGGCAGCCGCCTCCGGCACCAGCCAGCACCGAGCCGACGAAGCCGAGTTCGCGGCCTCGCTGACACGATTCCTTACGTTGTCGCGGCCGAAGTGCCGCCAGGGACTCGACCGCACGCCGCCAGACGGCAGACTTCTCGGGATCATGCGCCGGTTGTTGTGCTGCTGCCTCGCGGCCTCGTTTTCCGGGACCGCCGACGCCCAGGGATTGGCTTGGTCCGTGCCGGATCAAGGGGCGCTGGTCTACACGCGTGTTGTCGAGCACTTGGCGTTCCTTCCCGCCGCGACCGCGCTCAAGCAGGACGTGGTGGTCGCCGGCGGCGAAGACGGTGGCCACGAGTGGCGTGTCTTCACGTGCCCGAGCAACGGCGTGCCGCCGGGCTTTGAGAACCCGGGCTTTGACGACAGCAGCTGGAGCACAGGACGGGGCGAGTTCGGCACCGACGTCGGCACCAACCAGAATCAACGAACGCACTGGGGCAGCGAGGTGCTCCTCCTGCGCAGCCGCATCGATGTCGGCAAGAAGAAGCCACGAGCGATCCTCTTCCGCATCACGCACGACGATGCCGTACGGGTGTTCTGGAACGGCGAGAAGCTGATCGAGAACCTCGGCTACGGACGCGACCGCACGTACATCATTGCCGGCAAGCAACTGGCGGCCATGAGCTCAGGCGGTGCGGGTCTGTTGGTCGCATCGTGCGAGAACACCGGCGGGGCGCAGATGTTCGACCTCGCCATGTCGGTGTTGCCGAGCTTGCCTGCGGGTGTGAAGAGTGCCGAGGACCTGCAGCAGGTCCTCGATCAAGGTCGGCAGACAGCCGATCATGTGTCGCGCGAATTCGTCGGCTCCTTTCGACCGCCAGCGCTCCTGCTGCACGGCGAACTCGATGCCGAGAAGCAGCGGGTGCGGTGCCCGCCGGGCGACGTTCGCGAACTCGCGTTCTGGGTCGCCTGCGACCTCGAACACGGCGTCACCGGCGGCGCCTACCAGCAGGAGATTCCCCGCCTCTACCGCCTCGGCGACGTGCAGCTGAAGGGCAAGGTTCTGCCCGTGGATGCTGAGGGCTGGCAGACGCTCGATGTCACGGTCAAGAACCCCGGCGAGCCCGCACTGCGCGGCGACACCAAGCGCTACGTGCAGCGGCACGTACTGCCCTACGTCAACTACGGCATCGATGGCCGCATCCAGATCCGGCGGCGGCTCGAGATGAAGGGCGATCGCGCCCGCATTGCCGAGGCCCAGTGCACCTTCACGGCCCGCATCCTGCGCGGCAAGGACAAGAACGACTACGCCGCCGACTTCCGCCAGCGCGAGAACTTCCGCTTTGCAGAAGAGCGCGATGGCCAGGACGCGCCGTTCCGACTCGCAGTCAGCAAGGCGATCGATGGCGGCACGAAGTTCCTGCGCGACAAGTTGGGCAACCTCGGGGCGCCATCACTGCGCGCCGAAGGCGACGAAGACAACCGCACCTACCACACCGGTCGGATGGCGCTGGGTCTCCTGGCCCTGATCAAGGGCGGCATCAAGAAGACCGACCCGGTACTGCTTCGCTGCTTGGACGAGTTGCGCCAGCGCCCCCTCATCGACACCTACTCCCTGGGCAACGCGCTGATGGCGATGGAGGCGTTCCATTCGAGTGGCCATGACGCCGCCGACCTCGCCCAGGGTGCGATCGACCGCGCCCGCCGCCTATCGGTGCCCGAAAACGACAAGGCGTTGATGCAGCGGTGGACCAACCAGTTGCTCGACAACGTCGACACCCGCGTCGAGAGCAACTACCTGCTGCGCTTCAACTACGTCCGCGACCGCCGCTTCGACAACTCCGTCAACCAGTACGGCCTGCTCGGCCTCTACTCGGCCCACCTCTGCGGCATCGACATCTCACCGAGCCTGTGGGAAGGCGCCGCCAACCATCTGATTACCGCGCAGTGTGAATCCAAGGGCACGCTCAACCTCGACCTCACAGACTTTCGCACGCTCGCACGCGTCGAAGTCGCGGACGACAGCAAACGGACGGCGACGATGCTGCCCGTTCGCCCCGCGGGCTGGACGTATGAGGATCCGAAGTGGGATGGCGAGAACCAACCTGCTTGGGGGAGCATGACGTGCGCCGGCATCACCGGCCTTGCGATCAGTCAGGCCGCATTGCTCGATCTCGGTCAAAAGCGGATCAAGCTCCAGAATGACGCCGACGCGGCGCGCCATGCCGGTTTCGGCTGGCTCGCGCAAAACCTGACGTTGCGCTACCACCCAGGCCACATGGAGCGGCAGCAACACTGGCTCTACTACTACCTCTACGGCCTCGAACGCGCGGCGCTGCTCTCGGGCATCGGCCGGATCCAAGGCCGCGACTGGTACTTCGAAGGCGCAATGGTGCTGCTCGGTGCTCAGGATGCAAACGGCAGCTGGCCCGGTGAGCTGTACCCGGACCAAGAAATCGAGCGCGCGGCCATGGCCGTCTTGTTTCTGAAGCGCGGGACCTCGCCCGTCCTCACCGGCCAGTGAGAGCCTCGTGGATCGGCAACGCGGCCTTGCCGCTCCTGGCCGCCTGCGCCACGTCACCCGACTACCGAACGGTCGATCTCACCGCCGAGTTTGTGCCCGTTCGGTTTGGTGGAGAAGGCGACATCCACCGCGACGGCGAAGGGCTCGTGCTGGAGCCTGGTTCGCCGCTGACCGGCGGCACCTTCTCGATCTCGCTCCCCACCACAGGCTACGAACTCGAGTTAGCTGTCGCGCGACTCGGTGGCGTCGACTTCTTCTGCGGCCTGACGCTGCCAACGAGCCGCGGTTGCCTCACGTTGGTGCTCGGCGGTTGGGGCGGCGCGGTCTGTGGCTTGTCCTGCCTCGATGGACTCGATGCTGCCCGCAACACCACCCGCACGCTGCGGCACTTCGTGACGGCAAAGGACTATGCCATCACGGTCCGTGTCGACGGCGAGGCGATCGCCGTCGCCATCGACAGCGAGCCGTTGTTTCGCGCCGAACTCGGCGAGCAGACCGTGGCCGTTCGCGCCGAGGTCGAATTGACCGAGCCGTTCGGCTTCTGCTGCTACGCGACCAAGGCCGCACTCCGGTATCTGCGGTGGCGAGCGCTGTGACTCGCCGATGGCAGGCGCTGTGACTCCACCGTTGCGCGCGCCTTGGCAGCGCGGGACAACTGCCGCAGCTCCTATGCCCACGTCTTTCGTGTTCTGGCTCCTGCTGCTGACCGCAACTCTCTCGGCCCAGAAGCTGCCAGCACCACCGGCGCCGCTGTGTGAGTTTCGCGGTGCCTGGGTGGCGACCGTCGACAACATCGATTGGCCGAGCAAGCCTGGCCTGTCCAGCGAACGGGCGCAGCAAGAACTCGCCGCGATCGTCGATGCCGCGGCGGCGATGCGACTCAACGCGCTGGTGTTTCAGGTGCGGCCCTCGGGCGATGCGTTCTACGCCAGCGAACGCGAACCGTGGTCCGAATGGCTGACCGGTCGACAGGGGCAGGCGCCTGCGCCGCTGTGGG
Organism: Singulisphaera sp. GP187; assembly: GCA_945871815.1. Taxonomy (GTDB): domain Bacteria; phylum Planctomycetota; class UBA1135; order UBA1135; family UBA2386; genus SXPK01. The sequence goes on from CAMBXM010000033.1 coordinate 8,874, forward strand.
ACCCACTGTCGTTCTTGATCGAGCGAGCGCACCAACGCGGCCTCGAAGTGCACGCGTGGTTCAACCCATTTCGTGCCAAGCACGAATCCGCGAACTCCTCGGCAGATCGCGCGCACGTGACCCGCCGCCTCCCGGCCGCCTGCGTGAGCTACGACAAGCAGACCTGGATGGACCCCGGGGATGCGCGCGCCGTGGACTGGTCGCTCGCGGTGATTGCCGATGTCGTGCGGCGCTACGACATCGACGGCGTTCATCTCGATGACTACTTCTACCCCTACCCGGTGAAGGACTTGCCGTTTCCGGACGACGTGAGTTTCGCGCGCTACCGCAAGGGCGGCGGCAAACTCGGGCGCTCCGACTGGCGGCGGCAGAACATCGACACCCTGGTCGCGCGACTCGCCGACGAGACCCACGCGCAGAAGCCGTTCGTCAAAGTCGGCATCAGTCCATTCGGCATCGCGCGACCGGGAGTCCCGAGCGGCATCAAGGCTGGCATCGACCAGTACGACCAGCTCTACGCCAACGTCGTGGGGTGGCTGCAGGGCGGCCACGTCGACTATCTCGCACCGCAGCTCTACTGGCCGATCGACCAGAAGCCGCAGAGCTTTGCCGTGTTGCTGCCGTGGTGGAACGGCCAGAACACCAAGAACCGCCACGTGTGGCCAGGCCTCAACGCCAGCAAGGCACTGCAAGCCAAGCGACCTTGGCGCGAGGACGAATTGGTCCAGCAGGTGGACATGATTCGCCAACAGGGTGCATCGCCAGGCCACGTGCATTTCAGCTGGAAGGCAATCAAGCCGGGAACAACTCTTCATCGCCAACTGACGGCGGAGACCTACGGCGAAGCCGCACCGGTGCCGGCGTCGCCGTGGCTCGGCAACGCGCCACGGCCCGCGATTCCAGAACTGACGATCGAGGCGACTGGCAACGGGCACCGCGCGATCGTGCAGGTCGATGCAAACGCCCGCTTCTACGTCGTTCAAGTGTTGCGCGGCACGCGCTGGCGCACCCTGTGCGTCCGCGGTCGGCAGACGACAGCCGTGGCGTTGCCGGCCGATGTTCGCGCCGTTGCCGTGCGCGGGATCGCCGCCAACGGCCTGTTCGGCGAGTGGCGAGGCCTGCCGATGACCCCGTGAACGTGCCGTCGGCGGCCTCGTGCCACGGCCAAAGAGGCGCACGGGCTCAGCCGCCTGCCACGGCCTCTGGCCGGCGCGCCGTCGGCGTCAGTAGAGAAAGCCCGACAACTGCAGATCGTCGCCCGAGGCCTGCCAACTCCATTCTTCGATCGGCAGCGCTTCGGCCATGAACGGCCGACCCTCGCCACCCACCGGCGTCGGTGACAGACGGCCACCGATGATCTTCGGCGCCACGAAGGCGGTTACTTGGTCGACGCAGTTCCACGACAGCAGGTCGGCGAGCAGGGAGCCGCCACCTTCGACCAGCACGCGCCGCAGACCGCGGCGGCGTAGCTCGCGCCAGGCTTCGCGCAGATGCAGGTGTCGCTGGTCCTCGGCGGTCCGAATCTGGATCACCTGAACACCGAAGTCCTGAAGACGGCCGGTGCGGCGCGCATCGACGCCGGATCCGACCAGAACCCAAGTAGGAGTCTTCTGCGCCGTGCGCACGAGGTTGCTGTCGTCGTCGACGTCGCCGCGTGGGTCGACCACGATGCGGATCGGTTGCTTGCCCTCGACGTGGCGAACCGTCAACTCGGGATCGTCGATCTGGGCCGTGCGGAACCCGACGATGACGGCATCGCACTGCGCCCGCAACACGTGCGTCCGCCGCCGCGACTCCGGACCGCTGATCCACCGCGCCTCGCCAGTCGGCGCGGCGGTCTTGCCGTCGAGGGTCATGGCCCACTTCGCGATGGTCCACGGCCGATCGAGCGAGAGGCCCTTCTCGAAGGGGCGATTGATCGCGAGCGCTTGCTCGGCGAGCACCGAGTCCTGCACTTCGACGCCGCGCTGCTCGAGTTCGATCAGGCCCCGACGTCGATGTCGCGGATCGGGATCGATCGCTCCGACGATGACGCGGCGAATACCGGCATCGAGCAGGGCCTGCGTGCACGGGCCGGTCTTCTTGCCGCCCTCGCCCTTCTGCGCCGAACACGGCTCGAGCGTGACGACTGCGGTATCGGGCTTGGCGCCACGGGAACGCGCATCCGCGAGCGCTGCGATCTCGGCGTGCGGGCCGCCGTAGTAAGCGTGGAAACCGCGGCCGACCACCTCGCCGTCCTGCAGCATGAGCGCACCGACTCTTGGGTTGGGCTCGACGTCGCCTCGACCGTGCAGCGCGAGGTCGAGGGCCTCCTGCATCAGGACTTCGACGTTCACGGTGCGCTCACCTTCGCCTCGAGAACCACGTGCTCGTCGCGATCGTGCGGTCCGTGCTCCGCTTCGGTCTCGCGCAGACGCGTACCAATCAACGAATGCGTCATGGCTTGTTCGATGCGGACCGGAACGTAGCGAGATACCAAGTCGAGGCCGCCGTCGGTGGGCCGCTCGAAATGGACGATGCGATGATGCACGGTGCGGCCGGTGAGCCGCTTGCTGTCTTTCGGACTCACGCCCTCGACCAGCACCTCTTGGGTGGTGCCGATGAGGGCGCGATGCTTCTCGTCGCAAATCTCGTCCTGGATCGCGAGCATGACTTGATTGCGTCGCTCCTTCTCTGCGCGCGGGACATCGTCCACCAGCGCGGCAGCCAGGGTGCCCGGGCGCGGCGAGTACTGAAACACGTAGCTCTGCGAGTAGCGCACCTGCCGCAACAGCGACGCACTCTCCTCGAACTCAGCGGCCGTCTCGCCCGGATACCCGACGATGAAGTCGCTGTGCAGCTCCATGTCGGGCGCGCGCGCCAGCAGTTGTTCGACGCGCCGCAGGTAGCGATCGCGCGTGTAGCCGCGGCGCATCGCCTTCAACACCCGGTCACTGCCCGACTGGACGGGCAGGTGCAGATAGCGAGCAACCTTCGGCAACTCGGCCACGGCCGCGATCAGGTCCTCGGACAGGAAGTTCGGATGCGACGTGATGAACGCCAAGCGACGCAACGCCGGCACCTCGTGCAGCGCGCGCAACAACTTCGACAACGTGATCCCCGGGCCAAGGTCGCGCCCGTAGGCGTTGACCGTCTGGCCCAGCAAGGTGATCTCGGTGACACCATCGCCGCACAGCCGCTCGGCTTCTTCGACGATTTGCGCGATGGGCCGCGACACTTCGTCGCCGCGCGTCGTCGGCACGATGCAGTAGGTGCACGGCATGTTGCAGCCGCGCATGACGGACACGAAAGCCTGACTCTTGTGCGGCCGCACCGAGACGTCGCGGACGATCGTGTCGCCAGAGACGCCGATCCCGGCAGCGACGAGACCGGCGCCGTGGAGCGGGCTCCGGCTCGCTGTCCGAGCATGTTCGTGCGCCAACTCGAGGTTCTTTTGCCGCGCGGCCTCGACGCTGATGTCGATGTCGCCGAACGCCGACGGGCCAACGACCAAGTCGATGTGCGGCATGCGCGCCACCATGAAGCGCTGGTGCTCCTCCGCCATGCAACCAAGCACACCGACGACGAGATGCGGCTGCGTGCGCTTGCGAATGCGCAACTTGCCAAGGCGCGACCAGACCCGGTCCTCGGCGTGCTGGCGGACGGAACAGGTATTGAGCAGCACGACATCGGCGCTCTGCTCATCCGGCGCGGGCACGTAGCCGCGCTGCCGCAGCTTGCTCTCGACCAGTTCGCTGTCGAGCTTGTTCATCTGGCAGCCGTAGCTGGTCAGGTGGTACTTGGGTGCCGTCATGGAGGGCGCGGGATTGTAGGGAAGAGGACGGCGCTGCCAAACCCCGAGCTTTTTTGCTGCGCCGCTAACGCCGTGGGGCAGGCCTCCGTAGAGCGCGCCATGACCCACGGCCCGACGCGTCGTTCGTTCCTCCGCACCGCCGCAGCAGCTGCCGCGGCGAGCACGACCCTCACCGCCATCCGCCCGTTGGCGCGGCAGCGAATGGCAGCGACTTTTCGCGCCAAACAGAAGATCCTCGTGCTCGGCGGCACTGCATTCTTGGGGCCCGCGGTGGTCGAGCACGCGCTCGCGCAGGGCCACACGGTCACGCTGTTCAACCGCGGCAAGACCAATCCCGGGCTGTTCCCGACGGTCGAAAAGCTGCAGGGCCAACGCCGACGGCCGAATCCGAAGAATCCGAACTCCAAGCCGCAGGATCTCAAGTCGCTCGAGGGCCGCACGTTTGACGCCGTGGTCGACACCAGCGCCTACTTCACCGGTGAGGTCGAGGACGTCTGCAAGGTGCTCGCCGGGCAGATCCAGCAGTACGTCTACGTCAGCTCGCTGAGTGTCTACAAGTCGCTCGAACAATCGGACGCCGTGGTCGACGAGTCGTCCGAGCGGGCCTCGTGCACCGACAAGTACACCCTCGACATGGGCGCCAACTCCGAGAACTACGGCGGCCTGAAGCGCCACTGCGAGGACGCGGTCGAGGCGGTGTTTCCTGGCAAGGCCACGCTGGTGCGCCCGGGCTACATCGTCGGCCCCGGCGACCCGACCGATCGCTTCACCTACTGGCCCATGCGCTTCATTCGCGGCGGTGAGTGCCTCGCACCTGGGCCGATGGACAATGACCTGCAGTTCCTCGACGTGCGCGACCTCGGTCAGTGGATCGTCCACCTCATCGAGCAGCGCATCGCCGGCGCGTTCAACGCCGTCGGCTTCGACGGCCCGCTGTCGACGGCCGAGTTCCTCCATACCGGCAAGGGCACGATCAACCAGAAGTGCTCCTTCACTTGGGTGGAAGACGCCTTCCTCGAAGCGAACGAGGTGAGCTCGTGGCAGGAAATGGGCTGCTGGACACCGCAGGCCAAGAACGGCCATAGCAGCAACCGCCGCGCGCTCGAGGCCGGCGCCACCTACCGTCCGATTGCCGAGACGATCAAGGCGACCGTCGAGTGGGCGACGAGCCGCGGCACGGGCCACGAGTGGCGGGCCGGGATGAAACCCGAGCGCGAAGCCGAACTGCTGGCAAAGTGGAAGGCACGCTGAAGCGCACGCTATCCTCCGCCGCGTGACTGCCACGCCGCCCGCGCTCGCTCCTCGCCCCGCTCTGTTCCCATCGCTGATGGTCCTCTGCGTGTTGCTCGCAGCGTGGTCGTTTGCGGGCACCAAGGATGCGGGCGTTTGGGCCTTCGAGGTGATCCCGCTGTTACTGGTGATGGGGATCTTTGCGTACCGCCGGCGCCACCACTTCTGCTTCTCCGACCTCGCCTACGTGCTGCTGACCTGGTTCTTCTTCATTCAAGCTCTCGGCGGCCGCTATGAGTTTGCCAACGTGCCGTTCCCCGACGCACTGAAAGACCTGTTCGGCCTCGAGCGCAACCCGGTCGATCGCATCGGCCACTTCTTTCAGGGCTTCGTACCGGCTGTGCTGTTGCGCGAATGGTTGATTCGGCGGCGCGCGATCCCACGCGGATGGACGCTGTTCTGGCTGGTCACCGGCTGCTGCCTCGCGTTCTCGGCGAGCTACGAGTTGCTCGAGATGGCAACCGTGAAGGCCTTCTATCCCGACCAGGGTCCGGAATGGCTCGGCACTCAGGGCGATGTCTGGGACGCGCAGATGGACATGACGATGGCGCTGTGCGGTGCGACCCTCGCGCAACTGCTACTGCGGCGACTGCATGACCGCAGCATCGCGCGCGCTGAGCAGGGGACGCGCGGCTAGTGCCTCACATGCGCAGCGCGTGGCCAAGGGCGACGCCCTGCGCGGCGGCGAGCACAGCCACCGGCACGGCGAAGAAAAGCCACTTGGGCGCGAACTCGCGCAGCAGGGTCGCGGTGACGGCCAGCAACACCAGCGTGATCGAAAGTGCTGCCGCGACGAACGCGAGCCCGCTCACTCCGGTGAGGTGCGCGAGCAGCACGCCGGGTTGCACCGGCAGCAGTGCGAGATAGGTCCGCACGCAGTGGCTGCACTCGGCAAGCGGTGAGAACACCAAGGCCGAGAAGGACCCGCCCCACCAAACCAGGGCAGTGCGACGGAGCGGCGCCTTCCACGAAGCGAACCCGCGCCCGGTCTCGGGGATGGCAGTGCGGCTATGAGGATCGTCCGGACTCGTGAGGGGCACGAGCGACGAGGCCTCAGTGATCGAGCTTCTTCAGCGCCGGATGCGGCGAGTCCGGGCCCCAGGTCTTGAACACCTCTTCCAGACCCTGCCACTGGAACTCCTCCATCATCGTCTGCAGCGATAGCGGCCGAACGTTGCCGTTGCCATAAAGGACGTTGACGGTGCCGCCGTTGAAGGCCCAACCCGGCCCACCGCGCGACTCATTGTCGTTGGCGATCCAGGCCTCGTCGCCCTTGCTCATGCCGGCGATGAACTCCTTGGCCCGCGCCGCATAATGCGTGTCGTCCGGCGTCAGCTGGCGAAGGTCGGTCCAGATCTTCTCGCCGCGGTCGACCTGTTTGCGCAACTCGATGTAGTGCGGATCCTCATCGCGCGTCGGCCCCGGTGTGAAGAACCGGTCGAAGTTCTCGACCGAAGGCTCGATGACCTTCTTGACCCAGAGATCGAGGACGAACTTGTGGCCGCCGTCGGTGGGCATGTGCCCCACCTTGGTCGGCGACTTGTAGATCTCAAACCACTGGTAGTGCTGGCTCATGTTCTTCGAGTCAGCCGCGATGTAGGCCTGTTCGCGGCCGGCCAGCAAGTCGGGGAGGAAGGTCGCGGCCAGCAGACCGATGATGCCGACCACGATCAGCAGTTCGATCAGCGTGAAGCCGGCGTTGCGCTTTGCGTTCATGGCTCTCTACCTGGCAGAGGGGTGGGACGAAGGCGCGCATGCTAGCCCACGGCCAGCCCTCCCGTCACCACAGCCATTTGGGCAGCCCCGAAACGAAGCGCGGCGCGCGACCACCGCCCGGGGTCGCGAGCCGCGCTTCGTTTTGGAGCTGCCGCGCTCGAATCAGTCGTTGCGGCGACCGCCGGTCGGACCATTCGGTCGGTCGTTGTTCGGCTGCTGGTTCTGGCCATCGCCGCCGTTCGGCTCCGAGTTCGTGCCTGGCATCGGTGCCATCGGCTCGATCGGCATCGGCGCCTGGTCCTGCATCTGCGGCTGCCCTTCGCCCATCGGCTGGGCAGGCTGCAGCGAGAAGCGCTGCTGGTAGCTGGTGGCGAAGAACGCGTCGCCGGAGTAGTCGCTCCACCACTGGCGCCAGCCGAGCACCGACGTATGGCGCTGCGACTCGTTTTCGCTCAGGTGGTCGTAACCAAAGTCACGACCGGTCGTGCCCTTCAAGGCCTCGTGGCACAGGTAGCGCACTTCCTTCTTGGGGCTGTCGAGCCCTTCGATCAGCAGAGGTGCCTGCTGGATGTCACCGAGGGTCAACAACGTGCGGGCGACTTCGAGGCGCACCGTTTCGTTGCTGTCCTGCACGGCGGCCTGCAGGTAGGGAATCGTGCGACGATCGCGGATGCGACCGAGGGCCCAGGCGCACGAACTGCGAACCTTGGGGCTCTCGTGCTTGATGCCGCGCAGCAGCGCCGGGATTGTCGACTCGCCGGTCTGCGACAGCCACAGCAAGTTCTGCAGGAGCTCATCACCGTGCTCGTACGGAATCTGCTGCACGCGGCTCTCGATTTCGTCCGCCATCAGCGAGTTGGGCGGAGTGAACTCCGACTGCTCGGCGCCGGAGAACAAAGAGCAGCTGCCGCAGAGCAGCAGCAAGGGAAGAGTCAGGACCGCGATCCTCATGGGGGATTACCTCTCAGGAAACCAACTGTCCGCACGCGTCGTGCAAGACAGCACCTTTGTCGGCAGTGCCATGGGCTGTTCTTGAGCCCAACTTCGCGGTCGCACTGGTTTCTTGTGGCAACGATCGCTGCTCCCGACCTGGCAGGAGATTGCAGCGAGCGCGCCGGATTTGTGGCGCCCTCGGCACAGGACGAACTCTTGCCCGCACTTCCGCAGATTGCCAAGATCCATGAGCTCGACCGCCCGGTCGGGCCCATCCCTGCTCCCACAGGAGACTCTCATGAACAAGGCAGATCTGATCGCCGAAGTGCAGCGACATCTCGGCGCCGAGTGCTCAAAGGCCCACGCCGAGAAGGTCGTCAACAGCGTGCTGGCGTCGATCCAACGCGGCTTGAAGAAGGACAAGGAAGTCCAGCTCGTCGGCTTCGGCACCTTCGCGGTCAAAAACCGCAAAGCGCGCACCGGCCGCAACCCGCAGACCAAGGAACCCCTGCAGATCAAGGCCTCGCGGACCGTCGGGTTCCGGGCCGGCACCGGCCTCAAGGGCAGTATCTGATTGCATGGGCACGGGCGCAGCCGCCCCCCCGAGGAGCCAGCAGACTCCCTACCGCAGCGTCGGGCGAAGCAGCGCGGACGCAGTCCTGGCGAGCAGAGACGCCAACTGGGTTAACTCGACTGGGTTAGCTCAACTGGGCTAACTCGACTGGGCTAACTCAACTGGGCCAAAACCCAACTCGCACCAGCTCCCTCGCTCCAGCAACTCAGTCGAGGAAGCCACCGCCAAGCACACGGTCGTCGTCGTAGAACACCGCGGCCTGACCCGGGGTGATCGCGAACACCGGAGCGTCGAATGCCACCGCGACCACGCCGTCAGGACGGACGTTCAACGTCGCCATGGCCGCTTTGCTGCGGGCGCGGACCTGGACGGCAGCGCGCAGCTCCGCACCTTCCGCCGGCGGTTCGCACAGCCAACGGAGGCCCGCGACGCGGGCAAACTGTTGATCGAGCCCCGGACGCTGCAGGACGGTCACATCGCCGCTCGCGGCATCGATGCGGGCGACGTAGTGCGGAGTCCCGAGTGCCGGCAGACCTCGCCGCTGGCCGACCGTGAAGGCGTCGATACCGTCGTGGCGGGCAACCTCCCGTCCGTGCTCATCGAGCACGCGACCCGGGATGCCGCCACCGCCGCGCTGGCGCACGACATCGCGGTAGTCGCCGGACGTGACGAAGCAGATCTCCATCGACTCAGGCTTCTGCGCCGTGCGCAAGTCCGCCTCCGTGGCGATGGCCCGTACCTCCTGCTTGTCGAGATCGCCGAGGGGGAAGTGCACCTGCGGCAGCACGCTGCGGTCGATGCCGAACAAGTAGTAGCTCTGATCCTTGTTCTGGTCCTTGCCGCGGCGCAAGGCGCCGTCCACGCAGCGCGCGTAGTGCCCGGTCGCAACGCCATCGGCACCGAGGTCCTTCGCCAGCGAAAACACGTGGCCGAACTTCAGCTGCTGGTTGCACAACACACAGGGGTTCGGAGTCCGGCCGCGCCGGTACTCGTCGGCGAAGTGATCGATCAGGCTGCCGAATTCCTTCTCGTAGTCCACGGAGTAGAACGGCATGCCCAGTCGATCGCAGACCAGCGCCGCATCGCGCGCATCACTGGCCGAGCAGCAGGACTTCTCCGCCGCTGGTCCGGAGCCGGAGACGCCGTTGCGGAAGAAAACGCCGACCACTTCGTGGCCCTGCCGCTGCAGCAGCAGAGCGGCAACGCTGCTATCGACACCGCCGGACATCGCAACCAGGACTCGCATGAAGCACAAAGATGTAAGCAAAGAGGGCCGCTCCCTATACTCCTCGGCCCTCCGATTTCCGCCCAGAGCCCCCAGTGATGTCGACCGCCGCGTTCGCGATCTCCGCCCCCACGACCCACGTGCTGCCTCAGGAGCCCACGACCCCTGCCCCAGGTCCGTCTGGCGCCGGCCCGGCCGGGGCCGGCGATGCCGGCGCGGCCGGGACAGCCCAGCCGGGCGGCCCGGACGCCCCGCCGGCTACCGGAGCAGCGCAACCCTGCGGCACCGATACCTTCCTGATGATGGGCCTGTTCGTGGCCCTCATGTGGCTGATGGTGCTGCGCCCCGAAAGCAAGCGCCGCAAAGAGACCATGTCGATGCTGCAGGCCCTGAAGCAAGGCGACACCGTGGTCACGTCCGGGGGCATGCACGGCAAGGTCGCCACCATCTCGGACAAGACCGTCGTGCTGCGCATCGACACCCAGATGGTCACGTTCGACCGCACAGCGATCGCGCGCGTGGTGCGCGATGACGGCTCGCCGACCAAGTCCTGACCTCGATTCAGGGGCCCGCGGCGAAGCCCTCGCCGCGGCCTTCCTGGAAGACCAGGGCTACCTCCTCCACGCCCGCAATCTGCGCACGCGACATGGCGAGATCGACCTCTTGCTCCGCCACCGCGATGAGTGGGTCGCAGTCGAAGTCAAAGCGCGGCGACACCATCCTGCGCCCGAGCGCACCGCCCAACCAGCACAGCTCGATCGGGTCGCGCGCGCGTTGTTGGCCGTTGCACCCTCGCTCCGACCTACACCCCGGCGCCTACGTCTCGATCTGGTCGCAATCCGCTGGCAGGAGGCGGCTGAGCCCGAAGTGCTGCATTTTCCCGCAGTCCGCAGCTGGCGACGAACCAACGGGCCTTGCGGTTCTGCGTCAGTACCCGAATGGGTGCCTGCCGATATCGCTAGCCGGGTCGCGCCAACAAACCGCGCCCACCACCTCTGGTCCCGCCTGCGACGCTTCGTCGCACGCATTCTGAGTCCGCTCGATTGGAACCGCGATCCCTGAGATGGTCACGCTCAGCGAACAGATGATCCCGCGCCGCAAGCTGCTCCTCATGGTCGCGGAGTGCGTGCTGTTCACCGGGATCTTGTTTTTCGGCTCGAGCCTGCAGCCACTCGCTTCCCGGCCGCTGTCCGATGTGCCGCTGACCCCGGATCTGCTGCGCGGACTCCTGACCAGCCTGACCGTCGCCATCATCTGCCAGACGTCGCTCTCGTACAACGACCTCTACGACTGGCGCACGGCGCAGAACCGCGCCGAGTTGCCAAACCGCCTGCTGCACGCCTGCGGCTACTCCCTCGTGATGCTGGCAGCGCTGGTGCTGCTCCTGCCGCGACTGTTCTACTTCCCGAGCCTCGACGTCAGCGGACAGACCTGGAAGCTCATCCTGCTGCTCAGCGTTTCGTTCCTCGCAGTCTGGGGCTTCCGCCACGCGTTCCACTGGTTCTTCTACAAGTGGCGCTTTGGCGAACGGGTGCTCGTGCTTGGTGCCGCCCAAGAGGCGCAGGACCTGGCGCGGATGATCTCGACCAACCCGCTGGCTGGATACGAGCTGATGGGCCTCGTGCAGGAGACGGACGATCCTGTGCTGCCCTTCGATGCGGCGGTGCCGGTGCACCAGCGAATCGTCGGTTCTCTGGGCCAACTGCGCGAACTCTGCGACCAAGAGGGCATCGCGCGCGTGGTCGTCTCGCTGCGCGAGCGTCGCGGCCGCGTGCCGATCGAACAGTTGCTGGAATGCCGCATGGCTGGCATCACCGTCGAAGAGCGCGAGACGATGTACGAGCGCCTCACGGGCAAGCTCGCGGTCGAGAGCATGCGGCCGAGCTATCTGATCTTCGGCTCAGGCTTCGCTCGCGATCCGCTGACGCTGGCGCTGAAGCGTCTCCTGGACATCGGCGCCTCGTTCACGGGGCTGCTACTTTCGTTGCCGCTCGCGCTGTTCGCAGCGCTGGTGATCAAGATCTCCAGCAAGGGCCCGATCTTCTTCACGCAAGAACGCGTCGGTCAGGACGGCGAGGTGTTCCGGTTGATGAAGTTCCGCACCATGCGCGTGGACGCGGAGAAGGACTCGGGCCCGGTGTGGGCCAAGAAGAACGACTCGCGCGTGACCATCGTCGGACGTTTCCTGCGCCTCACGCGCATCGACGAGATCCCGCAGTTCCTCAACATTCTGACCGGCAAGATGTCGTTCGTGGGACCTCGGCCCGAGCGGCCCCACTTCGTCGAGCAACTGACCAAGTCGCTGCCGTTCTACCCGCTGCGGCACACGGTCAAGCCAGGACTCACGGGCTGGGCCCAGGTTTGCCACTCGTACGGGGCCTCGGTCGAGGACGCGACCGAGAAGCTGCGCTACGACCTGTACTACATCAAGAACGTCAGCATGATGTTCGACATCAACATCATCCTGCGGACGATCGGCGTCATCCTGCTCGGCAAGGGCGCCCGCTGACCGCGCACCCAGCCCTTGGGCTCCGGCACCGCGCCGTGGAGCCCGCTCGCGCTCCCGCATAGCCTCACCACCATGACCTACCGCATCCTCGTCGCCGATGATCTCGCTGAAGACGGCCTCGCGATTCTCCGTACCGCCGGCGAAGTCACGCTGCAAAAGGGCATGAACGAGGATGCTCTGCGACAGAAGCTGCCGGGCTTCCATGCGCTGGTCGTGCGTTCGGCGACGCAGGTCACCGCCCGCTCGCTCGAACTCGCCGACGAACTGGCGCTGATCGGCCGCGCTGGCATCGGCGTCGACAACATCGATGTGCCAGCAGCTACCGAGCGCGGCATCGTCGTGATGAACACGCCCGAAGCGGGCGCCGTCACGACCGGCGAGCACGCCCTCGCGCTGATGCTGTCGATGGCCCGCATGATCCCGCAGGCCGATGCGTCGGTCCGCGCTGGCAAGTGGGAGAAGAGCAAGTTCACCGGCGTCGAGATCACCGGCAAGCAACTCGGCATCCTTGGCCTCGGCCGCATCGGCCGCGTCGTCGCCGAACGCGCCCGGGGGCTAGGGATGCTGGTCACTGCCTACGACCCCTTCGTCACCGCTGCGACCGCACCCCAAGGCGTGCGCATGCTCGAACTCGACCAGTTGCTGCAGACGTCCGACTTCCTCTCGGTCCACATGCCGCTGGCCGACGAGACCCGCGGCTTTCTGTCCAAAGCGCTGTTCGCCAAGATCAAGAAGGGCGCCCGGCTCGTGCACGCGGCCCGCGGCGGCATCGTCGACGAGGTCGCGTTGTGCGAAGCCCTGCAATCGGGCCAGCTCGCTGGCGCCGCCGTCGACGTGTTCGAGCAGGAACCACTCCTGCCAGACAGCCCCCTGCGCGCGGCCCCCAACCTGATCCTGACCCCGCACCTCGGCGCCAGCACCCACGAGGCCAAACACAACGTCTCGATCGAGATGGCCAAGCAAGTTGCACTCTGCTTGCAGAAGGGCATCGCTCTGAACGGCGTCAACGTCCCGCGCATTGCACCGAGCGACGCCGCGCAGGTGGGCCCCTATCTCGCCCTGGTGCAGCACCTCGCGAGCTTCTTGGTGCAGACGTTCCCCGGCTCGCTGCGTTCGCTGCGACTCACGGTCCAGGGCTCGATCGCCGAATCGGCGGTGCGGCCGCTGCGCGCCGCCATGATGGTCGGCGCCCTCAAGCCAACCACCGCCGGCGCCGTCACTCCGGTCAATGCCGATCGCATTGCCAAAGACCGCAACCTCGTGGTGATCCACGAGTCCAGCACCATGAAGCGCGACTTCATGAACCTATGCCGCGTCGAAGCCCTGATCGACGACGAGCGCCACTTCGTCACGGGCACGGTACTGGGCCACCGTCATGGTCGACTCGTCGAACTCGACGACTATGTGCTCGACGCGATCCCCGAAGCACCGCTGCTCGTCACCTTTCACCGCGACCAGCCTGGCGTCGTGGGCAAGCTCGGCACCATGCTCGGCGATGCTGGCATCAACATCAGCCGAATGCAGATCGGCACCGCCGACGACCCAACGAACAACCCCGCTGTCGCCATTCTCAACCTCGACCGCGCCCTGACCGAACCGCAGCTGGCCGCAATCCGGTCCCTGCCGGCGATCCAACGGGCGGCAATGGTGCGCTGAGGATGCGGGCGCAGCCACCGTTTGGCGCGGTCTACTTCGACTGCGACTCGACCCTGTCGACGATCGAGGGGGTCGACGAGCTGGTCGCAGGTCTCGATCGCCGCACGCAGCAAGAACTGCTGCTGCTGACACAGCGCGCCATGGAAGGTTCGCTGCCCCTTGGCGCGGTCTACGAGACCCGCTTGGCCCAGATCGCACCGAATCGCTCGGCGCTGGTCGGCGTCGGCACTCGCTACGTCGATCGCGTGGTCGAAGACGCGGGCAACGTGGTGGCGGCGTTGCAGTATCTCGGCAAGCACGTCGGCATTGTCAGCGGCGGGCTGCTGTTGCCGGTGCGCATGCTGGCCCAGACGCTCGGCATCGACCCAGCGAACGTCTACGCCGTCCCACTGCACTTCCATGACGACGGCAGCTACCGCGACTTCGATCGCCAATGCCCGTTGTGGCAGAACGGCGGCAAGATCGACGTCCTGCGCGCACTGCCGGCGTCGCACCGCCCCCTGGTGTTCGTCGGCGACGGGGTGACGGACCTCGAAACCCAAGGTACGGCCGCGGACCTGTTCGTAGGCTTCGGCGGCGTGGTTGTCCGCCAGAAGGTGAAGGCCACGGCCCAGGCATGGATCGAGTCCCCGAGCCTCGCCTCGCTGCTGCCGCTGGTGTTGACTGGCGAAGAGCTAGCACGACTTGCGGACGACCCTAGATTCCACCTGCTAGTGCACCGCGCAACCGCGACGACCTGATGCCCATGGCCGACCATCCAGATCATCCTGTGCTCTTCCTGCCCGGACCGACCGAAGTCGATGCCGAGTTGCGCCAAATCATGGCGACCCCTCTCGTTGGCCATCGATCGGCAGGCTTCGTCGCATGCGTGCAGGACGTCTGCAAGCGACTGCAACCGCTGTTTGCAACCCGCGCACACGCCGCGTTCGAGACCTGCCCGGCGACCGCCTTGATGGAGGCCGCGATCCGCAACCTCGTGCCACACGGGGGCCTCACTCTGCACCTGTCTGGCGGGGCCTTCGCTGAGCGCTGGGCCAAGATCAGCGGCTACTGCGGCCGCCAGCCGGAGTCGCTGCTGTCGACCTGGGGCTCACCGAGCGATCCCGACGCGCTCGTGGCCCGACTGAAGCACGGACCGCACCCCGCCGCGGTGATGATCACGCACAACGAGACCTCGACCGGCGTGCTGCAGCCGTTGCAGCAACTGGCCGCCGTCGTCCACGAGCACGCACCGCAGGCGCTGGTCATCGTCGACGCCGTGACTTCGCTCGCCGGCGCCGAGCTGCAGTTCGACGCCTGGGGAATCGACCTCGCATTCGCCGGCACCCAGAAGTGCTTGGCATTGCCGCCGGGACTCACCGTGTATGCGCTCAGCGAGCGCGCGATGCAGGAAGCA
The DNA here is from genome assembly GCA_945871815.1 of Singulisphaera sp. GP187. Taxonomy (GTDB): domain Bacteria; phylum Planctomycetota; class UBA1135; order UBA1135; family UBA2386; genus SXPK01. Next base: position 23,966 of record CAMBXM010000033.1, read on the forward strand.
GCCAAGGTCACCGACCGCGGCTTCTTGCTCGACTTCGTGCGCGCCGTACCGGACACCGTCGCTGGCAAGCCGCTGGCGACGCCGTGCGTGCCACTCGTGCTCGCCTTGCAGCACCAACTGCGCCGCATCGAGCAGGAGGGCCTCGCCGCTCGTTGGCAGCGTCATCGCGCCATGCGCGACGCCACCCATGCCTTTGCTGCGAGCCACCAGATCGCACCCTACGTCAGCAATGCCGCGGCGCGCTCGATGACCGTCAGTTGCTTCCACGCCTCGGGCCGCGACGTGAAGCAAATGGCCGAACGCGCCAGTGCCGCGGGCTACAAGATCGACCAGGGCTACGGCGACTTGAAGGGCAAGACCTTCCGCATCGGCCACATGGGTGACCACACGGTCGCGCGCCTGCAGCAGTGCCTCGCGACCCTGCTGTGAGCGCGTTCAGCCGGTGACCAGCAGTACCGTGCCGACGGTGGCAACCGCGGTCCCCACCACGGCCATGCCGGTCACGCGAGCGCGGGAGGCAAAGAACGACACCGGCAGCAGAAATAGCGGCGTCAGGGACATCAGGGCGGCGGCGGTGCCGGCGCGTTCGGCATGGCGCGTCGCGATCATCGACAGCCAGATGCCGGCAATGGGGCCGAACATCGTTCCGAGCATCGCGTGGCGCCGCGCCGCGGGCTGCCGCAACACGACGACGACGGCTGCCGCCTGCCGCTGGCACAACGAGATCACCACTACGGCCAAGGTGCCGGCCACGAGCCGCACAACCGTCGCCGACAAGGGATCGATGCCGCTCGCTAGATCGGGTCCAGGCTGCATCGCCGCGCGCGACAAGATCATGCCGACCGCCTGACCGAGAGCCGCAACCCCGGCGCCGGCGATGCCGAACGCGCGCTGCCGCGCCGTGAGGTCGGGGCGCCACGACGAGCCATCCCGTCCGCGCCACACGACCACAACTACTCCCGTCATCGTCAGCACGAGCCCGCACGCCTCGCGCAGATCCGGAACTTCGGCCGCCGTGGCCCACGCCAGCATCAGCGCCAACCCTGGCCACGACGCCTGGACCACCGAACTGAGCCGCGGCCCGATCGAGGCCAAGGCATAGAAGTAGCCGAGGTCGCCGATCGCGAGGCCGAACACACCCGAGAGCACGAGCAAGGTCGTTCGCTGAACGGGCACGTCAGAAGGCCAAAGGCCACCGACGGTCACCGCGTGCAGCAGCAGCATCAGCGGTACGGCGGCAAACAGCCGGAACTGGTTCACGCCGACGGCGCCCGCGGCGCGGCTCGCGAGGCCAAAGTACAAGCTGCTCCCCGTCCAGCACATCGAGGCCACAATGGCGGCGAGTTGGTCCAAGTGCAGCATGGGATGGCGCGGCACTGTGGCCGCTGGCTACCGTGCGTGCAACGTGAGCGACGACAACGTGTCTTTGACCGGCGAGATGCTCGGCGCCTATCTGCGCCATCTCGAGCACACGCGCCGATCGAGCAAGGCCACGCTGCGTGCCTACGGTGCCGACCTGCACGCGTTCACCGCATGGCTTTCCACGTCCAACACGGAAGTTACGGCCTGCACGCGCTTCCACCTGCGGCGCTACATGGTGGAATTGGAGCAGCGGGGACTCGTCGCGACCTCGGTTCAGCGCAAACTCGCGAGTCTCCGCGGCCTGTTCTCATGGCTGCGCGAACACGGCCGCATCGAGACCGATCCGGCGCGTCTGCTGCGTGGACCAAAGACCCCGCGCCGCGTGCCCCGTTATCTGACGCCAGCCGAGGTCGACCAACTGCTGGCCCAGCCGTTCGACGACTCGCCGCAGGGACTCCGCGATCGCGCCGTGCTCGAGGTGCTCTATTCCACGGGTTGCCGCGTGAGTGAGTGCCAAGGTCTTGTGCTGTCGCAGATCGACCTCGACGAAGGCTTCGCCCGTGTGCTCGGCAAGGGCAGCAAGCAGCGCCTTGCGATGTTGGGCAAGCCAGCGATCGAGGCGATCCGGCGTTGGCTGCCAGCGCGGCGTGAACTGCTGCACGCCAATGGGCGCACGGACCCAGACGCGCTATTCCTCAACAAGTTGGGCAAGCCACTGAGCGCCAGGTGGTTGTTCGAAACCGTCGTCGCCCGCGCCAAGAAGGCGGACTTGCCAACGTCACTGACTCCGCACGGCCTGCGACATTCGTTTGCGACCCATCTGCTCGACCGCGGCGCCGACCTCCGCACCGTGCAAGAACTGCTTGGCCATGCCCGACTCGTGACCACTGAGATCTACACCCACGTTTCCATCGGCCGCCTGCGCGACGTCTATGACGGAGCCCATCCGCAGGGACGCACGCGCAACAAGCCAGCAACTCGCTGATTGGCCACTTGCGGGCAGTCTCGCCGCCTGGGCTCAGCCCAGGGCTTCGACCGCAGCCTCTTGGCTGCCCGCGGCTGGCTGTGGCGCAAGCTGCGCTGCGGGAGCGTCCAGCAGGAGGAAAGCAAACACTCCCGCGACGCCGCCAGCGAAGAGCACAATCGAGAAGCCGAGCTCCGCGGCCACCGTCAACCAGAGGAGCGGCGAGACCGCGGCGCTGGCCGACACCACGCACAGCGCCCACGGCAGAAGGTCTGGGTTGTGGCCCTCCAGCACGCGGATGCCGTGCGGCACAGCCATCCCAAGGCACAGGCCGATCGGCGAGACGACGACCGCGACCGCAATGACCCTGCCGAGCATGTCGAAGCTCGCGCACAGCTCGACAATCGTCGGACTGCCAAAGGCGGCGACTGCCGAACCGAGGAACAGCACGACGGCCACGAACCGGCCTCGCTGGGGTTCCCAGTTGAGGAACGAGTGGCTCAGACACGAGCCGACGGCAGCGCTCGCGAGCAGGGTGCCGAGCGTGATCGCCATCGACGCCGACGCGCTGCCGAGCAGCGGCAACATCTTTTGCAGGAGCCCCATACCGACGGCGACGCCGGCGACGCCCATGAATGCAAAGGTCAGTAGATAGCGCAGCGCACCCTGCCGCGACGAGCCTACCGCACCGCCGCGCCATGACAGCGGCAGCATTACCGCAAGCAGCGCCAGGCACGAAGCGATGGCCAACGGCAGGAGCCACTGCGCGCGCATGGCCGGCGTCACGGTCTTCGGCGACTCGAAGGGTCGATCATCGGTTGCCGGCCGCGCCGGCATGCCATGATCCTCGGCGTAGGCCGACTTGTTCTCGGCGAGCACGAACTCGGCGATCTCGCAGCGCGCCGCCATCGCCGCGCGCGGCGCTTCGGTTCGCGCCCGTTCCGTCCGCAAGCGCGCGATCTCGTCGTCGTCCGCCCCTGCAGTGCGGATCTCGATCTCCCGATCGAAGTGCTTCAGCATGTCGTCGAGTTCTCGCAACGCCGTGCGCCGTTCGGCGACGTCGTCGCGCAGACCAGCATCGGGCATGGAGATGGGGTCGACGCGGCTCGCCGCAGCCATTTCACGCAGCCGCACGGCCGTGGCCGGCGCGAACCCGCCCTTTTGAAACAGCACGACCATGACGCCGTCCTCTTCCTGGTGCAGGACAGCCACCGACGACGCCATGTTCCCGCGCTCCTCCTCCGGCAGCGCTGCGTGCAACGCATGCAGAAGGCGCGTGACTTCCTTGGCCCCGCCCTGGATCGCGAGCTGCGCCACACCGGTATCGGTGAGGTGATCCAGGATCGCACGCCAAGCGTCGACCGTCTGCATCTGCAGCGATGCTAGGTCGATCGGTGCATGCTCGTCCCCTGGCAGCGCCATCGGTCCGTTCCAGACGACCACGTCGTAGCGGGCATCGGAACGCAGCAGGCTGGCGCGCAAGTCGTCACTGACAACCTCGATGCGCGGATCCCCGTGCAGTGGCGAGGCCTCCCCGAGAAGGTCGTCGTAGATCGCCGCAATCGCAGGCGAAGGCTCCACGACGCGGATGGACGTCGCCCGCATGACGCGAGCGGCCCACAACTCGTCCCCACTCGACAGTCCCAGGAGGCACAGGTGCGCGTCTCGTTCTGGTGCGAGCCTCATTCCCAACGTGCGCCAGGCGACGTCGAACGGCGCGGTTGCGTCCGTCGAGCCACTGCGATCGAGCAACGCCCCGCCGCGGCGTCCGGGGCCGGCAATCCACCACTGGCGCGCGCTGGGCAAGGGAGCTGGCAACCGAATCGAGGCCGGATCGATTTCGACACCAGGAGCAGGCATCGGTGCCACCACGGCTGCCGACATGGCGGTCACCTCGACGCGACCAGCGCAACTCCAGCGCGAAACCGAATCGAGATCCTCAGCAGCTTCCACCATCCACCCCGAAGGCGCGACCTGGCGAATGCCCGGTAGCGGGATCTGCGCGTCGAATCCGTCCATCGCGAAGCCAGCCGTGGCTGCGAGCAGCAACAGCAAGGTGCGGCCCACGGCCGCCATTGGCGCGATGGCCGTCGCGGCGGCAAGAGCGAGCGCACCTGTGGCCAAGAACAACCCACCGGCGCCGGTCTGCCATAGCAGCGTCGGCACCAAGAAACACGCGACGGCCATACCGGCACGATGCACACCGTGCCGCACCGCCATGAGTTGCGTGTCGGCTTGCATCACCGCGAGCGCGACGCCGAGAAACAGCCCCGGCAGGGATGCGCAGAAGCAAAGGCCCAGCAACTGAGCCATGGTGCCGACG
>CAMBXM010000034.1 GCA_945871815.1 Singulisphaera sp. GP187
GGCGACGAGACGAAAGCGATCGACTACGTCGTCAAGTAGCCGCGGGGGGACGCAATTGCGACCGCAGCACTGCGTGGCTCGCGGCCCTGGCGAAGCCGCTCCCCAAACCGCGGCATCTGGTCTTGCTGCCATTTCGCTGCCGCCGCCTCGAGTCGCCAGCACAAACGCCCGCTTGCAGCCATTGAGCTCGAGTTCCGCGCCCTTGTGACCGAGCCCTGCTGCCCCGATCCTGTCCCGGCCCGATGACTCTCGTCACCCTGGAGAAAATCGTCCGCCGCTTCGGCGAGCACCCGGTGCTCGACGGACTGTCGCTACGCCTCGACGAACGCGACCGCATCGGCGTGATCGGCGACAACGGTGCTGGCAAGACGACGATGATCCGCATCCTCGCCGGCATCGACGACGCCGACACCGGTGCGCGCAACTGTCGCAAGGACCTTCGCATCGCCTACGGCGCGCAGATGCCCAAGATGCCGCCCGGCACCACCGTTCTCGAATACGCGCGCCGCGGCACCGGCGAACACGACGGTCTCGTGCAACGCATGCGCGACCTCGAAGCGCGCCTGGCGCACCACGACGAACAGGCGCTGCGCGACTACGGCCAACTGCAGGCCGCGTTCGAAACCGGCGGCGGCTACGACCACGACCATCAGGTCGAAGGGGTGCTCGAAGGACTCGGCTTCGACGAGGCCGGCCGCAACAAAGACGTGGCCGTGCTCAGCGGTGGCGAGCAGTCGCGCGTGCAGCTCGCCGTGCTGATGACGACGCCAGCCGACTTGCTGATCCTCGACGAGCCGACCAACCACCTCGACCTCGCCGGCATCGAGTTCGTCGAAGGTTTCGTTCGCCGCTACTCGGGCGCCGTGATCGTCGTCAGCCACGATCGCTCCTTCCTGGACGAGATCGCCACCGCCATCGTCGAGGTCGGCGACGGCATCGCCACGCGCTACAAGGGCAACTTCTCGCACTACAGCCAGCAGCGCGATCTGCGTCTCCTGACCGAATCGCGGCAGTGGAAGAACCAGCGCGACTTCTACGACAAGGAGATGGACTACATCCGCCGCAACATGGCGGGGCAGCACAGCGCGCAGGCGAAAGGGCGATTGAAGCGACTCCAGCGCGTGCAGTTGCTGGACAAGCCCAAGGGCCCGCGCCGTTCGATGAACCTCCAACTCGGCGAGGCGCGCGGCCGTCTTGGCCAGACCGTGATCGAGGCCGAAGACCTCACCGTCGCGATCGGCCAGCGCACGTTGATCGAGCACGGTGAGTTCCGCGTGCAGTTCGGCGAAGTCGTGGCCCTACTGGGCAGAAACGGCGCCGGCAAGACCACGTTGCTCCGCCTGCTCGCCGGCATCGGCGCGCCCAAAGCCGGCGCCATCAAGCGCGCGTTGAACCTCCGCATCGGCTACTTCAGTCAGGACAAGAGCGATCTGCCCCAGGATGGCACGGTGCTCGAAGCGATCCGCGCCCTCGATCGCACTGTCGACGAAAAGACCCTGCGCGACCACTTGGCACTGTTTCTGTTTTGCGGCGACGACGTCGACAAGCCGGTGGCCGACCTATCGGGCGGCGAAAAGCAGCGGCTCTCGCTCGCGCGCATGTTGCGCACCGAGTTCGACTTGTTGTGCCTCGACGAACCGACCAACCACCTCGACGTGTCCGGCACCGAAGGGCTCGAGCAGGCTCTCAAGGAGTACCCCGGCACCGTCGTCGTGGTGTCGCACGATCGCCGCCTCGTGACCCAGATCGCCGACCGGGTGCTGTGGGTCGAGGCAGGACGCATCCGCACCTTCGACGGCGGTTTCGAGCAGTGCCAGCGCGTCCTCGCCGAGGAGCGCGCCGAACGCGTTCGGCTCGACACCGAAGAGCGCGAGAAGGCGGCAAAGAAGGCGTCGGCGCAGGCTCCGGCCAGCGCACCGACAAGAGCGCTCGAGACCGGCAAGGTCCGCAACCCGCTGATGTTCCAAAAGCTCGAAGAGCGGATCATGCAACTCGAGGAGCAGCTGGAAGCGACGCGTACGGCGATGATGGAACCCGACAACTACGCGTCGACCGCGAAGATGCGGGTGCTGCAGCAGCAGGAGATCGACCTGAAGGCGCAGTTGCAGGACGCCTACAGCAACTGGGAGAACTGGCAATGACGGCAGGGAACCCGCTGCCGTCACCGCGGCAACGGCGCGGCGCCTCGGCCACCCGGTCGAGCTCGTCGCCCGAAGGACTCATGGCCTCGCCCGATCGCGCCTTCGTCGCGCGGGCGGCCGCAGTCGCGTTGGCGGCGTTGCTCGTCTACCTCGCGCTCGGCCAGAACCTGATGCACGGGTTCGACGCGTTCTACTACCTGCGCGACGTCGACCAGGGCGAACTCCACCACCCGCGCTTCGCCTTCTATCTGCCGGTCGCCTACGCGTTCGCCAAGGTCCTCGCTGTCGTCGGCGTGCGCGACTACGAAGCGCTCCGCGCGCTGTCGTCGCTCGCCGCAGCTGCGGGCGTCTTCTGCGTGCAGCTCGCGGCGCTGCGTCTCGGCTTCGACCGGACGCGGGCCTCGGTTTGCGGCATCGCGGTCGCGGCGTTGCCGGCGGTGATGTACACGGCCAGCGTCGTCGAAGTGGACGCCGTACTGTTCGCCTGCGCCTGTGCCAGTTGGTTGCCGTTCGCACGACTCGTCACCGGCGGCGGTGCCCGTGCCGCGGCGATGACCGGAGTGGCCACCGCGATCGCTGCCGGCTTCCACGCCTCGGGTCACTTGCTGGCGCTCACGCTGTGCGGCTTCTGCGCTCTGTGGGATTGGCCGCGTCGGCCGCTGCTGCGATCGTCGTTGCACGCGGCAGTCGTGCTCGCGGTGCATCTCGCACTCGCAACGGCCATCGCGATTGCCTTTGGTATCGAAGAACAGGGCGACATGGCGACCAACACGGTTGGCCATGCGTTCCCGCTCGACTTCGTGCCGCACATCGCCCTGCACGAGTGGATCTTTGCCTACGCGCCGATCGGCGTGCTGGCGCTGCTGGTGCTGCGCACGCGCCGCGACCTCGGCGCCGGCATCGCCTTCACCGCGTGCCTGTGTGGCTACATCTTCGTCTCGACCAAGATCCTCGGCTACCAGCGGTATGCGAGCGACTTCCTGACGCAGGGCAACATCGTCGAACGCGGCTCGTTCTTGCTCGCACTCGCGGTGCCGATGGCGCTGCTGACGGTGAAAGCGCTGCCAGTTCGATTGCTCTGGATTGCCGTCGCGGCCAGTGCGATCAGCGGCTTCTGGCAGATCCGCGCGCACGATTGGCCAACCGATCCCGAGGGCACCGAGCACGGCGTCGCTGCGGCACTCGCGCGCGGCCCCATCGACCTGTTTGCCGAGAGCACGCAAGAATGGGCCGAGGTCGTGCGGCGCCATCCACAGATCCGCTGCACCCTGCTCGGCGAGGTCGTCGTCACGGTGGCTGCGGCGCGAGCGCGCGACGCCAGCGTCGTCACGCCCGAGATCGTGCTGCTGTGGTTTGCGATGGAGTACGACCGGGCGGTGCAGCGTGGCGCGCAGTACGTCGTGACCCAGCGCGCCCTCGCGGCCATGCAGGCAGCGAGGGATCCGGCGATTGCGCAGGCCGCAGAGCGTCTGCCGCAGCTCTACGCAATGGAGCCAGCGGCAGCAAACAGCGCCTTTGCCGCGTTCCGCCTCGTGCGCAAGTGAGGGAGTTCGCGGCGCAACGCCTCAGCGCCGCGGTCGCGCGTGCACCATCACCGACGCCCCGCGACCGCACGCCGCCTCGAACCAGGTGAACGGCATCGCCGCCACCGTGAGCGCGAGGTAGGTCAGGTTCGCGACCGTCGCCCCGAGCCCTTCGGCCTTGCCGCCGCGCGCCAATCGCGATGGCGGGAACAACCGCGGTGCCACACTGGTCGCGAACGTCGTCGGGTTGTCGCGCAGGCACTGCTGGTTCTCGGCCACGACTTGAAAGCCGTGCTTCTCCAAAGTGCGCCGGAACGTCGCCGCGGTGTAGTCGATCAAGTGCCGCGGCACGTCGAAGCCGTGCCAGCGCCGGCCGAGCAGCTTCGCCTGCCAGCTCGCCGCGTTCGGCACCTGGAACACGACCTCGCCGTCCTTGGCCAACAGCCGCTTCGCTGCTTCGAGGATCGGGCCGACCGGGTGCACGTGTTCGAGGAAGTGGAAGGCCGTCACCATCGAGAACGAACCGTCGGCCAGCGGGCAGTCCGACAGCGTGCCGCGCACTGCGCGGAAGCCGCGCGCGCGCACGGCCCAGACCGCCGCCATACCGAGGTCCATGCCGATCGCGTTCTTCTCGCCGAGGGCTTCGAGGAACGAACCGTCGCCGCATCCGACGTCGAGCACGCGCACTGCCACGCCGCGCGCGCGCTGCGCCTTCAACACGTTGCCGCAGAAGCGCACGTGGTCGCGCAGCACAAAGCGCCGATACGCCTCGAGCAGCCCGCCCTGCGCCTGCTTGTGGGTCGCCTGGTCCGTCGGCCCCGCCCAGTAGTCGTCGGGGTAGTAGCGCCCAAGTTCTTCGAGCGGCGGGATGTCAGCGAGAAAGCGCGAGCCGCAGTCGTCGCACTGGGCGAGGTCGAAGAGTTCTGCCGTGGTCGCAAACGAGCGGTCGCCAAGGCCCGTCCAGCGGATGCGGACGGCAGTCGAGTTGCACACGGGGCACGGGCTCATTCGTCGAAGTAGGCTACCCTCGCAGCGCTCGGTTTCGACCGCGCAATGAGCAGCGCAGCCGCAACACTCGGTGGCATCGACGTTGCCCACGCGCCAAGGCCGCGCGCTTTTCGGCGGCGGCGAGGCGGCCGCCGCCACATGATGCGCGCCCTCGTCCCGACCCCGGGCAAGAGCCGACCAACGACGCATGAGTTCTCCTTCGACCGCGCCCTACACGCCACGCGTCAGTGCGGTCGTCGTCAACTACAACGCGGGCGAGATGCTGGACGCCTGCCTGCTGTCGTTGTTTGCGCAGGACTGGCCAGACCTCGAAGTCATCCTCGTCGACAATGCCAGCAAGGACGGGAGCCACGAGCGCGCGGCAACGACCTACGGCGATCGTCTGCGACTGATCCGCAACGCCAAGAACGAAGGCTTCGCCCGCGGCAACAACCAAGCGTTCGCGATGGCAACGGGCGAATGGGTGTTCTTGCTCAACCCCGACGCGGTAGCCGACACCAGCGCGATCACCGAGCTGATGCGATTCGTCGCGGGCAAGCCCGACATCGGCATGCTCGCGTGCCGCATCCACCGGATGGGCGAACCGAACGTCTTCGACTCGGCGGGGCTCCTGCTCTACCCGGACGGCGTCTGCCGCCCGCGCGCGTGGCAAGAGAAAGACCTCGGTCAGTACGACCGCGCTGAGGAAGTGCTCGCCCCGCACGGCTGCGCCTGCGCCTATCGCAAGACGATGCTCGCCGACACCGGCGACTTCGACGAAGCCTACTTCTGCTACCTCGAGGACCTCGACATCGCGATGCGCGGGCAGCTCGGAGGTTGGAAGTGTTGGTACGTGCCGACCTCGCGCATCCTGCACCACAAGTCAGCGAGCGCCGGCAACTACTCGAAGTTCAAGGCCTACCACGTCGAACGCAACCGCATCTGGAACGCGGTCAAGCTGCTGCCGCGCTTCATCCTGTTGATGAGCCCGATGTTCTCGCTCAATCGCTACATGATGCAAGGCTATGCGGCAGCGACGCACAGCGGGCTGTCGAGTGACTTCGTGAAGGAGTACTCGTGGTTCCAGTTGGCGTGGCTGATGTTGCGCGCCTACGTCGCCGCACTGTGGGGCTTGCCGCGCATGCTGCGAGCCCGCGCGCGGATCATGAAGCGGCGGAAGATCAGCAAGCGCGAGTGGTACGAGCTGGTCAGCAGGTTCAAGCTCGACGCGATCGAGTTGGCGTTGAAGTACTGAAGACGGCTCACTGCGGCAGGTGCAGCGTTCGTTCGAGGTGGCCTTCGCGCATTCCACCATGCTCTCGCAGGAAGCCAGGGCGCGCCTTCGCCGCGCCAACACTTCGACGCTATCCTGATCCGCCCCGTTCCGCGCCCGCGGCCAACCCCGTCCGCCAGCCTCTCGCCCCGTGAGCCAACTCCAACGTCATCTTCGCGACCGACTCCTCGACGCCTTGCAAGGGCTCGGCCTGTCCCGCACGGACGCCGAGCCGATGCTGCGCCTCGAACCGCCGAAGAACCGCGAGCACGGCGACGTGGCTCTTGGTGCCTTCCAGTTGGCGAAGGCCATGGGCAAGGCGCCGCCAGCGCTAGCCGCTGAACTTGCTGCAGCGATTGCGCCCGACGCGACCGTCGCCGCCGCCGTCGCTGCCGGGCCGTTCGTCAACTTTCGCTTCCAACGGGCCGCCCTCGCCAGGGACGTGCTGACCGACATCCTGCAGAACGCAGCGCCCTACGGCCCCGCCGCCAAGAGCAAGGAGGTCGTCTGCATCGACTTCAGCTCGCCGAACATCGCCAAGCCCTTCCACATCGGCCACATGCGCAGCACGGTGATCGGCACGTCTCTGTGCCGCATCCATCGCCACCTCGGCGCGACCGTGCACGGCATCAACCACCTCGGCGACTGGGGCATGCCCTTCGCCAAGATGATGACGGCCTACATGCACTGGGGCGACGAGACCGAACTGCAAAAAGCGCCGATGCGCTACATGTTCGATCTCTACAAGCGCTACAGCAAAGAGGCGAAGGACAACCCGGCGCTCGACGACGAGGCGGCGAAGCACTTCCAGGCGCTGGAGAGTGGCGACGACAACAAGGAACGCCGCATGTGGCAGTTCTTGCGCGACGAGTCGCTCAAGGCGTTCCAAGGCCCATACGAACGCCTCTCGGTCACGTTCGACGCGATCACCGGCGAGTCCTTCTTCGAGGACAAGATGGAAGACGCGATGCAGCGCGTCGCCAAGAAGGGCATCCTGGAGACCAGCGAAGGCGCCGAAGTGGTCACGCTCAAGGAGCAGGGCATCGCGACGCCCTGCCTGCTGCGCAAGAGCGACGGCACGACGCTGTATCACACGCGCGATCTCGCCGCGGTCTTCTATCGCGAGAGCACCTACCACCCGACGCGCATCCTCTACATCGTCGGCGCCGAGCAGAAGCTGCACTTCGATCAGTTGAAGGGCGTGCTGGTGAAAATGAAGGAGCCGATCGCTGCTGCCGTCGAGCACGTGCCGTTCGGTCTTGTCCTGAGCAAGAACGACGAGGGCAAGTGGGAGAAGTTCGCGTCGCGCTCGGGCAATGCCGTGTTCCTCGACGAGATCCTCGACGAGGCGGTCAGAAAGGTGACGAAGGTCATCGCCGAGAAGAACCCGGACCTCGAGGACAAGGACCGCATCGCCGAACAAGTCGGCGTCGCCGCGATCGTGTTCAACGACCTCAAGAACTCGCGCATCAAGGACGTGAAGTTCGACTGGGAGACGATGCTGAACTTCGAGGGCGAGACCGGGCCGTACGTGAGCTACGCCTGCGCGCGCCTGTCCTCGATCCTGCGCAAGAGCGAGCAGTCGGTGCCGGCGATCGACAAGGTCGACTTCTCTCAGTTGGCCGATGCGGAGAAGGTGCTGCTGGTGATGCTGGACTTCGGCACGGCGGTGCAGCGCGCGGCCGAGCAGAGCGAACCGAGCATCGTCACGGCGCACACCATCGCGCTGGCGGGTGAAATCCACAGCTACCTGCGCGACCACCACGTGCTCGGGGCCGAGCCGGCGGTTCGCGATGCGAGGTTGTTGTTGGTCGAAGCGGCGAGGCGGTTGTTGGTGACTGGGCTGTCGCTGCTCGGCATCACGCCGCCGGAACGGATGTAGGGCGGGCGGGCGGTCTGCAAAGGGCTGGCGAAGCGCTGGGGGAGTAGAGTCCCCCGGTCTCGGGTGGGCGCGCGATAGGGCCGGCCGCTCCGACGAGGCTTCTCGATTCATGCATTCCAGGACCGCGAAGTGGCTCGCCTCAGGGTTCGGCATCCTGCTGCTCGGCGGCGGCGTTGCGCTTCTGTCCGGCAGCGAAGATGTCGCGCCCGGCGTGCCTTCGGAATCAGGTTCGGACTCGGTGGCTGCTACTTCGCCCGCCGCCCTCGAGGCAACGAGGCTCATGCCCCCCGAGCCTTCTGCGCAGTCGCGTGACGCGGTCGGAGTCGAGCGCCAACGGTTCGTCGATGCCAACGATTCACGAGCCGTGACCGGCATGGCTCTGCGCGCGTTCCGTGTTTCGGCGACAGCTCCAGCGACAACCCACGCCACCGACGGGGAGGGCACCTTCGCACCAGGTGAGGGTTTGGCGTGGACGTTCACACATTCGGTCTACGGTCGGGGACAGGTGCGGACGCCGTTGGAACAACGGAGCGAGCCCGTGCTCTTGCAACGACCACTCGCAGTGACCTTCGATGTGACCCTGGTCGACGCCCTCTCGTCCCGCATCCAACTGCGACTCCAGCAGCCGAGCCAACCGGAGGACGTCCGGGTGAGTCGTACCGCACCGTCCCTGCTCACGGTCGAATCGAGCGGGACACTCGTGGTCGCCGACCTGCTCCCGGGCTGGTGGTCGGTCCAGTCGCCCGAGCAGGGCACCGCGATCGTGCCGGCACTGTTCCTCGTCGACGGCTCGACTACACCGATCGCGCTTCGCGTCGGGCCGTTGGTCGATCAACTCCTGCGCGGCTCGGTCACGGACAGGGATGGCGTGCCGTGCGCGGAAGTCGTCATCCAGAGCGGCTCGGGAAAGGCACTCACGGACGCACAGGGCAGCTTTCGTCTTGCTCGGCGCGCAGGCGACGACGACTACACATTCCTCACCGTCGCGCGCGGCGACCCACGATGGCGCGAGGTTCCATCGTTCGGCCCCGTACTGTTCGGCGACGAAGCACGAATCGTACTCGCGCGCCGCACGACGGACCGCGCGCAGATTCGAAGAGGAGGGCGGCCGACCTCCCTGCAGTCCCCCACCATCCGCATGCCACGAGATCCGCGCACATTCGGATCGTCGAACCACGAGTACGTATCGATGGTCACCATCGATGGATGGCTTGCGCTACCGCCTCTTGCGCAACCGGACGCAATCGTGCGAGGCTCGATCGACGGAGTAACCTTCGCGTGGAGCCTCAGTGATTTCTCGGTCGAACGGGAGGACGCCACGACCCGCGACTTCGTTCAGGATCTGGGAGAGGTCCAACCGATCCGGGTCTTCGTACGAGGGGAGCAAAGCGGACCGCTCACTGGCGCTGTGGTGGAAGTGATCGAGTGCTCCGGCGGCGTGGAGATGGCTCGTACAGCAGAGGTGACGGTGCGCGAGCCGGACACGGATCCTAGTGGCATCGGCATGGCAGGGGTCCGCCTTGTCACTTCCGGGGAGACGGACACCTTCGGCGAAGTGGTTCTCCAGGTTGCGCCATCGACGCGCACCTTCGTTCGCGCGCGCGCCGTCGGACACATGACGCACGCATGCGAGATCCCGCGCCGAGGCCTTTCCGTGCAACTCTCACTTGTGCCATCCAAAGTGCTCAGGGGGCATTTGGTCGACGCGAATGGCGCATTGCGCCAGGACGTCGGTGGAACTGTCCATCTGTTCGCCGATCGAGATCGCTGGAACACTTCGGTCCAAGCCGAACTGCACGAAGGCCGATTCGAACTACAGCGCACTGCGACGACGGGATGGCTCCTCCATCGGCGATCGATCCGAGCAGAAGATGCAATGCGCCAGGTGTTCGTGCGCGTCGAGGATGGCGTCGACGATGTCGAGATCCCCTGCGACGACGCGCTCGCAGTACCCGTTCGCCTCCAGCTTTCGGGCGACCCTGGCCCTGCGGCAGGCGACTGGATCCACGTCGTGCGCGACCTCGATGTCGCCGGGGAGCGATGGCCATGGCGCCTGGGCTCCATCCCCGTGAAGCGCGAAGGGACGGACCTGATCGCAGAGACCGCGCTGCCGCCCGGTGACTACGGATTCGAGTGGTCGGACCCGAGCACTTCTACACGCCTCCGCGGGCGACCTGGAAGCGTGACCGTACAGAACCCGATAGACACCGTCTGCGAGTTCCGCCGTGGCGAGGTCCATCTGCTGCTGCGTCACAAGGAGCGCCCGGACGAACCTCTGGTGCGTCCGGTAGTGCGCTTGCCGCAATCGGCGTCGATCCGCGTAGGCGACGTCTCAGGCCTGGTTCGCCTACCGGTCGCGCTGCCAAAAGGGACCGTCCTCGAACTCGTCGAGCCAGCGGCCGGCGGGTTCAGGACCATCGGCCGAACCGATCCATTGCGCGGTGATGCGCACGAAGTCGCCCTCTGCACGTTCGAGCAGCGGTAGCGAACGGCAACGCGCGGCCGAGCAGAGCGAACCGAGCATCGTCACGGCGCACACCATCGCGCTGGCGGGCGAGATCCACAGCTACCTGCGCGACCACCACGTGCTCGGGGTCGAGCCGGCGGTTCGCGATGCGAGGTTGTTGCTGGTCGAAGCGGCCAGGCGGTTGTTGGTGACTGGGCTGTCGCTGCTCGGCATCACGCCGCCGGAACGGATGTAGGCGGACGGGCGGCCACGGGACCGAAGGGGTCCAGCGCAGGAGGCTCCCTGGGGAGCCTCCGCAAATCGCCGCCTCTACCGGCGATTTGCAGTGAAAATCGCCGACTCCGCCGGCACGCGGCCGAAGCGGCGGCCATAGACCTCCGGCGCGGCATCAAGTCCCTGATGGGCTAGCGCGACACATCGACGATCGAGCGACCGAATCTCCCGCAACACATAGCTGCGATGAAGCTCGTGCTCGGCCGACGCATGCAGCGGCTCGCCGCTGCGTTGCCGAAGCCGAGATGACGAGCCCTTGCAGAACGGGCGCAGCCGCGAGCACCTTGCACGCCCACGTCCGACCAACGGTTCTTGCCCTCGATCGAGGCCCGAGAATCGGTCCCTTCGAGTCGCTCTAGTGAGCGACGCCGTAGAGGGTCCGCAACCAACTGGCGAGTCCGACAATCGACACCGAGGCCTCGCTCGACCGCGGTAGCATCGCCGGCGTGACTCTCGATGCCGCACACCCCCGAGTTGACCTGACCCCACGAGAGTGCGTGACGGTGCTGTGGTTCCCTAGCTTGGTCGCCGCCAACCCTCCGCTTGCCTCGTTCTTGGTCGGAGGGCTGGTGCTCGCAGCCGGAGTCGCCGGCGCAGTCTCCCTGTCATCGCACCCCGTAGGCGGGATGGAAGGGTGGCTGTACGCGGTCCTGCTCGCGTGGGTCCCGCTCGGGGCGGGCTCCGTGTGGCAGAAGGGGGTGGAAGATCACCGAGTGAAACGCCTGCTTCGCGGCAAGGCAGTGACCACAGGTGGATCCGAGCTCTTCTGGGTCTGGGTCCTGTACCACGTTGCCGGTTGGCTTGCCGCATTCCTGTTCGATTGGACCGAGCTCGGCACCGCAACCAAGGGGCTCTTGGTTGCAGGACTCATCGCCACCGCGATCCTCGCATTGCGATCGGATCGGCTGGCGTCAGCCCCGAACGGCGCGCAGAAGGCCAAGGGGCTGCCGAGTTCCTCGGTGCTGTGGGATGTGCATCGCGTCGATGCGACCGCGGGAGTCATCCTCCTCGGCCTGCTCTTGGTTTGCGCCACCACTGCCGCCGCAATCGAGTTCTCATGGCTGCTGGCGATCGCTGCCATCCTCCTGTCGGTGTGGTTCCTGCTGTCGGTGCACCAAGTGAGCCCGGTGTGGGCGAGCCGGTGGCGACACGAACGCTGCTCGATCGCGGTCGACACGCTTCCGCTGAACGTGGGCGCTCGACACCGCCTCTGTCTGCGCTCCCGACGAGGTGGGCCCCTCGGCCCAGGGCGGCTCGCCCTGAGCCACTACCGTATCGAGGAGAACCTGAGTCCTGACTCGACCGCGACCACGACCCAGCGAACGTGGTGGGGCGAGGTCGCCGTGCCCTCAGAGGCAACGGGCATCGACCTCGATCTCGAACTGCCCGCGACGGCGCCGGCAACCGGCAAGGTGCCGGGCGGCCACTGGGTCCTTGAACTCATCAGCGCTTCTGCGCATGGCCCCCATCGCTCGCTCTTCGTGCTGCCAGTCACGGCCGCCCGCCTCGATCCGAAGCACGGTTCGGAGGTCTGAATCCCCGCGTCCTCCGGGCGTCCGCTTCATCGGGCGCCGCCTACGCGGTCGGGCAATGACCGCATGGCCGCATTGCCGCATGGCGTCTACGACCGCAAACCGGCACGAGGGACTCCCAACTCGAGTAGAGGCCACTCCGCAAGCTCTCCCATCGCGACGATCGCCCTGTTGCGTCTTCGTCGACGGCCAACGATCCTGCTCCAAAGCGCCATGGACCTCCGCCACCACCTCCGCGACGTTCCCGACTTCCCCAAGCCCGGCATCCTGTTCAAGGACATCACGCCGCTGCTTGCCAACCCCGCGGCGATGAAGGAGTCGATCCGCCAGCTCGCGGCCCTCGACTTCGGCAAGATCGACTGCATCGCCGCCATCGAGTCGCGCGGGTTCCTGTTCGGCGTGCCGCTGGCGATGCACCTCGGCCTCGGCTTCGTGCCGATCCGCAAGCCCGGCAAGCTGCCGTGGAAGACCAACCGCGTCGAGTACGTGCTCGAGTACGGCACTGACGCCGTCGAGATCCACCAGGACGCGGTCCACAAGGGCCAACGCGTACTGCTCGTCGATGACCTGTTGGCGACCGGCGGCACCATGGGCGCCGCGTGCAAGCTGGTCGAGAGCTGTGGTGCAACCGTCGCCGGCTGCGCCTTCGTGGTCGAACTCGCCTTCCTGCCTGGTCGGCAGAAGCTGGCGCCGCATCGCGTCGAATCGCTGGTTTGCATCCGCTGAGCGCGCGGAATCGCCGAACGGCGCGATCCTGGCCAACACCGCGCACTTTTCGCCAACGTGCGAGCACGGCGCTGCGTAGCGTGTCCGCGCGAAAGGTCTCCGGACCGCGCGGACACTGGCGCCACTTTTCGCGCCGAACCCATCCGATCATGCTGCGACCCACTGCCACTTCGTTCGCGATGCGCGTCTGCGCGTTCCTGATCCTCGCCTTCTCGACGACGCTCCCCGCACAGCAACGGCAGCGCGGTGGCGAGGACGCCCGCGCGCCCGGCATCCGTCCGGACATCACGATCTTCAGCCCCCTCGATCTGCCGACGCCGAACCGCGTTCGCACCGCCAGCGGCTCGCCGGGCCCGGACTACTGGCAGCAGCGCGTCGACTACCGGATCGACGTGACGCTCGATCCAGCAACTCGCAGCGTCAGCGGTCGCGAGCATGTGACCTATCACAACAACTCACCCGAGGCGCTCACGTTTCTGTGGCTACACCTCGAACAGAACGTGCTGCGCAAGGACAGCATCGGCTCGCTGACCGAGGGTGGCGCAGCGGTCGGCGGCCCGTCGGAGAACAGCGACGGCGTGACCGTGAGCGAACTCACCAGCGCCGGCAAGGCGCTCGCGCACCAGGTCTACGACACGATGATGCGCGTCGAGTTGCCGACGCCCCTCGCCGCGGGCGCAAAGTTCGAGTTCGACTGCGCGTGGTCGTTCTTGGTGCCAAGCAAGGTGTTCCGTCGCTTCGGCACCTGGGACGTCAGCAAGGGCACGGTGTGGGAGCTGGCGCAGTGGTTCCCAGCCGTTGCGGTCTACGACGATATCTATGGTTGGAACACGCTGCCCTACGTCGGCACCGGCGAGTTCTACAACAACTTCGGCACCTACGAACTCAACGTCACCGCACCGCGCGACCACATCGTTGTTGCCTCGGGAGTCCTACAGAATCCCGAAGCCGTCTACACGCCAACGCAGCTCGATCGACTCGCTCTAGCCAAGCAAAGCCGCGAGACCGTCATCCTGCGCGACAAGGATGAAGTGGGCCAGCCGGATAGCCGCCCCGCCGGCAAGGGCCCGCTGACGTGGCGCTTCCTGGCCGAGAATGTGCGCACGGTGGCGTTCGCGTCCTCGGAAGCGTTCATCCTCGATGCCTGCTCGCGCGGCGAGTTGCTCGTGCAATCGGCCTATCCCGAGGAGTCGTTGCCCGTCTGGGGCAAGTCGACGCAGATGCTGGCGACCGCGATCGAAGGCTACAGCCGCCGCTGGTTCCCCTATCCGTACCCAGTCGCCACCAACGTCGGCGGCATCGAGGGCGGCATGGAGTACCCGATGATCATCTTCTGCAGCGGCCGCAACAACACCAGCGAGAGCGGCCTCTACGGCGTCACCACGCACGAGATCGGGCACAACTGGTTTCCGATGACGGTCAACACCGACGAGCGTCGCCACGCGTGGATGGACGAGGGCTTCAACACCTTCATCAACCGCTACTCGACGGCTGACTGGTTCGAGAAGTCGAAGGAAGCCAAGCCCTCGTCGTTCGCGGGCATGATGCGAATGCCCGGAGTTCCGATCGTGACCGCCGCCGATCGATTGAACGGCCTGCAGCTCGGCGTCCTGCAGTACCAGAAGACCGGCGTCGGCATGACGATCCTGCGCGAGTACGTGCTCGGCGAGGAGCGCTTCGACTTCGCCTTCCGCGAGTACATCCGAGAATGGGCGTTCAAGTCGCCGCAGCCAGCCGACTTCTTCCGCACCATCGAGAACGCGGCGGGCATGGACCTCGCGTGGTTCTGGCGCGGCTGGTTCCTCGAAGACGCCATGCTCGACCAGGCGGTCGAGACCGTGAAGCAGCCAGGCAAGCGCGGTGGCGGCAGCATCACGTTCCGCAACAAGGAGCGCATGGTGATGCCGCTGACCTATCGCGTGACCTTTGATGACGACACGACCGAGGTCCTCAAGGTCCCTGTCGAGGCCTGGTTTCAGTCCGACGTCATCACGCGGCGCATGGAGCAGGTGAAGGCGATCAAGCAAGTGCGCATCGACCCGGACGGGATGCTTCCGGACATCGCCCGCGACAACAACCTGTGGTCGGCTGACAAGTGACCCGAGTCGGCGCCGCGCCGCACCGGCACCGACGCGCGCGCGCCTAGCTCTCCGCTCGCGGCCAGCGCCCGAGCCCGGAAACCGCGTCCGATTGGCGACCACGGGATCGGCCATCCGGTTGGCCAGGGTCGAGTTCTCGCAGTGGCGTCACCACATCGGGCGCGGCTTGGCTCCGGCGAGCAGCCAAAGTCGCCCGTGGCATCGGCCTTTTGCCAACACCCCACCGCTGCCGATACGCATAGCGGAACTCACACCCATGCATCGCCCCATCCCGCTGGCCGCCGTCTCGCTCCTGCTCATGCTCGAGAACTTCGCGAGTGCGCAAGAGCAGCGCCTCGCCGAGCTCGTCAAGGTGGGCTACCCGACCCCCGAGGGCTCGGTTGCGTGGTTCGCGCACGGCTTCGAACGAGTCGATGCCAAGATGGCCTTCGACACCCGCTCGGCGTGGACCGACATGGAGGTGCTGCTGGCGGCCGCGGCTCGGCGCAGCGCGCCAAGAGGAGCCGAGTCCGCCGCGAATGCGCTTGCAGGCCTCGTCCAAGCGCGCCTCGAAGGCGCGGTCGTAGCCAAAGAATGGCTGGCGCGCACCGAGACCATCGTCGACGACGCCGACGACACGATGAAGGTCTACTACCTGCTTTCGCGCGCGCGCTCACTCTGCGCGGTTGGTGAGCATGCCGCAGAGTTCGAGCTCGCAATCCCGGGCCAGAAGCTCGCCGATGCGCTCGGCAACCCCGTGCTCATCGCCCGCGCAATCTTGACGACGATGCACGCGACGCCAAAACGCGGCATCGCCAACGCGAACAGGGTGTTCGCGGAGATTCAGCAGGCCGGCCACGGCGCCGAGGTCGAGTTCTTGCGCCCCTGGGTGCTCGCTGAGGACTGTCAGGCGCACCTGCAAACCGGCCACCGGGAGCTCGGGCTCAAGATGCTCGCAGAGCTCGACGCGGTCGCCAAACAGCAGGGCAACGTCCGCATCCAGTCCTTCGTGGCAGCAACGCGCGCCAACGTGTTGTGCATCGAGCGCGACCTCGAAGGCGCCATCCGCAACTACACCGCGGCGCTTGCGTGCAACGAGCGCCTCGGTGACGTCGACGAGCGCGCCGCAATCCGCGACATGATGGCGTGGACGGCAGTGCAAAGGCGTGAGTACGACGAAGCCGAGCGCTGGCTGCAAGAAGCGGACGAGTTGGTCGCCGGTCGCGGCCTCGAACAGATCGAACGCGCCTTGCTGCAGACGCGCCTCACTCTGGCTGCACATCGTCGCGACGGGGACGCTGCCGCCGCGTTGTCGAAGGAGCTCGAGGATCGGGCAGCCGCGACCCGCCAACACGAGTTGCGCATCGCCGAGTTCCGCGCCGGACTCGAACGGGCCGAAGCACAACGCGACGCGGCCGAAACAGAACTCCAGCAGGCGCGCCAGAGAGACGCACTGAGCGAGAGAGAGACTCGACTTCAGCTCGGCGCTGTCGCCTTCGTCGCACTGACCTTGCTGACCGTGACGACGTTGCGCAGCCGTCGTCGACTTCAGCGCGTCAATGCGGCGCTGGCCACGCAAGTGCATCGCGTCGAGGAGGCGCGATTGCATCAGACCAAGCTGGAAGAACGGCTGCGTCAGTCAGAGCGCACCGAGGTCCTCAGCACGCTGTCTGCAGGCATCGCTCACGACTTCAACAACCTATTGACCAGCATCCTCGGCAACGCCGAACTGCTGCGCCACGAACTGCGGCCAGGCGTCGGCACGACGATGCTGGACAACCTGTTCACTTCGAGTCGCCAAGCGGCGCGGCTGTGCAAGCAACTGCAGATCTACGCTGGCGGCTCACCGCCCGCGGCAGCGCCGATCACCGTCTGGGATTCGATCGCAGAGTTGCTGCCAGTCCTGCGTTCTGCCACGCTCGGCGTCGTCGAACTGGCGCCTTCCACGAGCAGCGAGCCAATCGGCGCGTTCGTCGATCGCGTGCAGTTGGAGCAGGTTCTGCTCAACCTCGTGGTCAACGCCAACGATGCAGGGGCAACCAAGGTGATGATCCGCGTCGATGCCGTCGATCGCGTCGACGACGTCAGGGGCCCAGCCGCGCGGATCGAAGTGCGCGACAATGGCGGCGGCATGAAGCCCGAAATCGTGCAGCGGATCTTCGACCCCTTCTTCACGACGCGTTTCCCTGGCCGTGGGCTTGGCCTCGCGGTTGTGCATGGAATCATCCGACGTCACGGCGGCACCGTCACGGTGTCGAGCCAGGTCGGAAGTGGCACGACCTTCGTCATTCACCTGCCGTGTACCGCGGAACTGGAACCGGGAGTCGAGCCAACGGTCGTGTTGCAACCGTCGTCGCGACAGCAAGCGGTCTTGCTCGTGGTCGATGACGATGACGGTGTCCGCTGCGTGTTGAGCCAGCTGCTTGCGGGCCTGGGCCACGAAGTCGTCCTGGCTGAGACTGGCCCGGCGCTGCTCGACGCCCTCGACAACGTCCCAGCCGACCGCCCCGTGGTGGTGTTCGCCGACCTCGGCATGCCCGGAATGGACGGGCAGGAAGTGCTGCGTGAAGTGCGTCGCCGCCGGCCCAGTGCACGCCGAGTTTTGATGAGCGGCCACCCAACCGACTACATCCAAAGGGTCGCAAGCGACGTTGCCCCGGACCGCGTGATCAGCAAGCCCTTCCGCCGCGACGCGCTCCGCCTCGCCCTCAGGCAGTTGCTCGGCCCAAGCACACCGCGGACATCGCTCGAGGCCGGTTCGACTGCGATCCAGAGTTCCGAAGGGTAGAAACTGGCAGGCTCTAACTTGCTACTGCTAAGCGCTTTATGGAATCCTCTAAAGTTTTCCACAGGTAGCGCTCAACTTCTCCCCGCCTTCTGCCGATCCTAGGAGCCCGGCTGTCACAGGCCGATTGTTCTTTGGTGTTCAGCTCCCACCAAGACGCTTCTCGAAAAGGCATACCCGGCGAAAGCCGGTGACGCAAAGCCAAGGGCCTTCGGTCGACAACGACCATGGCAGCCGGTTCCCGAAATGAAGCCAAGGCGACAACCACAAAAGCGCAACCGCGCAACCGCTCGCCCCAAGTCCGCCCAGCCAGGGGGACACCCTCCAGCAGGAAGGGAAAGCGTCACCGGACCCGAGAGTCTCGACTCTTCGGCGAAGGTGCCTTTCGACGCGTCAGGAGCTGCCGTCCCGCATCACCCTCCCACACCGGTGATGTCAGTGCCCTCCGATCCCAACTGGAGTCCTCCCATGGCCAAGTCCGCCGTCGCCACCCGCTCGCCCCGTTCGAAGTCCACGCCCCTCGCCGCGAAAATGACGTCCAAGCTCACGCTGCACGCCGTGCCCGCTGCGCCTGGTGCGAAGCTTCCGGGCAAGCTCCTCGCCCAGCCGGAGCGTTCGTCGCCGGACACGCCGACGCAGGGCCAGCGCATTGGTGACGACGAGCTGGAGACGGTCTGGAAGACCTACAAGAAGACGCGCGACGACAACCTGCGCAACATCCTCATCGAGCACCACATGCCGCTCGTCCGGATGATCGCCGAGCGCGTCCTGCAAACGCTGCCGAAGTCGATCGAACTCGACGACCTGAGCAGCGCCGGCACGTTTGGCTTGATGGACGCAATCAACGGCTTCGACCTGAGCCGAGGCATCAAGTTCAAGACCTACTGCACGACGCGCATTCGCGGGTCGATCCTCGACGAGCTGCGTTCGCAGGACTGGGTCCCGCGCCTCGTGCGCCTGAAGGCCCACAAGCTCGAGCGCGCTACGCGTCAACTCGAGGGCGAGCTCGGCCGCCTGCCGAACCAGGCTGAGTTGGCCAAGGCGCTGTGCATGACCATGGACGAGCTGCAGGCTCACCAGAACGAAGCCAGCGCTCGCACGATCTTCTCGCTCTCGGAGAAGTGGGACGACGGCGACGACGACAAGGAGATGGAGAAGATCGAGATCCTGGCCGACAAGAAGTGCACGGATCCCGTCGACACCATCCAGCAACGCGACTCCCTCGACACGATCACGCGCAACCTGACGAAGAAAGAGCGCCTGATCATCCTGATGTACTACTACGAAGGCCTCACGATGCGCGAGATCGGCGAGATCATGGAACTCACCGAATCGCGTGTGTGCCAGATCCACAGCAACGTGATGGCACGGCTCAAGGCCCAGCTCGATCGCGTGCAGCTCCAGAACGTGTGATCCCCGGCAAGGGTGATCCGCGCAGTCGTGTCTCGTTACGGCACGATGCGGACGGCGGCGCCTTCAGGCGTCGCCATGGTTGGCCGAACATCATGGAAGCGTCGCACTCTCGACGCCCCCACTGTCGATGAGTTCGATCGTCCAGATCATGCGCACGCTGCGCTCGATGCCGCCGCTGCCCGATGTCGCAGAGCGCGTCATGGCCATCGTCCGCAACCAGGACTTCGCGATGACCGACCTGGTCGCGGTCGTGAAGACCGACCCGGCGCTGACGACGCGGATCCTCAAGCTCTGTAACTCATCGCTGTTTGGACTCGCGCGCGAGGTCAGTTCGGTCGCCGAGGCTGTGACCTACATCGGCTCGCGCAACCTGGTCAAGCTCGTGCTCGTCACGTGCACGGGCTCGTACTTCCGCAATCTGCCGCAGAATGACTACGCCGACCCGGCGCAGATGTGGCAGCAGACCTTGGCATGCTCGACCGCCTGCCAAGCACTCGCCGAGCGTACTCGCTACGCGCAACCATCAGCAGCGTTCACTGCTGGCATCTTGCACAACATCGGCCGCATCGCCCTCTTGCAGGTCCTCGACCCCGAGGTGATGGCGGTCGCAGCCCGTGAGCTTGTGGACACGACCGCCCAGCCGCTGGAAGTCGAGCAACGTTTGTTCGGCCTCGATCACGCCGCGGCCAGTGGCATCGTCGCCGACTCGTGGAACCTGCCGATCGAACTGCGACGCGCCGTGCGCAATCACCACGATGACGCCCACATTGCCAGCGACGATCCGCTGACGGCTCTGCTGCACACGGCCGATGAACTGGTCATGAGTCTCGGGATCGGAGATCCGCAACCGCTGCGGCCGCACACGCCCAGTCCGGTAGCCCTGCAACGACTCGCCCTTGGTGCCGAAGACTTGGAGGCCGTGGGGCAGCTCGTGACCACCGAACTCGCTCGGGTCGGAAAGCTGCTGAACCCAGAGCCCGCTCTCAGCCGATAGCAACCGAGAGCCGAAGGCCGCGATTCGCGGTCCGGTGGAGGGCAACTTGGGCGACAAACACCTGCGCATCGATGACTCTGCGCTGACGCAGATGCTCGTGCTGCAAGGCCATGCTGGCCGGCAGCGCGGTGCCGATCTGTTCGCGTCAGGAGCCGACCGAGCGCAGCCGCCGTCCACCACCGCGGCCTTTGACCTGATCACCTTGGACTTCGCCAACGAGCGCAGTGAGGACCGAGGCGGCGCCTTCGCTGTCAGCAACGACGCGCAGACGTCGATCGGGGCGAAGGACCGCTGCCGCGAAACGCCCCCTCCTGCCTGACCTGAGCCACGATCCCCGATGTCCACGACAACCCTCAACCAGGGGACTGGCAAGGAGCTGCGAAAACTGTTCGCGAAGCTCGCCGAGTCGATCCGCGAGACGCTGGGCTCGCTGGTCGGTCGTGAGCTTAATGCCCAACCGGTCGAGTTCAGCATCGGCGATGCGGAGTCGCTGCAGGCGGGCCTTGGTCGCAGTCATGCGGTTGTGCGCGGCGCCCTCGACAAGGACTACGCCGGCAAGACCCTGTGCACCCTCATCGACGTAGGCGACGCGTGCACGATGGCGGGCCTGTTGATGATGACGCCCGAGAACGTGATCGAGCAGCGGCGCCAGGGCGGGAAGCTCGAGGGCGAAGACAAGGAAGCGTTTGGCGAACTCGCCAACGTGCTTTGCTCGGGCATAAGCGCAACGTTGCGCGCCGACGTCACCAACGTCGACATCCGCCTGCAAGACCACGGCGTGCTGTCGCCTGGCAGCGATGCGCTCGCGCTTCTGCCTTCAGGCCCGTTGGTCCTGTGCAAGGTCAAGCTGCGCATCGAGGGCTATCCAGAAGGTCATGCGTGGATCGTGGTCGACCGCCCCACGGCAGAGGCTTGGAACAAGGGTGTGCTCGACGACGCACCGACGGTCGTTGCGGCACCAATCGCACCGGTCGCCAATGCGCCTGCCGCAGACGGATCTCGAGCCAGCGAAGAGGACGTCGAGGACATCCCGGCTGCTCCGATTCGCGGCGTGCTCCATGCCTACCTCGCGTCGGCCGAGCTACTCCGCGTACTTCGACGCAGCTGCCGTCGCGTTGGCCTCGACTTGCGCCGCCATGGCCGCGCCGAGGTTCCCAATCCTGCTGCGCACCGCGGTGAGATCGTGCTGCTGGACGTTCCCACTGGCGAAGAGCGGCGCATCGACTGGGGCAAGCGACTGAAGGAGTACCCCGGCGGCGAGACCAAAGTCGTGTTGCTTCTCCATCGCCCATCGCGGGCCCGAGTCACGCATGCGTTTCGCAGCCAAGCGGACGTCATCCTGGGCCTTCCCGTCGAAGAACCGCAGTTGTCGGCGAAGTTCAACTCCCTGTTGGAGCCGTGAACGACTGCGTGCCCCCGGCGCGGAATCGCTGGACCTCCTCGTGCGTACGCTCGGCGGCCTCGGCGATCAACCGCAGCGCGTCGAGGCAGGCTTGCTGGTCGTCGAGCGCTCGCGCTGCGGCCACCTGCATCTGGATCGTGCCGAGCAGGTTGTTGACGCGGTGCAGAAGGTCATCGATCGGAGCGCGGGCCATGGCCGGCGAACGCTACTCGCCACTGTTGTGGTCCGCGACAGTGGTTCGTTGTGCGATGCATCGGTTCATCGTGTCGGGGTCGTCGCCGAGCCACGACATGTAGTGGTTCTGCCCATGGCACTGGGATTGCAATCGCGCGGGCAGAATGGCGATGCCCTCGAACCGCAAGTGGTTGCTCCTCCCCCCTGCCGTAGCCCTGCTCATCGTGCTGGGTCCGCTGTCGATGCGCAGCGAACCGGCGCGGACTCAGGACCCTGCGCCGGCGCCGACTCAACTGCCCGTTCCGACCGCACCCGTCGCGGGTGACTCGAAGTCCGCACCGCTACCGATTCCGCGCACCCCCGATCTCTGGCAGGTCGGATCGACCCTGTTCGGCGTGCTGCTCCTCGGTGGCGCGACCCTGATGGTGCTGCGACGCATGCGCCAGGCGCCCGCCACCGGCAACACCGGCACCGTGACCTTGCGCCAGACGCTGCGACTGTCGCCGCGCCAGACGTTGCACGCGGTCGAGTTCGACGGTCGCGTGCTGTTGCTCGGCTCCAGCGATCGCGGACTGCAGTTGCTCCACGCCGGTGGCCAGAGCACCGACGCCCTCGCCGATGAGCTCGCCGTGGCGGCCTCGACGCGAGCGCTCGCAGACGACCTGGAAGAGGACGGGGCCGTGCCCAAGAACCTCGTGATCCCGCGGCCACCGCTGCCCTCTCGCCGCTTGCCCACGCAACCCGTGTCGCCCGCACCAGTGGCGACTGCTGCAACCGTCTCGCCTCGGACCACCTCGCCGGCGCGCGCCCTGTTCAACGACTTCCGCACCTTGCTCGCCAAGGCCGGCCGCTGATGCGCACGTTCCTGCTGACCCTGCTGATTGTCCTCAACTGCCTCGGTGCCGTTCGCGCCCAGGCTCCAGCCACAGTGCCGGTCGGTCCGCCCGTAGCGCCACAAGCTGCGCCGGCTGCTCCGCAATCACCTGGGGTCACGCTGACACTCAACACCGGTGACGATCGCAAGAACATCGGTACCGCGATCGAGATCGTGCTGCTGATGACGATCCTCTCCATGGCGCCAGCACTCGTCATGACGATGACGTGCTTCACGCGCATCGTCGTGGTGCTGTCGTTCTTGAAGCGGGCGATGTCGATGCAAGACTTGCCGCCGGCGCTCGTCACGACGGGCTTTGCGCTCTTCATGACCGTGTTCGTCATGCGCCCTGTTGCGACCGACATCTACGAACGCGCCTACATTCCGTACATCGAACAGAAGATGGACTGGCGCGAGGCTGGCGAGATCGCAGCGCAACGCATGAACGAGTTCTTGCTGAAGCAGACGCGCGAAGAGGACATCGCCCTGATCCTCGAACTCAGCAAGACCGCACGTCCGGCGAGCGCCGCCGACACGCCGATGCACGTCTCGGTCCCGGCCTTCGTGCTCTCCGAGATCAAGACGAGCTTCCAAATGGGCTTCGTCCTCTTCCTGCCCTTCGTCGTCATCGACCTGGTCATCAGCTCGATCCTCGTCTCGATGGGCATGTTCACACTCCCGCCGGTCGTCGTCTCGACGCCGCTCAAGCTGCTGCTGTTCGTGCTCGTTGGCGGCTGGGACCTCGTCGTCGTCTCGCTCGCCGAGAGCTTCACCGCCTGATCTATCACCATGGACCAGTCCACCATCCTCGACCTCTGCCGCTCGACGCTGACCACCGCATTGGTTCTCGTCGCGCCGGCCCTGCTCGTCGGCATGACCGTCGGGCTTGCCGTCAGCTTGTTCCAAACCTTGACCTCGTTGCAGGAACAGACGCTGACCATCGTCCCCAAGATGCTCGCCGTCGTTGCCACCTTGCTCATGCTGCTGCCCTGGATCCTCGGCACGCTCGTCGAGTTCACCAGTTCGCTGATGCGCAACCTCGCCGAGTACGGCAGAGCCGGCTAGCGATGGACCTCACGCTGCTCGAAGGCCATGCGATCGCGATGCTCATGCACTTGGTGCGGGCCGGCGCGTTCCTGTCCGTCGTGCCATTCTTTGGCCGGCAGCGTGACTCCTTCTTCCTCCGTCTCATCCTGTCGGTCTCGCTCGGCAGCATGTTCTGGTGGAACGGCCAGCACACGATCGCCGTGCCGAGTTCCCTGGTCGAACTGACCGTGGTCGCCGCCGGCGAGTGCCTCATCGGGTTCGCGCTCGGCTTCGCGCTGTCGCTGCTCACCGCGATGCTGTCCTCGGCCGGTGAGATCGTCAGCAACGAAATGGGCTTCGCCATGGCGCGGGCGCTCGACCCGGACAGCGGCGGCAGTTCGAGCGTGGTCGCGCAGCTCTTCCAGATCTTCGGCTTCTTGCTCGTGCTGCAACTCAACATCCATCACGAAGCGCTCCGCATCCTGCAGCAGACCTTCGAAGCCTGCCCGATCGGCGAGCCGTTCCGCATCGAACCGATGTGGCTCGGCATCCAAGCCATGGTCGGCGGCGGCGTCGTCTGCGCGTTGCAGTACGCCTTCCCCCTGCTCGCAGTGATGCTGCTGCTCACCGTCGGCCTCGTGCTGTTCGGCCGCGCGGTGCCCAACGTCAACCTGATGGAGTTCAGCTTCACCATCCGTGTGCTCGTGGCAATGATCGCCGCGATCTACTTCTTGTCGGCCGGCACGCCGTTTCTCGAACGCACGTTCGAGAGCTTCCTCGTGACCACTCGGTCCATGTTCCCCGTCTGAGCTGAATCATCATGTTCGGGGACGACCAAGGAAGAACGGAGAAGGCCACGCCAGGGCGGCTCAACGAAGCGCGCAACCGCGGCGACACGCACCTATCGCGCGAGCTCCAGACCGGCGCCACGCTACTCACGGCCGCGATCGCGCTCCGCTGGTTCGGCGGTTGGCTGCTGCAGAGCCTCGCGTCGGCACTGCAGTTCGGTCTGACCCTCGACATGAAGGCGCATCCCGTCAGCAACGGTGACGTGCCCGGCGCCTACACCGAGATCCTGACGATGCTGGCGCTGATCGCCACGCCGACGATGCTGTTGCTGGCGACGCTGCTGCTGGCAGCGGCGATTGCGGGTTACGCCCAGATCGGCTTCCACTTCTCGACCGAGGTCCTGCAGTTCAAGCTCGAGCGCCTCAATCCCGCATCCAACTGGAAGAAGCTGCTCAACATCCAGGGCATCGTGCGCACGACGTTTGCACTGGTGAAGCTCGCAGTACTCGTCGGCGTCATCTCGATCGTCCTTCAGGATCGCTGGGTCGAACTCTCGAACCTGCCCGACCAAGACTTCCCCGTGGGCATGCGCATCGTCGCCGACCTCTCGATGTCGGTACTGCTGTGGGTCGCAGTCGTCGTGTTCCTCATCGCCGCAGCCGACGTCATCTGGCAACGCTTCGAGTTTCAGAAGCGCAACATGATGACCAAGCAAGAAGTCGAGGACGAGCGCAAGCGCAGCGAGGGTGACCCGATGATCAAGAGTCGTTTGCGCCAGGCGCGAATCGAACTCCTCAAGCATCGGATGATGCAAGCTGTGCCCAAGGCCGACGTCGTGATCACCAATCCGACGCACTACGCCATCGCTCTGCGCTACGACCGCAAGAAGAACATCGCCCCCGAAGTGGTCGCCAAGGGCGTGGATGCCATGGCTGCACGCATTCGTGAGCTCGCTCGCGAGAACAACGTGCCGCTGATGGAGGACCCGCCACTCGCGCGCGCCTTGTTCCGCGCCGTCAAGGTCGGCGAAGAGATCCCAGCCCGCTTCTTCGAGGCTGTCGCCACGGTCTTGAGCCACGTCTACCGCCTGAAGAACCGAGTCGCGTGACCCCATGACGAACCTCGCCGACCCCAAACCGCAACGCAACCAGGCGCTGGCGGTCTGCTTCCTCGGCATCCTCGCCGTGATGATCGTGCCGCTGCCGCCGATCCTGCTGGACGCGATGTTGTGCATCAACATCTCGATCAGCCTGCTCGTCGTCATGTCGGTGCTCAATGCCTCGCGGCCGACTGAGTTCAGCACGTTCCCGACGGTGCTGCTGTTCACAGCCTTGTTCCGGCTGTCGCTCAACGTGGCGTCGACGCGACTCATCCTGCTCGACGGCAATGCCGGCAGTGTGATCACGACGTTTGGCAACTTCGTCATCGGTGGCCAACCGGTCGTCGGCGTGATCGTGTTCTTGATCCTGATCGTGATCCAGTTCGTCGTGATCACCAAAGGCCAGAACCGCATCAGCGAAGTCGCTGCGCGCTTCACCTTGGATGCCATGCCGGGCAAGCAGATGTCGATCGATGCCGACCTCAACGCCGGCTTGATCACCAACGAAGAAGCCAAGGCGCGCCGCAAGGCCCTGACCCAGGAAGCGGAGTTCTATGGCGCGATGGACGGCGCCGGCAAGTTCGTCCGCGGTGACGCCGTCGCCGGCCTGATAATCACTAGCATCAACATCGTCGGCGGGCTCGTGATGGGCATGGTCTACCGCAACCTCGGTTTCGGCGAGGCCCTGGAGACCTACACCATCCTGACAGTCGGCGACGGACTGGTGTCGCAGATTCCCGGTCTCATGGTTTCGACTGCGTCGGGCATCCTCGTCACCAAGGGCGCCAGCGAAGAAGGCATCGCCCACGAGATGGGGCAACAGATGCTGAAGAGCGCACGCGTCCTCCGCGGCGTCGCCGGCGTGTTGGTGGTGATGTCGCTGCTGCCTGGCATGCCGACCGCGCTCTTCTGGTCGGTCGCCGGCGGCATGATGCTCTATGCCACCGCGCTCGACGTCCGCCAAGTCAACGAGAAGCGAGCGAAGGACGCAGCCGACGCACCGCCCGCAGCCGCCGATGCAGCGCACGCTCCGATCGAGGACCTGTTGACCGTCGACCGCCTCGGCATCGAGATCGGCTATCGCCTGATCGGACTCGTCGAACCGGGGCGCCACGGCGGCCTGCTCGACCACATTCGCTCGGTGCGTCGCCAGTTTGCGCAGAACCTCGGCCTCGTCGTGCCTCCCATTCGCGTGCGCGACAATGTGCAACTCGATCCCAACGCCTACCGGATCGTCCTCGGCGGCCAAGAGGTCGCGCGCGGCGAACTGCGCGCCGGCCAGTTCCTCGCTATGGATCCGAGTGGCACCGCACCCGCCATCCCTGGCGTCGAGACCATCGAGCCTGCGTTTGGTCTGCCGGCGCGCTGGATCCCCGAGACCGAGAAGGACCGCGCCGAGCTGCGCGGCTACACGGTCATCGACGCACCGTCGGTGTTGGTCACGCACCTCACCGAAGCGCTCAAGAAGATCGCTGGCGAGCTTCTGTCGCGCGACGACGTGAAGTCGCTCATCGACAACCTCAAGAAGACCTCGCCGGCCGTCGTCGACGAACTGATTCCCGGCCAGCTCAGCCTCGGCCAAGTGCAACGCATCCTGTCGAGCTTGCTCAAGGAAGGCGTGCCGATTCGCAACCTGCAGACGATCCTCGAAGCACTGGCGGACGCCTGTGTCGACACCAAGGACGTTCCTAAGCTGGTCGAGCACGTGCGCACTCGCATCGCGCGCACCATCGTCGAGCCGCATCTCGACGCGAGCGGCACGCTTCACGCTGCCTTCCTCGATCCCGAACTCGAACGCCAGCTCAGCGAAGCGCTCGCCGGTACGGAAGGCATCGCCAACCTGCCCAGTGGCTTTCTCGGTCGCTTCGTCGACAACACTGCAACGGCGCTCGCGGACATGGCCAAGAAGGGCCGCGATCCCGTCCTCGTCACTCGTGCGACCCTGCGTCCGTTCTTGGCCGAGGCCATCGCCGGCGTGATCCCCAACGCTGCGGTCCTCAGCTACCAGGAGACCGCTCCGGCCAAGCGGATCGAAACCACGCAACGCATCGCCGTCGCCCAGAGCGCCTGACCGCCGACCCAGATTTCGCACCTCTAGAGCACCACCATGTTGATGAAACGAATCGAAGCCAGCACGCTGCCTCAGGCACTCGAGCGCGTCCGCGCCGAGTGCGGCGAGCACGCGCTCGTCATCGAGACCCGGGCGACCAGCAAGGGCTATCTCGTGGTCGCGGCGACGCCGGACACGGAGCTCGCCGCGCGCGACCAGATTGGCCGCATCCAGCTTCCAACCGTTGCGCGCTGGACCAAGGGCTTCGCCCCGCTCGCCGCGACCGCTGAGACCTTCGGCCTGTCGTCGCGCATCCTCGCCGCAGTCGAGAACGCCATGCTCGGCACCAAGGTCGAGATGTCGCGTGCAGGCGACCCCGCCTTGCCCAAGTTGTGCACCCGTGTGCTGCAAGCGCTACTGCCAGTCGAAGCCCGCTTCGAAGGCCACGAAGTTCATCCCGACTTCCGGACCATCGCACTGGTCGGTCCGACCGGCGTCGGCAAGACAACCACGCTGGGCAAACTCGCCGCCCGCGCTGTCCGGCAGGGTCACGACATCGCCATCGTGACGATCGACACCTACCGCGTCGCCGCCGTCGAGCAGTTGCGCGCGTTCGCCGATCTGCTCAACGTGCCGATGGAAGTGGCCTTCACGCCGCAGGACCTGCGCCGCACTCTGCAGCGCCACCAAGACCGCGACCGCGTCTACATCGACACGACCGGCCGCAGCCCGCTCGACCGCGACGCGCTACAAGCGGGCTGCGCCGCACTGCCAGGACAGGACATCGCGCGCCTTTTGTGCCTGTCCGCAGGAACACGCCGCCGCGATGCCGACGTCGTCATCGATGCCTACGACCGCTCGGGCATCCAGGGCGTGTGCATCACCAAGTGGGACGAGACGACGATGCCCGGAGAGGCCCTTTCCGCCGTGGTCGAGTGCGGCCTGCGCCTCAGCCACGTCACGGACGGTCAAGAGGTGCCGGCCGACATCGATCGTGCCAACCCGGAGAAGCTGGCGCGGTCCGCCTTTGGGTTGCACGCCGAGGTGCGCGCATG
>CAMBXM010000035.1 GCA_945871815.1 Singulisphaera sp. GP187
CTCGGCATGCTGTTCAGCCTGATGCTCTGGGCGCCGTCCTGGGGCGGCATGTTGAACGGGCTGCTGACGCTGCGGGGTGCCTGGGACAAGGTCCGCACCGATCCGGTTCTGAAGTTCTTCGTCGCTGGCGTGACGTTCTATGGGATGGCGACCTTCGAGGGGCCGCTGCTCTCGATCAGGGCCGTCAGCGCGCTCGGTCACTACACCGATTGGATCATCGGCCATGTGCACAGTGGTGCGCTCGGCTGGAATGGCTTCATGGCCGCTGGACTGTTCTATTGGCTGGTGCCCCGCCTCTATGGCACGAAGCTGCACAGCACGAAGCTCGCTGACTTGCACTTCTGGCTCGGCACTGCAGGGATCCTGCTCTACGTCGCATCGATGTGGGTTGCAGGCATCACTCAGGGCCTCATGTGGCGAGCTGAGACACCGGATGGCGGCCTCATGTATCCCAATTGGGCGGAGATCGTCGTCAAGTCGCGCGAGATGTATGCGATCCGCTGGTTTGGCGGCACGCTGTTCCTCGTGGGCTGGATCCTGATGGCCTACAACCTCGTCTGCACCGCGGTGTCGGGGAAGGCGGCCACGGTGTCGACCGAGGTCACGGTGTTGCGCCACGGAGTTGCGGTCGGCGAGCCGTCGACCTGGGGCATCCTGACCAGTCGACCGGTGATCCTGTCGGTGCTCGGGCTCGCGTCGGCCACGATGTTCGCGCTCGACAATGTCGGAGCGGCAGTGGTGGGCCTGATTGCGACTGGCGTCGTGCTCATTGGCAGTGGGATGTTGCTCGCCCGCACGACAGCGAAGGGCAATCACAGTTGGCACGACTTGATCGAGCGGCGGCCGCTCGCGTTCTGCCTGCTGACGCTGGTGGCGGTGTTGGTGGGCGGCCTCATCGAATTGCTGCCGGGCCTCGTGCTCGACAAAGAAGTGCCAATGACCGCGCAGGGCGAAATGTGTGTCAAGCCGTACACGGCGCTCGAACTGACCGGTCGCGACCTCTACGTCCGCGAGGGTTGCTATGTCTGCCACAGCCAGATGATCCGCCCGTTCCGCAGCGAGCAGTTGCGCTACGGCCCGCCGAGCCGCCTCGAAGAGTCGATGTGGGACCATCCGTTCCAGTGGGGCAGTAAGCGCACTGGACCTGACCTTGCCCGGGTCGGTCAGAAGGGGCTCACCGAGTCGTGGCACTGGCAGCATCACAGCGCCCCGCGGTCGATGGTGCCCGAGTCGAACATGCCGAACTACGTGTGGCTCTACGACCAGAGCGCGAGTGTCGAAGTGGCTGCCGACAAGATGCGCGTGCTCAAGAAACTCGGTGTGCCCTACACCGACCAGGAGATCGCGAATGCCGCAGTCGACTACCGAACCCAGGCTTCGATGATCGTCGACAATCTGGTGCGTCAGGGTGTCGTCATCGCGAAGAGCGGTCAAGACCAAGCACAGGCCAAGGAGGAGGTCCGCGATCTCGAGATCACGGCGCTCATCGCCTACCTCATGCGCCTTGGCAAGAACCTCGAACCGGCGGCTCGCGTCGTCGACACGGGAGGCCGCTGATGTTGCGACAATGGTTGTCCGGTGCCTCGCTGCTCGACCTCCCGGTGGTCGCGATGTGCCTGTTCCTCTTCATCTTCCTTGGGGTGTTGTGGCGCGTACTGCGGCGTGACACCAAACCTGGCTACGACCGCATGGCATGCTTGCCGCTGCAGGATGACGTGGCCAACAGGAGCCTGTCATGACTACTGGTGAACTGCGCGAACACGCGTTCGATGGCATTCAGGAGTTCGACAACCGTCTGCCCAACTGGTGGCTCTGGACGTTCTACTCCGCGTGCCTGTTCTCGATTGGCTACTGGATCTGGTTCCACACGCTCGGGGTCGGCGAATTGCCACCCGAGGCCTACATGACCGAGCAGCGCGCAGCGGCCGCGGTGATCGAGGCCGAGGCCGCCAAGAACCCCGTCACCGAGGCATCCCTCAACAAGTTGGCCAGCGAGCCTGCCGTCGTTGCTGAGGGCGAGAAGATCTTCAAGACCGCGAGTCTCTGTGCGCAATGCCACGGTCCGGACGCCAACGGCATGGTCGGTGGCGTCAACGGCGTGGGCCCGAACTTGACCGACAACCGCTGGATCCACGGCGGTTCGGCAATGGAGATCTACCGCACGATCAGCGATGGTTGGCCGGAGAAGGGCATGGCATCGTGGAAGGGCTTTGGCCCGATGTTCGTGCAGCGCTCCACCGCCTACGTGCTGTCGCTGCGTGGCAAGAACCTGCCGGGGAAGCCACCGGAAGAGGGTGCCACGGAGTACGCCGGCGGGAAGTGAGGACTGCGACCGAAAGTCGTCCGGATCCAGTGGCGTTCGTCGATCGAACATGACCAGCGAGCAGGAGCCCTCAGCGCGGCAGAGTTCTGACTCTGGAACGGTGCCGCGTCCGACGGTGAAGACGGCCGTCGGCCGCGCACGTCGCCCCGACCTCGACACGCTGTTCAGCATCAACGAGGACGGTTCGCGCAATGCGATCCAACCAGCGGATTGCAGCGGGCGCTTTCAGCAGCGAAAGCAGGCGTTGTGGTACGTGCTCATCGGTGTCTACCTGCTGATGCCGTGGGTCCGCATCGACGGCTACCCGGCCATCCTGATCGACATCGCGCGCCGCCATTTCCATCTGTTCGGACACACGTTCAACGCCCAGGACTTCTGGCTGGCGTTCTTCTTCGTCAGCGGCCTTGGCTTCACGTTGTTCGTGGTCGCGGCGTTGTGGGGCCGACTCTGGTGTGGCTACGCCTGCCCACAGACCGTCTTTCTCGAAGGCGTCTTCCGCCGCATCGAACGGCTGCTCGAAGGCAACGCGCCGGCGCGTGTGCGCCTGGACAAGAGCAGTCTGAATGCTCCGAAGTTGCTGCGTCGCGGCGCCAAGTTCACGATCTACCTAGCGATCTCGCTGGTCATCGCGCACTCGCTATTGGGCTACTTCATGCCCGTCGAGGAGGTTGTCGCCGCGATGACGTCGGCGCCGGGTGAGCATCTGACTGCCTTCGTGTTCGTGTGGGCGTTGACCGCGATCGTCTTCGTCAACTTCACGTGGTTTCGCGAACAGACCTGCATCGTCGTTTGTCCCTACGGGCGCCTGCAAGGCGCGCTCTACGATCAAGACACGTTGCTCGTCGGTTACGACGAGAAGCGCGGCGAGCCACGTGGCCGAGCGGGCACGGAGAGTGCCGGCGATTGCATCGAGTGCTTCCGCTGCGTCGCGGTCTGCCCGACCGGCATCGATATTCGCAACGGCACCCAGATGGAGTGTGTCGGCTGCGCCAACTGCATCGACGCGTGTGATGACGTGATGACCAGGCTGGGCCGCGACCGTGGCCTGGTGCGCTACGACACGCAGCGCGGGTTCGAAACCGGGCGTCGGAAGTTCTGGCGGCCGCGCGTCTTTGCCTATGCGTTCTTGTGCCTGTTGGGCAGCGCGGTGTTTGCCCGCTCGGCGCTTCGCCGCACGCCGTTTGAGGCCAACGTCATCCGGCCACCTGGCTCGGCCTTCGTGGTCGAAGATGGCAGGTTGCAGAACCTCATGCAGTTGCACCTGGTCAACAAGCTGCCGACCACGGCAGTCTTTCGCGTCACGGCAGAAGGCCCGGACGGCAGTGACATCACCATTTCGCAGAGCGAACTGCTGCTCGAGAGCCTGCATGACCAGCGGATCCCGGTGGTCGTGCAGATGCCGGTGAGTGCGTTTGTCGAGGGCGCGGAGATCACGTTGCGCGTGCGCGCTGAGAGCCAGGGCGCGGCCGGATCCGACCAGCTGCCGGCGTCGATCGAGATGGTCACCAAGGCCGCGATCCTAGGACCGAGGCAGCGCCGGTAGTTGCGGCCGACCGGGGCGGGGCCGATCGGTGCGGGCCGGGGGTAGACCCCCGTTGCATCGCGCCACCGCCCAGGCTACCTTGCTCCGCCCTTTCCGCCAGAACCGCCGCAAGAACGGATCCGTCCGCATGGAACAGAGCCTCCCGCAAGAGTTGGTCAAGCAGGTCGCCGGCTCATTCCGGCTAACCACCCTGCTGCAAAAGCGCGTGCGTGAATTGGTCCGCGGCCAGAAGCCGTTGTTCGAGACGCGAGAGCGCAACTACATCAAGATCGCCAGCGAGGAGCTGAAGCGCGGCTTGATCGAGCTGGTCCCCGACGAGGAAGCAAACCAGCAGTTGCCCGAACTGTGACCGCCCCCCGCTGACGAAATCGTCGTTGCCCCTGCGGGGTGGCGTTCGCAGCGCGGCACCCGTCCCGCCCGCCTGCCAGTTGCGTGTGCCGCTCCAAGGGCGCCTGCGGTGCCCGAGCCCACTGGGCAGAAGCGGCAGCTAGGAGCGAGCCAACGGCGACGGCGAATTGAGACCGCTGCGCCGCGCCTCTCGTTACCTGTCGGCTTCCGTCCCAGGATGAGACCAGCGTGGGACCGCTCGGACCAAACCCCGACCACAGCGCGACGGGGCCGACTGCCGATATCGGGCACATGCATGCGCGCATCCGCCTGACCTTTGCTCCGGCCTTCTGGCTCCTGACTGCGCTCCTGCCTGCTCAGCAGGTCGGGACCAAGCCAAAGCCGACGCCGTCCCCAGGCACGCAAAAGCCGATCGTTCCGGATGCGCCGAAGCCGGCGACCGAACCGATCAAGCCCACGACGCCGGTCGTCAGCGGTGAAGCGCCAATGGACCGCGAGCTCGACGCCATGCGCCAGCAGCTTGTCGACGGCCGCGTCTTCCGCAGTCACGTCCGGGTGACCGTTCGCCTGAAGAACGGCAATCGCGTGAACGGCGTCGTCAAGGATGGCTTCGTCATCGAGCGCATCGATGGCATGCGCTTCGTTGGCGCTGAGGCCAGCGAAGAAGGAGCTGGCGTCCGCATCTACACCTACAACGGCCGGCGCAACTACATCTTCATTGCCTTTGGCGAGATGGAGGAGTACCGGATCAACGCGCGACTCGACACGCAAGAGCTGGCCCTGTTCGAGCGCAAGGTGCGCGATGACGAGCAAGCAAGGCTGAAGCAACGTGCCGCGGTGGAAGGCTCACCGGCGGTGCCCGCGGTCGAGGGCGAGACCGCGCCCGATTCGCTCCCGGTCGACCCGGCGCCAGCCGCCGAGCCAACGCCGACCACGGAGCCGATCGCGGCCACCGAGGCGCCGAAGGCTAAGCCGCCGTCGGTCACCGACGAGCTGCAGGCCATGTTCACGCTGCTGCAGGACTACCCGCCTGCCGACGGTTGGAACGCGCAGAAGCGGGATGAGATCGCGCGCCGCAAGGCCGTGGTCGGCGCCAACCCGAGCGCGAAGGAACAGAAGTTCGTCGATTCCTTCGGTGCGTGGGAGCGGGCGTGCGCGGTCCTCGGTTCCAAGACCGAGGCGAAAGAGGCGCCGGCTGCTACCGAGTCGGCGGAGAAGAGCTCGCGCCGCGGCAAGAAGAACCGCTGATCGCAAGGGCGCGGCGGAATCCGTCCACTCGACGCTTGATCGACCGGGCCGTGGCGCAGGAAGCTCTGCGCCATGCAGCGCGCATTCCTGTTCACCGGTCAGGGCTCGCAGTTCGCGGGCATGGGCAAGGACCTCGCCGAACGCTTCCCCAAGGCCCGCGAGGTCTTCGCGGCCGCGGACGAGGCCCTCGGCGAGTCGATCTCCAAGACGTGCTTTGAGGGCCCTGAGGAGGCGCTTGGACTCACGACCAACACGCAGCCAGCGACGTTGACGGTTGCGATGGCCGCCTTCGCGGCACTCGGCCAGAAGCCGGATCTTGCGGCGGGGCACAGCCTTGGTGAGTACTCGGCGTTGTGCGCGGCCGGTGCCTTTCAGTTTGCCGATGCCGTGCGCCTGGTTCGCGAACGCGGCAAGCGCATGCAGTCCGCCGTCCCGGTCGGGACTGGCGGCATGGTCGTCATGCGCAAGATGGGCCTCGACGAGGTGAAGGACCTGGTTCAGAGGGTCGACGCGGGACTTTGTGAAATCGCCAACGTCAACGAGCCAGAGCAGATCGTGGTCAGTGGTGCCATCGCAGCGATGGACCAGCTGGTTGCCCTGGCGCCGCCGCGCAAGGCGCTGAAACTCAACGTCAGCGTGCCGTTCCACTGCTCGATGCTCAAGGCGGCGGCTGTGGGCTTTGCCGAGGTCCTGGGGCGGGTCGCGATGAAGGACCTCGCCTTCCCGGTGTGGTGCAATGTTGACGCCACGCCCAACACGACGGCGGCCGCAGCGCGCAACGCGCTCGAACGCCAGTTCGCCGGCGCTGTCCTGTGGCAACAGACAGTCGAAGGCATGCTCGCCGCCGGCGTGCGCCACTTCGTCGAGTGCGGCCCGAAGCCGACACTCGTCAACATGGTGAAGCGCATCGCACTCGGCAAGGGAATCGACGGCGTCGAGACGGTCGCGGCGACGAATGCCGCGGAGATCGAAGCGCTCGCAACCAAGTGAGCGACGGTATCTCGCCGCTGCGGCAAGCACTCTGGCCCTTCAGCCTCTGCTATGGAGTGGTCGCAGCACTGCGCAACCTGGCGTTCGACGCGCGGTGGCGGCGGGTGCACCGGGCCGCAACGCCTGTGCTGTCCGTCGGCAATCTGTCCGTGGGTGGCACCGGCAAGACGCCCACGGTGCTGTGGCTCTGTGAGCTGTTGCGCGCCCGCGGCGAACGCCCAGGCGTGCTGGCGCGCGGCTATGGTCGAGCGCCGGGGGCGAAGCTGAATGACGAAGGTGCGATGCTCCAGCGCCGCCTACCGTGGCTGCTGCAGGAGCAAGATCCTGACCGCGTTGCGGGTGCCGCGCGACTGTCGGCACAGGGGGCGTCGGTGATCGTGCTCGACGACGGTTTCCAGCACCGGCGACTTCATCGCGACCTCGATCTGGTCTGCGTCGACGCCGAGCTGCCGTTTGGCAACAACCAGTGCCTGCCATCCGGGGATCTGCGCGAATGGCCGGGGAGCCTGCGGCGCGCCGACCTCGTGCTGCTGACGCGCGCCGGTGCGTTGACGGCGCCGCAGCTCCTGGCGCGCGTTCGCCGCATGCGCCAACTGGCCAACAAGCCGTCGCTGCCGATCTACGCCTGTGATCACGCCCCCGTAGACTTGCTCCACCAGCCCGCTGGCACAGTGCTACCGCTGTCGCGACTCGACGGTGCAGCGGTCGTGCTGCTGACCGCGGTGGCCCGACCCGACAGCGTGCGGCGCACGGCCCAATCGCTGGGTGCCAACGTCGTCGACGAGATCCGC
Organism: Singulisphaera sp. GP187; assembly: GCA_945871815.1. Classification (GTDB taxonomy): domain Bacteria; phylum Planctomycetota; class UBA1135; order UBA1135; family UBA2386; genus SXPK01. The sequence goes on from CAMBXM010000035.1 coordinate 7,244, forward strand.
TACCGCGATCACCATCGCTTCACGCCCGCCGAACTCGCCGCCGCAGACGCCGCAGCGCGCACGCATTCGGCGTTGCTGCTGACGACCGAGAAGGACGATGCGCGGATGCTCGATAGCGCCCACGAGAGGTTCGTTTTGCGCATTGGGCTGCACTTCCTCGAGGGTGCGCCCACGGCTCATGATTTGGGACTGCCATGAGAATCCGCCTTCGCCACCGTGTGGTTTACTGGCTCGGGCGCACAGCGATCGGCCTCGCGGCGATCGTGCCGCAGTGGCTCGGTTACGGCCTTGCTGCGGCGCTCGGGCGGCTCTACTTCCGCTGCAGTCGTCGCCGGCAGGACTGTGCGCTGCGGTTCTTGAAGGCCGCATACCCGGATCGAGGGGATCGCGAATTGTGGCGTCTCGGCGCGGTTGCGACCGGCAATGTGTTCAAGGTCCCGATCGATATGGCGCGGTTGACGAGCCTGCTCGCGCGCGGCGGTTCGCTACGTTCGGTCGTGGACATGAACCTGCTCGAGGGCGACTTGCCGAAGCAGCCCTACTTGGGCGTGACAGCGCATCTCGGCAGTTGGGAGATCGCCGCCGTGACGATGGCCTACCTCGCGGGCAACGCTCACTCGGTCGCGCGCGTGTTCAAGAATCCGCTGCTCGAACGGTGGATCTTGAAGAACCGGAGCATGAGTGGGCTGCACGTTCATCCGCGTCGAGGCGGCATCAAGCCACTGGCGGCCGCGTTGCGCGAGGGTGGCGTCGGGCTGCAGGTGGTCGATCAGCACCAGCGCCTGCGCGGCGTGATCGCGCCGTTTTTTGGGCGGCTGGCGAGTTGTGAACGCGCGGCCGCGAGCCTTGCTTTGCGCAGCGGCTACCCGATGGTGGTAGGGGGGGCGGTGCGCGTGGGCAAGGGTTTCCGTTTCCGCATGGTGCACGCGCCGGTGTTCGTGCCGAGGGACACGGGCGATCGCGACGCCGACCTGCTGGCGACGGTGGTTGCGATCAACGAGCGAATGGAGGGTCTGATCCGCGCGCACCCAGAGCAGTATCTCTGGATCCACGATCGCTATCGCACGAACCTCGAAACCGACACGGGCCTCGAAACCGACACGAGCCTCGAAACCGAGCAGTAGGGCTGCGCGCCGCGCCACGGTCGAAGGTCGTCGGGCGGCACGCGGCCATGGCGGGGCGATGCCGGTTCCCTCGCTCCGTCGCTCGCACACGGCGCCCGCTCTGGAGTTTGGCAGTGGCACTCGATCCTGCCCACAGTCGCGTTGGTGGTGCTGGTCTGCACCTAGAGCGCGCTCGTCCGGTGTGCCTTCCGTCGATGCGCTGCGGTCAACTCACGCTCCATCGTGGACGCGCGGCCCTCCGTCGCGCACGATGCTGCGCTCGCGATGAGCGTGTCCGACCAGAGCCCTGAATCGAGCCCCCGCCCCCTGCGCATCCGGCCGCTTGCCGAGCGCAAGAACCTCGTCGACAAGCGCGACTTCGCCAAGGTGCTGCCGCCGGCACCTGGGTTCTTGCAGTGGTTCGAGGCCCTTCCGGATATCTACGGCAGCAAGAACCTGAAGAAGGTCGTCGACCGAATCGTCACCGCGCGCCAGCACGGCCGCGAGGTCGGCATGTCCCTCGGGGCCCACGTGCTCAAGGTCGGGCTTTCCCCGTTGCTGATCGACTTGATGCGCCGCGGCTTTGTGACCCATGTCGCGACCAACGGCGCCTCCGCGATCCACGACTGGGAGACGGCCTACCAGGGTGCCACCAGCGAGGACGTCGCCCAAAACCTGCCCGACGGCTCGTTCGGCTTTTGGCGTGAGACCTTCGCGGGCATCAACGGGGCGACCAAGCGGGCCCACCTGCGCAACGAGGGCCTTGGCCTCGCGATCGGTCGCACGATCCTCGAGGGCGACTTGCCCTATCGGCACCTCTCGGTGTTCAGCGAAGCCGCGCGCCTTGGCATCCCGGCGACAGTTCATGTAGCCATCGGCTGCGACATCGTGCACATGGACCCGGAACTCGATGGCGCCGCACTGGGAGCCTCGACGCTGCAGGATTTCTGGATCCTCTGCGATTCCGTGGGCAAGCTCGACCAGGGCGTGTGGTTGAACATCGGCTCTGCCGTGATCATGCCCGAGGTCTTCCTCAAGGCCGTCTCGGCCGCTCGCAACCGAGGCCTCCTCGGCAACGACTTCACGACCTGCAACTTCGATATGTTGCAGCAGTACCGGGCGATGACCAATGTCGTGTCGCGGCCGCCCAAAGAGGGGCTCTCTGTGCTGGCCATGCATGAGATCGTGCTACCCCTTTTGCACCAAGCCATCCTGTGCACAGCCGAGAGCCGCGGGATGCCGATGGAGCTTCGCTGATGGACGATTCTCGTCGCCTACGTCAACTCCTCCAGGGACTGCCCAACCCGAAGATCCTCGTGGTGGGTGACCTCATCCTCGATCGCTATGCCGACGGTCGCACCAGCCGCGTCTCTCCTGAGGCGCCTGTGCTGGTCTTCGAGTTCGACAGCGAACGCTACCTCCTGGGTGGTGCGTGCAACGTTGCTGCCAACCTACGCAACCTTGGCGCTGTTACGTCGGTTCTCGGCGTGATCGGCGAAGACGAAGCGGGGCGGACACTGCGCACTCTCCTCGGCAACGACGGCATCGACACCGAAGTGCTCGTGGTCGATCCAAAGCGGCCAACGACGCGCAAGACCCGCTATGTGGCCAAGACGGCGCAAGTGCTGCGCGTCGACGAGGAGAGCCGGGCACCGATCAGCGGCTCAACTGAGGAAGGCCTGCTCGCCGTCCTCCAACGTCGTCCGTTCCCGTGGCAGAGCATTCTGCTGAGCGACTATGGCAAGGGCGTCCTGACGCCGCGCGTGATCCGCGCTGCGGTCGATGCGGCCAAGACCGTGGGCGGGATCGTCATCGTCGATCCCAAGGGCAAGGACTACTCGATCTACCGCGGGGTCGATCTGTTGACGCCCAATCGCGAAGAGGCCGAGGCCGCAACGGCGATCTCGATCAAGGGCAAACCCGAACTGCACCAAGCAGCAAAGCGCTTGCGCGAAGTGACCGGGATCAAGACCGTCACGATCACGCTCGGCAAGGACGGCATCTTCTACGAGAACGAAGATGGCTCGCACCGCATCCTGCCGACCGAGGCTCGGCAAGTCTTCGATGTGACCGGCGCCGGCGACACCGTCGTCGCGGTTCTCACCTTCTGTCAGACCTGCGGCGTCTCGCTGCAGGACAGCCTCGCGTTGGCGAACATCGCTGCCAGTATCACGGTCGGCAAGTTCGGCACTTGGGCGCCAAGTCGTCAAGAAGTGATGGCGCGTCTTGGTGAACACGGCGGCACCGGGCGCAAGATCCTGACCCGAGCCGAAGCCGCGGTGGTTGCGACCCGGCTCCGGACCGAGGGGCGCCGGCTGGTGTTCACCAACGGTTGCTTCGACATCCTTCACCCTGGCCACTGCGAGTACCTGCAGAAGGCTCGCACCTATGGGGATTCGCTCATGGTCGCGGTCAACAGCGACGACAGCGTGCGGCGGCAAGAGAAGGGACCGGGTCGCCCGATCAACCCGATCGACGACCGCATGGTGGTGCTCTCCGCGCTCGCCTGCGTCGACTACGTCGTGCCGTTTGACGAGGACACGCCAAAGGGCCTGATCGAGTTGATCACGCCGCAGGTGCTAGCCAAGGGCGAGGATTGGCGCGACAAGGGCGTCGTCGGCCGTGAGTGGGTGGAAACCCACGGCGGCCAGGTCGTCCTGGTGCCACTGCGGGCCGGCAACTCGACCACTTCGATCGTCGAGCGCATCCTGAAGACACCGAAGTGACTTCGGCGGAGCGGATCTAGTGTTTGCTCGGGTGGTGCGGGCGCGGCTATCCTGCGCAGATCCTCACGCCTTCACCTCCTCCTTCCCTCATTGGAGGCAAGCACTTGGTCGTCGTTCCCCGCCGTCAGTTCATTCGCGACAAGATTCTCACCGACCGCAAGAGCTTGGCTCTGATCCTGAATGGCCTGCGCGCCCAGGGCAAGGTGGTTGTCCTGACGAACGGTGTCTATGACTTGTTGCACGTGGGGCACGTGCGATGCCTCGAAGATGCTCGCTCTCGCGGCGACTTCCTCGTGGTCGCCGTCAACAGCGACGCCAGCACCGAGCGCGGCAAAGGCAAGGGCCATCCCGTTGTGCCCGCTGACGAGCGGATGGAAGTCGTTGCTGGCTTGGGCTTCGTCGACTACGTGACCACCTTCGACGAAGACACTGCCGACAAGTTGATCGAGCAGTTGAAGCCGTCGATCTACGCCAAGGGCACCGAGTACACGATCAAGACGCTGCCGGAGCGCGACACGCTGAAGAAGCTCGACATCAAGGCGATCTTCGTCGGGGACAAGAAGACGCACAGCTCGAGCAAGCTCGTGCAGAAGATCAAGAAGCGCAAGTTCGCCTGATCGCGACCGCCGGCCGTGTTCTCGACCCGTAGTGGTGGGCTCCATACCACCGCGGTCTTCGCAGCTGCTCAAGCAGCATGCGAACGGGAGTCGAATGGCGTGAGCGATGGCCGCCGGAATTGCCACGGAAACCAGACTCGGGCATCTGCCCGTGCCACTCTGCGGCCTCGCCGGTCGCGGCCCGTTGCAGTTCCCGCTGTACCTGCGGACCACGGCGGAGACCTTGGTGCTCTATCGCGACACCAACGCGCAAATCGCCGAGGATCAGCTCGAGCGGCTGTTTCAGGAAGGCGTCCGCGAACTGTACATCCGGCCGACTGATCGAGGCGTCTACCTACACCGCGTCGAGGTCGGGCTCGCCGAGATCCTCAACGACAAGCGGGCGTCCGTTGAGCGTCGCGCGGACGTGTTGCACGGCGTCGCTGCGATGGTCGCTGACGAGGTGCTGTCGCAGCGGCTCGACCGGGACGGCCTGCAGCGAGTGCAGCGCATGCTGGTCGGCGCCAGCTCGCTGGTGTTGCGAGAGAAGGGCGCCTTCGGTGCGCTGCGCGGCATGCTCGGTGCGAGTCAGTCGCTGTCGCAACACAGTGTCAGCGTGTCGTTCTTGACGATGGGGCTCGCGCGTCAGGTCATGGGCGCCGATCCGACGACGATGGTGCACGCTGGGCTTGGCGGCATGTTTCATGACATCGGTCGCGTCGGCAACGAAGACCTCGACCACGACCCCGACCACACCGAGCGCGGCTACCAAACTCTGCGGCAGCTCGGGTTGCCCGTCGAGGTCGCGCAGGTGGCGTTGTCCCACCACGAGCGGTGGGATGGCACCGGTTTTCCACAGATGCTCCGCGGGCAGGCGATTCCAGCGATGGCGCGTCTGGTTGGCCTCGTCGACGTCTTCGACGAGGTCTACAGCACGCAAAAGACACCCGTCGGGGTGTTTGATGCGCTGCGCATCCTCGCCGAGGCCTACCGCGGCTGTTTCGAGGATGGCATCGCGATCCAGTTCGTCAAGCTGTTCCGCCAGGGCTGAGCGGCGCCAGCAGAGGGTTGGCTCGCGCGCGAGCGGTGGTCATACTGGGCGCGAGCGGAAGGTGTTGCGCCGGGCTGTGGGATCTCCCCTCTAGCCAGGGCTTCCACGCGAGGTGCCCATGACTCTGCCCCGATTGCCTGCTCGCTTCGAACAGGTCGAAGAACTGTCGTCGACGCCACTCGAGCGCACGTTCCGCGCCGTCGACACGCTGCTGCAACGCGAAGTCCTGCTGCGGCTGCCGCCCGTCGAGGTGTGGAGCGGCTGGTCCGCCGATGTCCGCTTGCGGCTCCTGCGCGAGGCTCAGGCGCTCGCCAAGATCCAGCACGAAGGTGTCGCGTCCGTGCTGTGGGTCGAGGAGATCGAAGACGGGCTCCTCGTGGTGCAGAACCCGCCGGTTGGCGAACGGCTCGGCGACGCGCTGCAGCACGGGGCCATGACGGTCGACGCCGTGGTAGTCCTCGGCATCGAACTCGGGGAAGCCCTGGCCGCCGTGCACATGGCCAACGTGGTCCATCGCGGAGTTGGAGCGGATGCGGTGTGGATCCAGCCGAACGGCCGCGCGCGGCTCGGGGCCTTCCACTTCGCCAAGGCTCTCGACGCGCGCCTCGGCGGCTCGTCGCTGAATCACGGCTTGCGCAAGAAGCCGGGTGCCGTCGAGGAGGCCATGTGGCTGCCGCCCTACTCGGCGCCGGAACAACTCGCGGGCAAGAGTGCCGATGCACGCGCTGACGTGTTCGCGCTCGGGTGCCTGATGTTCCGTTGCCTCACGGGCCACGATCCTCTGCTCGCGGTCGAAGGCGGCCAGATGCCCGATGTGCGGTCGGCGCGCAAGGACGTGCCGAAGGCGGTCGCGGACGTGGTCCGTCGTTGCATGTTGGTGGAGAAGACCGCGAGGTTCCCCACGGCCCAGGCGGTGGCCGAGGCGTTGGAAGCGGTGAAGGCGCCGGCGGGCGGGGGGGGCTCGGGTTCGCGTCGCGGTGTGCTGTCGGCGGTAGCCGCAGTGGTCCTGGTAGGGGCCGCGGCGCTGTGGTTCCAGGGCGGGGGCGGGGGCGGTCCCACACGCACCCCCCCTTCCTCAGAGCCAGGGGGCGAACCCGACACGTCCAAGGTGGTGTACTCGCGTAGCTATGCCAAGGGGCACGCGCTGCTGATCGGCATCGGGAAGGCATACGGCGGCTCGCACTACCAGAAGCTGTCGACTCCGGTTGCCGAAGTGACAGCGGTGAAGCAGGCCCTGATTGCCGCAGACCCACGCCTGTGGACCGAGAGCAGTATCGAGATCCTTCCCGAGGATCAGGCGACCCATCAAGTCATCACTTCGAAACTCGACCAGCTCAGGGCGAAGGCCGCCCCTGACGACTGCGTGTTTGTCTACTTCGCCGGCCACGGGGCGCGCCTGAGCGGGGACGCAGGTCTCGACGGCTTCTGGCTCGTGGCGAAGGACGTCGAATCTCCGATGCCCGAATCTGGTGGTTCGAAGGGCTACGTCGACGAGAAGGCGTTGACCAATCTCCGGGCGACCAAGGCCAAGCACGTCCTCGTCGTGCTCGATTGCTGCTATGCCGGCAAGGTGGGCGGGCTGTTCGTCGGTAAGCGCGCTGGAGGAAGGCCGTTGGCCGAGAGTCGGACGGATGCCGCGTCCACCGAGGTCGACTACTGCACGAAGCTGACTCGCCAGTTCTTGATGTCGACCGCGGAGGACAAGACCGCTTCGGACGGGATCGATGGCATGACGCCGTTCTGCCGCGCGCTGCTGGAACAACTCCGGCCCGGACGCGACCCGTACATCACCGCAACGGAGCTGCAGGTCCGCATCGCCAAGATGGTGGGCGAACGTCAGCGCCCCCTGCTCAAGAGCTTCGGCGGCAAGGAGGACGGCGAGTTCGTGTTCTTCCTGCCCGGGAAGTGAATCTCTCGAAAGCGACCTGCGGTCGCGCCCCTCCTTCCCCTTCTCCTCGCGTGGGTCGCAAGACCGAGGGGAATCAACGAGAGATCAGGATGGATGACAGGGGCGCGATGGCCGGTGTGGGAACGCCGGCCGTCGCATTTTTACTCGCATCGAGCGCGAACGGCGGCCAAGGAGACTTGCCACCGTTCGTCTTGTTGCTCAGCCGTAGATGCCGCGCATGCGCGTGACCGTCGCGACCCGGTCGATGCCGAGCATGTAGGCGGCGATGCGGTTGCTGACCGAGAAGCGCCGCGCCATGTCGACGACGGCGTTGAAGGACTCGCACATGATGTGCTCCATGCGGTCCTCGACTTCCTTCTGGGTCCAGAAGAAGGCCATGCGGTTCTGCACCCATTCGAAGTACGAGACCGTCACGCCGCCTGCATTGGCGAGGATGTCGGGTACTACGAAGATGCCCTTCTGATCGAGTATTTTGTCAGCACCCGCGGTGCAGGGGCCGTTGGCGCCTTCGGCGATGATCCGCGCCTTGATGTTCTGCGCGTTGCGCGAGGTGATCACGTTCTCGGTCGCGGCCGGCACCAGGATGTCCACTGGCAGCTCGAGCAGCTGGGCGTTGGTGATCGTCTCGCCGCAGTCGAGGCCTTCGAGGCGCTTGGTCTTGGCAAGGTGCGCGCTGATCGTCGCGAGATCGAGGCCCTTCTGGTTGTAGATGCCGCCAGCGATATCGCTGATCGCCACGATCTTCACGCCGATGCTGGCGAGTTGCAGGGCAGAGATCAGGCCGACGTTGCCTGAGCCCTGGACTGCGGCCGTGCAGTGCTCGGCCTTCATGGCGAGGTGCTTGAGCGCCTCGCGGACGCAAATCATCACGCCGCGGCCGGTCGCTTCGATTCTGCCGAGCGAGCCACCAAGGCTGATGGGCTTGCCGGTGACCACCGAGGGCAAGAACTTGCCCTGGTGCACCGAGTAGGTATCCATGAACCACGCCATGATCTGGCCGTCGGTCCCCATGTCGGGAGCGGGGATGTCCCGATCGGGCCCGACGATGTCCATGATGCGGGCGACATAGCGGCGAGTGATCTTCTCGAGCTCACCCTTCGTCAGCTTCTGCGGATCGCAGATGATGCCGCCCTTGCCGCCGCCGAACGGCACGTTGACCACGGCACACTTCCACGTCATCCACGCGGCCAGCGCTCGCACCTCGTCGATCTCGACGTTGGGGGCGTAGCGGATGCCACCTTTGGCCGGCCCGCGGGCGAGGCTGTGCTGCACCCGGTAGCCGGTGAAGACCTGGATCGAGCCGTCGTCCATCACTACGGGGATGGCGACCGTGATCTCGCGATCCGGCGTGCGCAGGATCTGATAGAGGCCGGGTTCGAGGCCGAGCTTGCCGGCAGCCAGGTCGAACCGGGCGTGCATGGCTTCGAACGGATTCTCTTCGGCGGAGGCTTTGGTGTGGTTCATGCCGCGCGGGCGAGCAAAGGCTCTTGCGCCGCGAAAGTGAGCCGGGAAACCTATCCAACTCCATGCAGGCCAGCAACAAGAGCGCGGCCGCGGCAGGCCTCACGCAAGCACGCGAGGAGTTCGCGCGCCTTGCCAACGCGGTGCTCGATGGCGCGATCGGCCGCACGGTCCGCTGTACGCCGAGACGGCGCACGGTGCTGCTGACGGTGGCCGGGCGCGTCTGCTTTGCCAAGGTGCGAGATGGGTATGGGCGCGCGGCAAAGGCCGAATGGCAGTGGCTGCACGATCTTCCGAAAGTTGGGATCGCTGTGCCGGAACCGCTCGCGTTGCTGCAGCGCGGCCGCCGCAGCGTGCTCGTCACTGGCGCCGCAGCGGGTCGGCCACTCGATGCAGCTTTCGCAGAGGCCATAGCTCGCGGCGAGGACGCCGCGGTCGCGGATTTTGTCTGCGGGCCCGTGGCGCGAGCGGTGGCGGCGCTCCATGGCTCCGGGTTGGTCTATCGCGACCTGTACTGGAACCATGTGTTTGCCGACGGCTTGGCGCCCGGTTCGGGCCTCGTGTTCCTTGATGTCGAGCGCGTCTTCCGACCATGGTGGCGTCTTCAGCGCTGGCAGGTGAAGGACTTGGCGGGGCTGGCATCGTCGTTCCCGGGCCGCGTGCCGCTGCGGGTAGCAACGCGGTTTCTGCGCGTCTACCTGGGTTCGGCTGGCAGCGGCCCAAGGGGGCGCGCGCGCCGTCGGCGCTGGCTTCGGCTCGTGCACGCGAAGTCGGTGCGGATCCGGGCTCACGTTCCCAAGTACGGCTGACCGCGGTGCGCACCCAAAGGCGCACACCGCGGTTGAGAAGTGCCTGGTCCCCGTAAGCCGGGTTCTGCTGTCTGCCCGAAGGCAGCGGCGACCATTTCTCTAGGAGCGTCCTCGCGGACGCCCGCCAACGACCTACCCGAGGATCTCGGCGCGGGCAGCGCGATCCTCCTATTCGGTCTTCCTCCAGGTGGGGTTTGCCGTGCCGGCTCGCTCCTGCGAACCGCGGTGAGCTCTTACCTCGCCGTTTCACCCTTGCCGTCGCTGTCGCCAGCCGTCCGGCGGTCTATTCTCTGTGGCACTTTCCCTGTCCTTGCGGACGGTGGGCGTTACCCACCACCTTGCCCTTGGGAGCCCGGACTTTCCTCCCGCAGCGCGAAGCTGCCGGCGGTCGCCCGGGGACCAGGCCGACGGATGGTAGCACCACGGGGTCCAACAGGAAGGCGCGAGGAAAATTCTCCCGAAGCCACGATCGGTTGAACCAGCCCTTGTGCGCAGAGCGTAGGGTTGGCTAGCGTCTGCGGCCCCGTAGCCTCGTTCGTCTGTCCCGTTCGACACCCTTGTCCCGCATCTTCGGAGGCGCCCCCGTGCCTGCCGTTCCTTGCATCAGTTTGTTTCTGCTCTGTGCCGTACTCCCCGGCCAGGCCGAACCCCTCGCTTCGCAAAAGCTGACCCCCGTTGCCGCCGAAGCCTCGGCGTCGAGTGGGGCGTTTGCACCCGAAGTCATCCCGTCGTTGCCACTGCGATTTGACCCGGTCGTCGATCGTGAGCCGCGGCCAGCACCCGTTGCCCCGCCGGGGGATCGTTTCAGCGTGCCAGAGGCAGGCGTTCTGCTCTTGGTTGGGACGAGCCTTGTCTGGCTAGGTTTTGCCCGACGCCGGCCGAGCAGTGCTCCACCGCGCCGCGTCATTCGCTGACGAACGAGCGCTTCATTCGTCGCCGCGCGCGGGCCGTGGTGGAGTTCGCAGCTGCGCGCGATAGCGCTCCAGGATCACCAAGGCCGCGATGCTGTCGGCAAAGTCCTTGCGTCGCGCCGCCTTCATTCCGAGTTCCTTGAGCCGCTCGTGCGCTTCGTCGGTCGAGTGGCTCTCGTCGATCGTCGCGACCGGTATCGGTGCTACCGCGGCCTCGAGGCGGGCACGGAACTGCTGGGTTCGCGTCGCGCGCTGGCCCGCGCTGCCGTCGTGCAGCAGCGGCATGCCGAGGACTACGACCTGCGTGTCGCGTTCTCGGACCAGTTCGGCGATGGCGGCCGCGAGTGCGTCGGGTTCGCTTTCGTCGATTCGCGGAAGGGGCACACAGATGCTGCCGGTCCAGTCCGTCGCGGCCAATCCCGTGCGGCGTTCGCCATAGTCAACGGCGAGAAACCGCTTCTTGGCAGCGTCGCTCACAGCAAGTCGGCGAAGCCGTCCTGCTCGACCCGGCGGACCAACGTCTTCAGGTCGCCAGCTCGATCCTTGGGACAGACCATCACGGCATCGCCAACGGCGACCACGACGAGGTCGGTGACGCCGAACACAGCGATGGTTCGCTTCCCTTCCGCATAGAGGATGTTGCCGTTGCTCTCGCAGGCGACGCTGCGCGCGCCGCCACGCAAGACGGCTGTGTTGCCGTGATCGTCGGTCGTGCCGACGGCGGTGAGGGCCGGAAAGCTGCCGATGTCATCCCATTGCACGTTGGCGCGGACGACGGCCACGGATCGTGCTCGCTCCATGACGGCGTAGTCGATGGAGGTCTTCGGGGCGGCGCGGAACGCTCGGCGCACGGCAGCTGGCTTGTTCTGCAGCAAGGCGTTCAGCATCGCTAGAGCCGCTTTGCCGAGATCCGGGTTGCCGACGTTCATCGCATCGCGAATGGCGGGGATGGACCAGACGAAGATGCCGCTGTTCCACAGGAAGTTGCCGGCGGCGACGAACTGCTTTGCGGTCTCGAGGTCCGGCTTCTCGCGGAATCGCACCGCTGCCATCGCTTGCGGCTCGCTCGCGTCGAGCGGTTGCCCGCACTCGATGTAGCCGTAGCCAGTTGCCGGGTGGTCCGGCGTGATGCCGAACGTGACCAACGTCTTCTGGTCGGAGGCGATCTGGACGGCGCGCTGCAACATCGTCGTGAACGCGGTGATCGGCGTGATCAAGTGGTCTGCCGGCAGCAGGACCATGGTTGCTTCCGGGTCCTTCGCGGCGATGGTCGCGGTCGCCAGCGCCACGCAGGGGGCCGTGTCTCGCGCCTCGGGCTCGACCATGATCTGGTGGCGCGGGAAGCTGGGCATCACCTTCGGCAGCGCTCGGGCCTGAACCGGATTGGTCACGATCCAGATGTTCTCGGGCGCGCACAGTGGCGCGAGCCGTTGCACTGTGGCTTCGATCAGTGTCAACCCACCGGCGAGCGGCAGAAACTGCTTCGGGCGCTTCTTGCGGCTTGCCGGCCAGAAACGGGTGCCGGAACCACCGGCCATGATCACTGCATGGAGTGTGGGCATCGAGGCGATCAGAAGTCGGAGCGAAGGGGGCGTTCGAGCCGCGGTGGCACAGGCTGCAGCCGTTGGCGTCGGGGGTCGCGCTGCGCAAACCAACGCTGTTCGGCTTGCACATCACGCACGTGGCCGAACAGGTGGAAGCGCACGAGGTTGGAAGTGATCATCTGGATCACGGGCGGCAACAGCAGCATGTCGGCACCGCCGCCGAGGAAGCTGTCCGTCGTCACCGCCACGTCGAGATAGCCTTCCATCGACATTTCGCCACCGCCGCGAAGCGTGATCAATGGTGACCGCAACGCCAAGTCCGAGAGATCGATCTTGCGATCGCGCACGTTGAACTTTGCGGTCAGGTTCTCGAACCGAGGCCGGTTTTTTTCTGCCATCAAGGCGTAGATGGCGGTGAACAGAGGGACTGTCCCTAGGTTGCCATCAGCGATGGCAAGCTCGCCGCGTCCCTTCATGTCGACGAAGTCGAAACCGTCGAGACGCTCCAGTTCGATGTGGCCGCTGGTCGTGCCATGGAACGGCGTGGTGGTGAGTCCGCAGTGCACGAGGAACTCGCGCAAACTGACGCCGGCGAAGTTGAGGCTGGCAGAGAGTTGCCCTGGGCCGCCGTTCGAGTCGCCGAAGACGTAGGTCAGCGCATCGGCTGCGGGGTCGCGTCCTTCGACGTTGCCACCGTGCAGCGAGAACTTGAGGTTCTGCAACGAGAAGTGGTCCGGCTCGACGATGAAGTCGGCGGTCGCGGTGCCAAACGGGTGGCTGAACAGCGACAGGGCGCCCTTGCTGAAGCTGCCGCGGATCGTGCCGCCGTCCTTGGTCACGCGACTCTCGGCGATCGCGAGGTTGCCGTTCACTTGTTGTAGGCGAGTGCCGAGAAGGCACTCGACGTCGAGTGCGTTGATCGAGCCTTTGAGGACCGTCTCGATGCGCTGGTCGGTGCCATCCTGGGGCAGCAGAAAGCGCAGCTGCAGGCCGTTGATGTCGATCGCGCCGCGCAGTTGCCGATCGAGCACTGCCTGCTTCATCGGACCGACGAACAGCCGAGCAAACGTGTCGTCGAGCGGGAAACCCTGCGAACTGACGGTGAACGCGACCTCGGACCGAGCTTCCGTGGTCGACGGCCCGACATAGCCATTGGAGCAGCTCACCAGCGCCGGTCCCATGCGCGCACGCAGGTCGGAAAAACGCAGCGCCCCATCGTGTACCTGGAGCTCGCCAGTGACCTCGGTCGCGGGCAGGGGCAGCATTTCTGCTGCGGATCGCACACCGCGTAGCAGCACGTCGTACTGGCGGTCAGACTTGCCGCCGCTGGTCTTCTGGCTCAGGACGAGGTCGACGATGCCCGATGGTCGCAACACGTCCCACGTGCCTTTGCCGACGGCACCGGTCCGCTCGAGTGTGAGGCCGAGTTCCGTGTCGAGTTCCAGCCCGCGAACCACTGCGGTCAGGTCCTCGCGATAGCCGTCCTTGCCGGTGTACAGCGTGCCCACGATCGCGAGTTCCGCTGGCGTCGCTCGCTGCGCTTGGAGCAAGCCACGCACCGCGTCGATCTGCACGTGGATCTCCTCGCCGCGACCATGCACGAACACTTGACCGCTTGCCTTCGCGACCGGCAAAGGAAACGAACTGGGCAGTGCGTGACCATCGTGTAGGTCGAGCGTCAGGTCGTAGAGCAGCTCGGCCTCGGCCTTGTTGCGACGCACATGCAGCACGGTGTCGGCGCGCCCGCTCGGTGCCAGTTCGCGCCATACGGCATCGAGCTTTGGCGCCAGCGTGGCGGTTGCCCCGCGCAGGTTCTCGTCGAGTGGGACGTTGGTGCCATCGATGCGCAGATCGATGCTGCCGAGTTCCAGTGCACCCTCTCGGTCCATCGGCGCCATGAGCTTGCCGCGCAGGTAGGCTTCACCGCCGGCGTAGCTGGCGCGGAGATCGAGCTGCAGGCCTTCCGACCGAGCGATGATGTTGCCGGTCACGTTCTCGAGTGGCAGTGGAAAACCCTGCCACCGCGCTCGCGAGCCGAGCGGCGACACAACGACCTGCCAAGTGCTCGCCTGGTCGCTTGTCGGTCGGATGCGCAGGCGAACGGACGCGGCGCCCTCTGGTGCAAACTGGTCGTACAGCGCGCCGTCGTCGCGCACGAGTTGCGCCAACGCCATCCGCAGCGCCGGCGTGAACTGAATCCGTGTAGCCTCGAGGTCGATGCTGACCTGCTCGGGGCCGGTGCTCTTGGGGTCAACGCGGCCTGAGATCGTGACTTCGCCACTGCCAGCCTCCGGAGCCAGTCGCGCGGTTACGTCTTCGATGCTGACGACGTTGTCGCGCAGGTGCACGCGGCCCTCGGCGCCGACGACCGGCAGCGGAAATGCGGCCCGCGACTCGTCGGGGCCGAACCCGTGGTAGGACATCGCCACTCCGTGCAACTGCACATCAAGGTCTACGACCTCGTCGGAGTGGCCGTGCGCGCGCAAGTAGAGATCGAAGTCTGCGGTCCCGGCGGTTGGGCGCAGTCCATCGACGACGCTGCGGCCGGCCTGGAACGTCCGCAGTGCGGCGCGCACTGTGTCGTCGATCTCGACGTCGCGGCCAGTGCCGCGCACTTCGAGATGCGGATCGGTGAAGAAGCCGGAGATCTTGGCCACAACCTCGGTCTGACCCGTGGGCAGGAGGCGCTGTCCGGTGAACTTCGCGGTGCCGCCGTCCTGCGTACTGATGACTCCGCGCACCGCCGCGCTGCGCAGCGGCACTGGGATCTCTGGCAGCGAGCAAGTCATGTCGCTGAACGTGAACGAACTGCTCGCGACTGCACCATCGGCGCCGTCGAGCGGCAATTCGAGCTGTAGCACGAGTTCGTCGAGCTTGCCCGAGGCGACGTCGTCGCGCAGTTCGCTGCGCAACAGTGGTAGCAGACGCTGCAAGAAGGCGGCGTCGACGGTCAGGTCGGCGATGCGGGCCTGAAGTCTGACGCGCTGCTGCTGCAGGTCGACTTCACCAATCACTTCCACGTCGACTTCGAGGTTCTTGCAGTGGGCGCTGCCGTGAAGGGTGCCGCGCCGCCGATCCGGGTTCCCGTCGTCGCCGAGCACTCGCTGCAGCTGCAACTCGACGTCGATGAACTCAAGATCCGGCACGCCATCGTCGACGCGGATCCGCGCGCTGCTGCGCGTGAGGCGCGCGGGCGTTACTTCGCCGATCCCAGCCGTGACGCCAGTTGCTGCCCGCTGCTCGCGCAGCAGTTTGGTGAGGTTTGGCGCGTGTGCCGCCGTGAGGTCGATGTCGACGCGCAGTCGGTCCATCTCGATCTCATGGAGTGCGAGCACGTTGCCCAACGGATCGGTTTCGACGCCGAGTTGCACGGACTCGGCTGCAAGCAGGTTGCGGCCTTCGCGCTGCGGATCCGCGATCGTGATGTTCGACAGTGTCAGGCTGCCGCCGAACAGGTCCACCTGTGCGTTCTCGAGGTGGAAGCGCGTTGCCAGCAGTTGCTGCAGAAAGCTGCGTACGAGGCCCGTAGCCGCGCCGCTGCGTTGCAGCACGTACCAGGTGCCCAACATCAACGCTGCGACGATGGTCGCAGTCAGGATTGAGATGCGTCGCCAGCTCATGCGAGAGGGAACAGTGCGTTGCGGGTCGAACGCACAGCGTTCGCAGTGAGGTTGTAGCCTGCGCGCATGGTCCTCGTCGAGGCGCAGGATCGGAGGAAGAGCACTGAGGCTTCGAATCGCAGTGCACGCGAAAACGTCGTGAACGGGCTCGGAGAGCCAGTTTCGACGCAGATTTCCTTTGACAGTGCGCGCGCAAAGGTCAAACTCGCGCCCCATTCAGCGTTGGGATGTTTCCACGCTGTCCGGTCAGAACCCTTTCACGAAGAGTCATTCCAATGGCTGCCAAGAAGACCAAGAAGGCCGCTACCGGCGACCTCATCATCTCGAAGTCGCGCACCAAGGCCGCGGTCAAGAAGTGCAACGTCTCGTCGGACTTCTATCCGGCGCTCGACAAGGCCGTCCGCTCGCTGATTCAGATTGCTGAGTCGCGTGCGACCGGCAACAAGCGCAAGACGCTCCGCCCGCAGGATCTGTGATCCTCGGAGGAGCCCGGCATCAAGCGCTCTCGGGCGTGAGGTGACGAGAGGTCGGCCTGCTCACGCGGGCCGATTCTCTGTACGGGGTGTTTCTCTGCGGGCCGGCGAGTTCCGTCGACGCCATGGTGCTCGCTACCGTGCTGCGGTCGGGCCCCGGCTACTTGGCCCCTGATTTTCTGGCCTGCTGCGGCCTGCTTGCCGCTGTCTGTCGTGCGGTTGCCTTGTGCGTGCTGCCGTTCGGCGTGCTGTTGTCTGGGGCGGCGACAGCAGCAACCAGTTCAACCGACGTACGAGCCGGTGAGATAGAGGGGCTCCAGTTCGAGTGGCGACACCTCCACCAGGCGCAGTTCGGCAGCAAACAGGGTCGAGGCCGAAACGTGCGGAATCGGCATCAGGACCGCGCCGGAGGCCGAAATCGTGGCCCCTATGCGTGCCTCGACCGCGGCGTCAATCAGCACCACACAGTTGCGATCGAGCTGGCTGACAGCTTCGGCGTCGCTGGTGAGTCTTGGCGCATGCAGACTCTCGATCTGACCGCCGACGGCTCGGTGGGCGCCAAACTGCACGCGCTTCTGGCGACCGTCGAGCAGAACACAGATCTGTCGGTCGGCCAGCTCGGGGTTGGCGCGCAGAGCCGCCGCGGCCACGACCTCGAGGCCCTCGGCGGAGAGGATCCGGGCGCCCGAGAACGCAGCCAACGTGCGCGCGAACGTCACGGCGACGCGAAGACCGATGTAGGAACCAGGACCGCGATCGACGCGAAGTTCACGGACCTCGCTGGCGGCCATCCCCGCCTGCTGCAGCGCCTCTTGGACGAGCACGGCCAGATCGACGCGCTGGGCGATCGGGGCCCGCGTTTCCGACAGCGTGCCGCGACGTCCTACGGCGACGGCGAATGCCGTGTTGCCATCGACGTTGCCGCCGAGGATCGCGAGTGCATCCAGCTGTGGGCTCATCGTGCGGAGCTCAGCCGAGCAATTCTGCGACGAGGTCGGCGAGTTCGCGACACAGGCGCTCGACGAGTTCGCCGTCGGCGGCCTCGATCATCACGCGGCAGAGCGGTTCGGTGCCCGAGTAGCGCAACAGGAGGCGGCCGTCATTGCCCAGGATGCGCTCGACCTCTGCCATGCGGGCAGCGAGAGCGGGGACCTCGGCGAACTTCGGCTTCTTGCTGACCGGCACGTTGATGAGCTTCTGCGGAAAGCGGCGGAATGAGGCAAAGGCGGCCGCCAGCCCGCGTTCCCGAACGCCCGGCAGCGACAACAGCCGCAGCGCCGTGAACACGCCATCGCCCGTCAGTTTGCCATCGCCGGCGAAGAGGATGTGACCCGATTGCTCGCCGCCGAGCGCAAGACCGCGTTCGCGCATCGCTTGCACGACATTGCGGTCGCCGACGGGGGTCACATGGACCTTGATGCCGGCGCTGCTGAGGGCGCGGTGAAGCCCGAGGTTGCTCATCACCGTCGCGGCCACGGTGGCGTGCGGGAGGTCGCCGTTCTGGTGCATGTGCATGCCGAACAGGCACAACTGATCGTCGCCGTCGCGGACGGTGCCGGTCTCGTCGACGAAGATGCCGCGATCGCCATCGCCGTCGAGGCAGATGCCGAGGTGGGCCCCGTGTTCGCGCACCGCATTGCGCACGAACTCGGGGTGAAGCGCGCCGACACCATCGTTGATGTTGAAGCCGTCGGGCTCGCACGCGACTTCGATGACCTCGGCGCCAAATGCGCGCAGGATGGTCGGCGCCAGCCCGGATCCGCCGCCGTGCGCTGCGTCCACGCACAGCTTCATGCCGGTGAGGTCCAGCGTCGGGTAGAGCTCGGCAAATTGGTCTTCGTAGGAGCGCAGCAGGTCGTGGCGCGGGCGCAAGCGCGGCGTGCCCGTCCGTTCGGGGCGCAACTCGCAGCTCAGCGATTCGAGTTCGCGCTCCTCAGCGTCGGCCAGTTTCGTGCCATCGTGGGAGAAGATCTTGATGCCGTTGTCGTGCGCGGGGTTGTGCGACGCGCTGATCATGATGCCGGCCGAGAACGGCTGCGTGCGGCAGAGGAAGGCCAGGGCCGGCGTGGTGCACAGACCGACGTCGGTCACGGCGACCTCGGCGGCGACGAGTCCTTGGGCGAGTGCCTCCAGGATCCACGGAGCCGACTCGCGCCCGTCATTGCCGCTGACGACGCGGATGGGGTCGATGCCTGTCTTCTGGAGCAGAACTCCGAGTGCGGCGCCGACTCGGCGCATGGTCTCGGGGTCGAGTGGTGCTTCGCCGGCGCGGCCGCGCAGGCCATCGGTACCGAACTGGGGGGGCTGGAACGACTCGCTCATGGTGTTCGGATCAGTTCGACGGTGACCAGCTCCTCGAGCCCGAAGTCGGCAGCGTTGTCCCCGTCGCGAACCGAGTCGACCAAGTAGAGCCGCGCCCGAGCGAGGATCTTCTCGGGGTAGGAACTCTCGTCTTCGCGCGGCGGGATCCAGACCAACAGGCGAAGGTTGGCGCGGGCCCATTCGGCACGCGGGCCGGGCTCGAAGCCGACGAGCTTCGACAGCAGCGCGCCACCGGCTTTGATGCGGACAGCCTTGGTCGGCGTATCGGGTCGATACTGGTTTCGCAGCTCGGGCGGCAGGGCTAGGTCGTCGACCAACACCGGCAGATCGAAGCTGTAGCCCTGCATCTCGGGCCGCAACTGCACGGTCAGCGAGCAGCGTTCGCGCAGGCGGAGACCGAGTTCTTCGAACTGGGGTTGCAGCGTGATCTGAGCCGGGATCTGGCGCGCACTCGACGGCGCCGCGAGCTGGGCGCGCATGGGGCGTTCGCCTTTGCGGGCGGCCAACTCCTCGTGGGCCCGGGCCGGTCCGAACAACTCGACGGTCTTCGGCGTGAACTCGAAGGTGTCATCGCGCAGGCGTGCCCGCAGCCGCTCGTCGCCGTTGAACATCAGCTCGATCTGGTCGGCTCCGAGCTGGAGCGTTGTGACCTTGACGCGCACCACTTGGATACTCACGCGCGGTGGATCCATGACGATGGCGATCTTGCCGTCGACCAGGGCTCGGTGGGACGGCTGAATGTCGGTGGCCGTGAACCCCGCCCTGTCGACCTTGTCCCACTCGACCTGCGGCAGCTTGACGCTGAGCTTCAGGCTGTCGCCATAGAGGTTCTCGATCGAGGTCTTCGGTCCCTCGAACGTCAACTTCACCGCGTCGATCGGCTCGCCGGTGCTGAGGTCGACGAACCCGGTGTGCGTCACCGTGTCGGTTGGGATGTTCACGAACAGTTCGTCGATGCCGGCGAGCTGAGGGAGCTGCTGGCCGATGCCGATCACGTCGAGTTTCATGGCGACGGTGTGCGACGCCGTGATGCGCTGGTCCATGGCCAGCCACAGCAAGATGGCGAGCCCGACGGCGGACAGCTTGCGCCACGGGTCGGCAGTGACCATCTGGCCCAGTGTGGTCACGATCGGGCGGCGCTGGGCAGCGCGCTCCCGGCGCTTCTGCGTGTTGAGCACGTCCTCCAGCTGTTTCTCGAGCGTCTCTTTGGTGATGGCGTAGCTGAGCTTGCCAGCGAGCGCGGTCGAGATCGTGCCGGTCTCTTCGGAGACGACGACGGCGAGTGCATCGGTTTCTTCGGACAGACCCAATGCCGCCCGGTGGCGCGTGCCAAGGCGCTTGTCCACCTCGGGGTTCTGACTCAAGGGCAGCAGGCAAGCCGCGGCGACCACTCGATTGTCGCGCAGGATCACTGCGCCGTCGTGCAGCGTGCTCTTGGGGTAGAAGAGCGATTCGAGCAACAGCGGTGAGAGTTCGGCGTCGAGATGGGTGCCGGAGTCCGCAATCGACTGCAGGGAGGCGTCGCGCTCGATGGCGATCAGCGCGCCCATCTTGACCTTGCTCATGCTCTCAACGGCTCGCGACACCCGCTGGATGATCTTGGTCTCCTTGCGAAAGAGCCGGGCGAACACCTTCGATTCGCCGATGTGCACGATCGCCCGGCGCATCTCTGGGTGGAACACCACGATCAATGCAATGACCACGGACTGCACGATCATCTCGAACAGCTGCTTCAGCCGGTCCAGACCCATGAACTGGATCAAGAACAGGAACGATGCGACCCCGGCGACGCCGAGATACGCGAGGCCGCGGAGCACGTTGCTGCCGCGCGTTCGGCGCAGGAACCGCAGGCCGAAGTAGATCAGGGCGGCGAAGATCGCCACCTCGATCATCCGCTTCGATAGCTCCGCGAAGTCCGCCATTGCAATGCGCAGCATCCATAGCGGCGTGGCAGCGCTGATGCCACAGCCGAACCTCGTCGATGCGTGTCTAGAAGTGGTTTCCTAGCCCGCTAGCGCTTCCCGAAGGCCCCGTCGATCGATGCCGGCGTCGCGAACTCGCCGCCCAATCACCAGGTTGCGCTGCGAGTCCGACTCTCGCCCTCGGCTGCCGTGGCTTGGCCGCGCGCGCTCGACCTTGGTGCCACGACAGAGTGCCGCGGACCGTCGCGGTTGCGCCGGCCCGCCGCGGTCAGGCGCCGGACAGGCCTACGTCCGGCTCGGCAGGCTTCGGCGACGCGCTGGCGGCCTGCGGCGTCGCTTCAACACCGGCGCGCCGCGCCGGCTCCGCTGGCCCACGGAGTCGCAGTTGGGCCGCGCGGTACTCCTCCAGGTCGTCGCCTCGAAGCACTGCTCCGACCTCGTCGCCGCTCAGCGTCTCGTGCTTCAACAGGGCTTCCGCCAACCGGTCGAGCGACGTGCGGTGCGCCACCAGCAAGTTGCGCGCGGCGTCGTACTGCTCGGTGATCAGTCGACGAACTTCCTCATTGATCAGTTCGAGGGTCTTTTCGGACAGGTCGGAGGCGAGGCGGAACTCGCGCCCCAGGAACGGATTCTGGTCGTCGGTCGTGTACTTGATGGGGCCGACCTTGGTGCTCATGCCGAGCTCGCAGACCATGACCTTTGCTAGGTTGGTGGCCTGTTCGA
>CAMBXM010000036.1 GCA_945871815.1 Singulisphaera sp. GP187
CGCTCGATACCGACCCGCGCATCCGCGCGAGTGTCAATCGCGGTCGCGTGTTCCTTGAGTATGACGACTTCGGCTCCGGAAACCCGGTGAGCACATGGGTCCCGGCTGACGTGGACCTCGAGGTCAACGGTCTTAGTGGGTCGACCCTCGTGCTGCGGCCCGTCGGTGTGTTGCCGAACAACGCCACGATCCGCGTCATCGTCGAGAGCACGGTGGAAGACATCTCGGGTGAGTCCAACGTTGCCAACGCTGCCTTCCAGCGCATCTTCGCCACGTTCCGCACTCAGGTGTCCTACGACCCCCAGTTTGACGTCCTGGTCGAGGCCTTTGCGACCTCAAGCCAGATTGACTTCGATGCGGCCTTCCTCGAGCCGCAGGCCGAGGTCGGGTCGGGGTTCGTTCGCGCCGGGTTCAACTTCGAAGGTGGCTCGACGGAGCTCCAGTTCGAGCCGGCGACTGCGAGCGTGATCTTGGACACCAACTTCACGCAGGTGTCGCCGAGCAACGGCCCGCCATTCAATGTCTCGGGCGGTCAGTTCAACTTCCGAAGCGTTCGCATTCCAGAGAACGTAATCGTCAGAGGTGTAGGCACCCGGCCGATGGTCTGGCTGGTGCGTGATTCCTTCGAAGTCAACGGCCTGCTGTCTGTCCGCGGCGGTGATGGCGATCGCGTCAACACCTTGAACTCTGCCAACTTCCCCACGGCCGGTGGTGTCGGTGTTTGCGGTGGCGGTAACGGTGGTCGCGGCAGCCCGAGTTCGACGCAGCGCTCGCCTACGGGCGAAGCTGGGTTTGGGGCCGGCCAGCGTCCGCTGGGTGGCGGTGGTGCTGGCCTGATGTCTTGCAACTCGGCGTGCAACATCGGCTCTGGTGGTGGCGGCGGCTCACTCGCTACCCAGGGCGATCCTTGGTACAAGGAACTGCGGGGCCAGGGCTCCCTCTTCCAGCAACAGGAAGGTCTTGGTGGCGCCGGTTGCACTGGTGCAGCTGGTGCAGGATCCCGCTCGCTGGCTGGCGGTGCGGCGGGCCCGCGCGTCTTCACCGACGCGCGCACCGACAACGACTTCTGGGGTGTCGGTATCAACCGTCAGCGTCAGATTCGAATCCGTGGCGAACTAGCCGCTCCTGTTGGTGGCGCGGGCGGCGGCGGTGGCGGTGACCTAGCTCCGGCGCCGGACTGTGCGATCAACGCCACGAGCTTCGTCAACGACAACAAGGGCGGCGGTGGCGGTGGTGGCGGTGGCATCCTGATCGTCAAGGCACTTGGTCCGATCATCATTGGCCCACGCGGGCGCATCGAGGCCGATGGCGGTCACGGTGGTGGTGGTGAACAGGCCGGTTCGTGCAATCAGGGCGCAGGTGGTGGTGCCGGATCGGGTGGCATGGTCATCCTGATGTCGGCCACGCGCATTGAATTCAATGCGCGCGGCTCCGGTGCCAACTTCCGTTATGCCGCGCCCGAGAACGAATACACTTTCGCGATCTCGGCGGATGGCGGCATCTGCCGCACTGGTCAGTTCCTTTCCCCGGACGTCCAGTCGAAGTATCCGCTCTCGGGCCAGGGGACAGTGCTCCAAGGGTCCCAGTACGACATTCGACCGCTCGGCGGCTTTGGTGGCATGGGCGTCGTTCAGTTGATGGCCCCTCCCGGTGATCCGTCGGCCCCGAACAGCGATGGCACCAACACCGTCTTGGACGACAACATCGTCGTGCGACGCGCTGGCGTGATCACGTCCGGGACTCAAAAGCAGCAGTTGCTGGCGTGGCGCGGCTTCCCCAATGCCCTCGGCACACCCGTCGATGACGCTGGTAACGCGACTAACATCCTGTCGAACGAAGGCGACATCCGCCCTGCGCCACTCCTTCTGCCCGTGCCCTTCAACTCGGTAACCCGCGTGCGTTCGAAGTGGCTCGATATGGGTGCCGCGAGGCGCCGTTCGGTGATTGCTCCAGACGGACTCCCGCGCGGTGTCACCGACCCGCTAGGAGACCTGACCGGGCCGCGCTACGAGTTTGCGGCAATCACTGATGATGTCAGCAAGCCGCTCCAGAACGGCTATGCACGGTACAGTGTGCAGGGTGCGTCCGCGGTGGTGTCATACCCGGCGCTGTTTGGTTCTTCCGGGGTGCCAATCCTCTCGGCCACTGCTGGGGCCACGTTCCGTGGGCAACCCGCTTATCGCATCGAATTGACCACCTCCCAGCTTGGCAATGAGCTGGATCGCTACGTCGGCTACGAGGCCGAACTGCGCAACAACGCTGGTTCGGTTCGAAGCAGCTTCCGCATCCTCACGCACACCGATCGAGTGCTGCTCTGCAGCGTCGACGGGTTGCTGGACGGAACCGCGACCTCGCTTCAGGTCCGCTCCAAGTTCTTCAAGGTTCGCACCGACGGTGCAGAGGGACTCGGCGGCACCTATGTCGGCACCGGTGGTGCAATCGTTCCGCTCTCGAGCGTCCGAATCGGATTCGCCTTCCACCAAAATCCGGACCCCACGGTTGTGGGGGCGGTGCGGTTCCCGGCAGGTGATGCCTTCGCCTACAACCTCACCGACACTCAGGTCCAGCAACAGATCCGCCAACTCGGTGCGGCCTTTGTGCAGTACGACGTCCAGTTCAACTCCGCCTACAAGGCGGAGCTAACGGATGTAAACCCGCGGCCATTCGGCCCGAATTCCCCGCGTCCGGAACTGCAGTTCCTCCGCCTGCCGTTCCGCTTCTGAGGTTGTGCACTGGACTCCGCTCGCCGCCACAGAAAACCACTGATAGCGGCGAGCCCCGAAACTCGACACGGTCATGAACATGAAGCACGCATTCCTCCTGGCTGCACCGCTGTTCCTGCTGCTGCCCGTCGCCTGCGACGGCTCGAGCAACACAGTTGGTGGCAATGCCATCGACTCCAGCCGACCGGAGTTGCTGGACGTCACCTACGGCCGCTTGGTCGACGTCTACGCATACCAGCGCATCGACGATGCCCGGGGCGACCGTCGCGACCAGTTGAATCGGCGACGCGTTTTGGTGCAGACCAATGTGGTCGTACGCTCCAACATCGAGAGCCAGTCGCTCTACGATCCAGCGGGCGAGGTCGTGGTGTCGGCGAACTATCAGTTCTTGAGCTTCGACGTCACGACAGGGCACGAGGAGCTCCTCATCCTCTGGGACAACCGTGGGGCCGAGGCGGAGCGTTTTGATACGGCGTTGATCGCCGCACAGGCAGGGCTGTCGGTCCTACCGCCATCCTTCCGCAACCAGAACACGGCACAGCAGCCGATCCCGGTGGTGCCGCGCGATGCTGCATTCGTCCTGCGCTTCTCCTCCAGCCTCGGCCTCGCATCGAGCTTCTTCGACGTCAACCCGTCGTCGGTACAACTGCTCGAGTTTGCCGGTGACCCACAGTTGGTATCTCCTGCTGAGGCCTTCCGTTCGGTTCCGTACCGGCTCATCACGCGCGGCAACACGATCATCCTTGACCCGACGATCCTGGGTGGCGAAGCGCGGGGCGGCTTCTTGGCGTCCGGCTTGCCGACGAGCCTCGACAGCCGTACGGCCAACATTCGCATTGCGCTGCCAAGTCGCGGCAGCGTGTCTTCAGCTTTCTATGTCCGGCAGGACGCGGTCGAGGAACTGAATGATGTCGATAGCTTCGGTCGCGATTCGGTCATCCGTGACTTCCGCTCCGGTAACCAGCTGGATGGCGCGGCGGGGGTACTGCGCGACGTTGAGCCGCCGGCACTGCTCGGCACGGTTGCGATGGGAATCACCGATATCGCGGTTGACGGCACCATCACCCTGAACAAGCGCGGCAATCTAGTGCCCATCCGTGCGCGCTATCCGTTTGTCGGTGGATCGATCGACCGTAACACAGGTTTCGTCTTGGGTCCGTCCAGTGTGCCCACGACTCGGCCGCTGCGAGCGGGCGACGTGCTGCTGCAAACCGTGACGGTTCAGTTGCCAGATCTCACCACGGAGACAGTCCGTATCCGGGCCGAGATCATTCAGAACCTCGATGTCGGTACAGTGAGGGGCGACCCAGCGTTTCCTGGCCTTGGCCTCGCGGTCGATGGCTCGCAGGGTGCACAGGCCCCGACCATGCGCGTGCGTGTCGATGCCATCCGCGGCACCGACTCCCTTGGTCGCCCGGTTTCCTTCCAAGCGAACGCGCTCGATCCGCTCGGCTCCGACTGCGCAGTTCGCCGCGTCTATTACGAGAACCTTCGATTCAGCGCCGGTGCCGATGTTGTGAGCGACGCGGCACAGCGCTACCAGTTCTTGAAGATTGACCCGGCCCCACCGACCACCATCAATGGCATTCCGGTGCCGCCGGGGCAGCGCGTCGATCCCAATGCGTCCGTGGCGCTCGAGTTCTCGGAGCCGATGGACTTCGATCGCATCGACGCGACCCGCAACTTTGTGCTGACCTCGGCGACCATGCCGGGTGCCTCGTTTTTCCAACAGCTGACGGACCCAAAAGTGGTTGCGTCGAGCATTGTTCCAGTTCGTTGGTCGGATCAGGCTGGCGACGGAACGGTGCTTCAGTTGAAGCCGCCGATGGGGTTGTTTCACCGAAACGCCTCGACCAATGACATCTACTGGTTCCACCTGCTGCTCGGCAGCGAGGGACTGACGGATCTGTCTGGCAACTCAGTCCAGATCTTCAATGACGATCCGAGCAACGTTGTCAATAACTGGTCGGCCCAGATGACCGTCGATCCGGACCGCCAGGACAACCTAGTCCTCTGGCGCGTCTACCCGTTCGAGAGTGCCGACGAGGATGGCACGGCCTCCGGCTCCATCGACCTGTTCGGTCAGTATCGTTTGCTGAACGGCCGCCTAGTCGCTGCCGAGGCCGTGAGGTTCAACCGCACGGCCGATTCTGGCAACCTCGCCGGCATCAACCGTTCGAATCGCGGTGAGTGCCCAGCAACCGTTACGAACTTCGCCCCGAACAACGGCGGCGTGCTCTACTGGTCGCCGCGCATGCTGGACACCGTGCAACCACCAAACGTGCCGAATCCGTTTGAGGGTGGAGCCTTTGCCCAGCCGGTCGGGCAGGTCATTGAGCCACACCAGCCTCGTGGGTCGCGCATGCAGATGCGGTACCTCGAAGACGATTTCGGGCTGAGCAACCGTCAGGCTAGCGACATGGTGCTCGACGTCGAGCAACTCTACTGGTCGCCATTTGCTGACTTCGATGTGCGTTTCGACGTGTTCGATCGATACTCGATGTCGCTCGGTCATGCCGACAAGCGCCCCGATCTCAAGTGGTCGCTGCGTCAGGTCGGCGTTCCGCCCGCGCCGCAGTGTTTCCTCAACTGCCCCTCGGTCCTCAGTGGTCTCACGACCAACTATGCGGACAACATCCTGCGTGGCTCCTCCATGCGTTCGGTGTTCGAGGACAAGGTCTATCGCATCGACCCCAACGACCAGTTCCGCTCGCCTGGCCAGATCAAGTACATCGCCTACCCTCGTTTTGACCGTTCCTACACTTGGCGCGACCCGCGCCTCGTGACCATTCAAGACGGCAACGTGATTGGTCTTGGCGGCGCCCGCGATCCCCAGCCACTGGTTGGTGTATCCAACGACTGGACCTCGGACGTCGACTCGCCGTGGGTCCCGAGCGTGTTCCCAAACCCCGTTCCTACGAGCGGTATCTTTGCTCTCGACGAAGGCGACTTCCGCGGCGATCGCAAACGCGATCTGGACCCGATCGCCATGCCCATGTTGGTCGACTTCAAGATGTTCCCAGATGGCGCGGCCAACACCATCGCGGCTGGCATCAACGGCTTCCAAGTCGCAATGATGGGGCCGCCAAGCAGCTTCCCGAACCCACCTTTGGGGGCCAATGCTCCGGGCGGCTACTACAATGCGACCGGCTCCGGCTGCCCGCAGCCAGCCCCGTGGCCTTCGCTGCGCGTGCACACAACTGGCGGTCTCGATCCGACGACCGGAGCCGACATCCTCGTCGATCCAGCTACGGATACGAACGCTACGGGTGGTTGGATCAAGGACTCGGGCGCGATCATCCTGGTTCAGAACGGTCTGAATGGCAACGGTCCCAATGGCATCATCCGCGCCCCCGCTGGCGACGGCATGCTGCACTGGGCTGCTGCCGACTTCGTGCGTCGTGTCTCGACCGTGACGTTCGGCTTCTACGACACCATGCGGCCCAACCAGCGCGTCGGCGCTGTGGTGCCGAACGGCTACCCAGACGCTACGTTCGGCGGCAGCAACCAACTCGGCAACTTGCGAATTGTGGACTTCGCCTCGCTGCTCGACCCGCCGCTTGCTCAGCAGCCCGCTGGGACGTCGACTGTGCTCGAGATTCGTGGTGCGGATGACTTCGCAAACTCGGGCACGCTCTACAATCCGGGCGTTGACAACACGGTCGCTGGACGAGGCAACCTGCTCAACCCGAACTACGCCTGTGAGGCGTACCGCTACTCGACGGCCAACTCGGGTGCTGCCTTCACGACCCCGCGCGTACTGGCCACGGGTCTCACGCCCTACGTCACGGAGGATCGGCTCTCTACGATCCGCAACCCGCTGACTGGCCTGCTGCCGCGGTACATCAACTTCCGGTTGGTCATGAGCAACAACTTGGACGTGACCCCTGCGGTTTCGCCGTCGCTGCGAAGCATGAGCGTCGTCTATCGCATGCGTCGTCCTGACTGAAGTGCCGTCCTGACTGAAGGGGTGGGGCGCAGAGCACGTGAGTGATGCGAGGCAGTTGAGGCTGCCTCGCACCATTTGGAGGAGGTGTGACTCTGGAGGCTCGTGTCTCCATGGACCCTCCGTAGTAGCGATTGCCCAAGGCGCCAGCGGCGCAGGTCTGGCCTGACCTTGGGGGAATGCGTCGCGGACTCGCCGCGGGCTCTCCAGAATGCTCTAGGAATGCGTTCCGTGCTGTCGGCCGTCTTGGCTCTGC
Source organism: Singulisphaera sp. GP187 (assembly GCA_945871815.1). Lineage (GTDB taxonomy): Bacteria > Planctomycetota > UBA1135 > UBA1135 > UBA2386 > SXPK01. The sequence continues at coordinate 6,926 of CAMBXM010000036.1, forward strand.
CGCGCGAGCGGTCCAATGGGGAGGCCATTTGTAGCGACCCGACCGTTCTGGGAGGTTCCAGGAGTGCGTTGCGTAGGTTCGCCCCTCCAGGTCCGCTACCATCTTCACCGCATGTCGTTGTGTCTTGAGCCCGCGAGCGCCCACCCGGATCCCCGCCGGGGCTGGTTCTTGGCGATTGTGGCGTTCGGGTTTTGCGCTTGCGGCCGAGGGACCCGCGTCCTGCCTCCTGCCTTCGAAGCGACGAGCGTGTTCCCTTTGTTGGCGGTCGATTCGCAGCCGCTGATGCTCAACGATGCGATCACCGTCTACTTCAGCGAGCCGGTTGATGCACTGACGGTCACGCGTGACAGCTTCGCTGTTGTCGATGCGGAGGGGCACCCGGTCCGTGGCAAGTTGCACGTCGATGGTTCTTGGGTGACCTTCGAGCCCGAAGCGCCTCTGAGTCCAGATCTACTCGACGGGTCGATGCAGCCTTCTGCGGTCTACCGGCTTGCCGTGCAGGGGTATCCACGGGCCGATGGCATTCGCTCGATCTCTGGACACCTGCTGCAGGAAGGTGTCCGTCGCACCTTCCGCACAGCCGGACTCGGCAGCTCGCTGCGCGGGCTACCGGCGCCGCTGCGGCCAGTACACGCCGATTCCCGGCCCTTCATGCTGCGGCCGAGCGAACTCGGTTCGGTTCCGATGCCGGCCGACGATCCGCGCCTGCAGCTTCATTTCACGCTGCCGGTCCTGCCTGCGAGCGCCACGCCTGCGGCCTTCGAAATCACTCTCCTGCGCCGCGGCGCTCCCGTTGGGCATGTCGAACGGATCGAACCGCGAGCGGTGCGTCTCTTGTCGCAGCAGGCGGTCGATGAGTTCTGGGGCGCAACGGTCGAGTTGGAGTTCGGGAATCAGGTTCGGGTGGCGGGGTCGAATCGCGCCGTGCCCCTTCAGCCGGACGACTTCTTGTGTGTCAAGCTGCTAGTGGGGACGCAGGGCTTGCTCGACTACGCCGGCCGTTCCGTGCCCATGCAGATGCAGTGGTGCTACGTGGTGCCAGGAGATGCGGTGGCCGTCGCTGAGTGGCCCGCCGCGGAGGAAGAGCGGCCGTGGCTCGACGCCGACCTCGCCGCCCCTGGCTTCGAAATCACCGGGCATCGCAGCGTGCGCCCACTCGTACGAGTGGAAGCTGGGGATGGCAGTCTGGGTACGTTCCGTCCGCAGCGGGACACGACCCTGGCGGTGGGCGTCCCCTTCGATCGGGGTGACGGCGAGCTGCGTGTGGTCGATCGGCCGGTGTTTGACTTCGCCGCCATTGACGTGCCTTCGGGAATCACGGTTCGCGTTGTCGCGCCGGGCCAGCGAGTTCAGTTACGAGCGCGCGGCCGCGTCCGACTCGATGGCACGTTGGAGATTGCGTCGGCCGGTGCAGTCCTGGCTTTGGTGCCTGGGCAGCTGGTCGATTTCAGCGCGATCTGCAACAGTGCGGCTCTAACCCTGGTCGCGGCCTCTGGGGTCGAAGTGCGGGGGCACGTGGAGGCTCCGACAGGAACGGCGTTGCCGTTTGCGATTGTCACTGCTGGCCTGCTGGATGTGTCGGGTTCGGTCCCGGTTCGGACGCTGCTCGCAACCGAGCGCGGGACGCTGCTCCTACCGGGCGAACTCGATGGGTGTGTCGGGGTGCGCGTGCGACTTGAGCCTGGCCTGCCTGCCGATGTCCGTTGTGTTGCGAGTGGCTACACCCCATTCGCTGCGATGCCCGCCGACCGCGCGGCGGCGCAGCTACGGGTGCAGGGTGGTAGCTCATCGTTGCGGGTGCAGTGGCAGCTGCTTCCGGCAGATCCGCTCCTGCGAACGCAGCCTGATCTCGATCCTTCGCGGGCAGCACCGCCGCGCGACGTGGTCGGCAGTCAGCGCATCTTTGCGCCGCCCGGTTCGTTCTTGCGGCTCCGCCTGCAGACGGAAGTCCGAGGTGGGGTGCCGCTGTCAGAACTCCTATCCGTACGCGCGCTGGACCGCTGACGCGAAAGCGTCAGCTGTGGAGAACTCTGCACTAGCTGCCCATCCGCGGCCTTTCCTTGCATCTGGACAGGTTGCGAGTCGTTCGTAAGCTGTCGCGTCCCAGTCGCAGTTCGGCACCGGTCAGTGCCAGAACGATTCGCAGTTCGCGGCGACGGGTCTTCTGCTGGTGTTCGCCGCGATGGCGATCGTGGGTCGGTTCGACGATGTCGGTATCCGCGTACGAGCTTGCCGCCGCTGGGTTCGGCGCGTGCATTGGCTCGTTCTTGAACGTCGTCATCTATCGACTGCCGCAGGAGGAGCCAAGTCAACGCTCCCTCGGCGGCCGGTCGAAGTGCCCTCACTGCAAGAAGTCGATCTCGTGGCGCGACAACGTCCCGGTGTTCGGTTGGCTGATGCTCCGCGGTCGCTCGCGCTGCTGTCGTCAACGCATCTCGGTCCGCTATCCGCTGGTAGAGCTACTGACCGCAGTGATGTTTGCTGTCTTGCTTCGCGCTTCGCCGCACGGGGCGATGCTGGTGACGACCGAACTCGGCGTTTCTCTCGATTGGTCGCTGCTGCTGCCGACGTTGTTCGATGCAGCGTTCGTGTCGTTCTTGATCGCGAGCACATTCATCGACTGGGATCACCGCATCCTTCCGGACGCGTTGACGATCCCGTTCATGGCTATCGGTTGCACGTTGGTTGCCTTCACGTGTCCTGGCTTCGCCGGCACGATTGCTCCTGGCTCCATGTCGCCCGAGTTGGACAGCATTCTCGCGAGCGTGTTCGGGTTGGCCGCGGGCTACGGCCTTTGCCTTGCCATCCGAAACGGCGCGCGTCCGATCTTCGGCCGCGAAGCGATGGGGTTCGGCGACGTCAAGTTCATGGGCGCGATCGGCGCTTTCGTGGGCTGGGACGGGGCCCTCTGGACCTTTTTTCTGGGCAGCTTCACCGGCGCAATTGGTGGGCTGCTGCATCGACTTGTCACCAAGGACTCGTACGTTCCCTTCGGGCCGTTCCTGGCGATCGGCGCCCTCTTGGTGATGTTCTACAAGGCACCGATCCACGAGTTCGTGTTCCGCACTTGGCCCGAATGGCAACGATCGTCGCCGATGGCCGTGCCGTTCCTGGGCGGGGCCGCACTCATTAGTATTCTCGCGCTAGTTCTGGTCGTCCGTCGTGGGCGACGCAACGGATGAAACCACGTTAGGGAGGCACCAATGCAATTCCGTTCCATCAAGATGCTCGTTTCTTTGGCCGCACTGACCCTCTTGGGCGGCTGCACATCCCGCTACCAGGATCTGCTTCGCGATCGCGATGCCGAGATCCGCAACCTCAATGGCAGCCTCGCGTCCCTGCGGGCGCAGAAGGATGACCTCGAGCGCCAGATGGCGAGCGAGCGATCGGCGCCTTCTGCCACCGAACCCAAGAACGCCGGGTTCGAGAACGACACGAAAGGCCTGCAGGAAGAACTCGGTCCTGACGTGACGGTCGATTATCGCAAGGGCCGACTCTCGCTTGGGGTAGATGATACGGTCACCTTTGACTCAGGCAGCGACAAGCTCAAGAGCAGCGCATCTCGCGTGCTGAAGTCGATCGTCACGGTGCTGAAGCGAGACTACGGCGACTGCAAGATCTACATCGAGGGTCACACGGACAGCGACCCGATCAAGAAGTCGAACTACCTCGACAATCGCGAGCTGTCGGCCAAGCGGGCCAATGCGGTCGCTCGGTTCCTCATCGAGCAAGGCATGTCGGAACGCAACATCGTCATCGTCGGCTACGGTCAGTTCGATCCGCGCGACACGAAGTCGAAGGAACGCAACCGCCGCGTCGAGATTGTTCCGGCACGGCAGTGATCGTCGAGGCCTGCGCGCACCGCTGCGATCCCCCGATTGCGTGTTCGTAGGAGTGGTTTCAGAAGTGGCTTGCCTGCGAGGCCAAGCGACGGCCAACAAGAGCGAGGAGCGGAGTCGCCGTGGAAGCGGAGATTCCGCCGAGTGTCTGTGACGCAGCCATCGGTACTCGTGGTCCTTCGATGCTGCTGGCGCTCGCGGCAGGCCGGTGCGGTGTCTCAGTGGGGGGGCCGAGGTTGTCCAACACCTCGGTCGCCGCTCGACTCGAGGTCTTTTTGGCGGGCTCCGTGTCGGCCTGTCGGGACCCGTCTACGCCAAAGGACCGACCCTTCAGGGTAGGAAAGCCTCGTCAAACGGGCCAATGGGGTGGCAATTGTGCTCTCCTCGAGAGTGGTTACCCTACTGCATGTTGCCGCGAGCTATGCGCTTGCTGGCCCGCGACAACCGGCTGCACGCGACCCACGCGAACGGCCCGTGGGTGTGCACGATGCCCGCCCACTGACTGCCGCGAGGATCGCCTCCACCGACTCCACGTCGGTGGTTTCCTTCGATCCCCTACGGAGCGGCACATGGCACATCGTTCGGAAGACTTGCGCAACATTGCGCTGATCGGCCACGGGCACAGCGGTAAGACGGCGATTGTCGATTCCCTGATCCGGCTCACGAAGTCTGGTCCTCGGGCTGGCGCTGCCAGCGATGCGCCCGGCGGCGGCAGTGCCGAACCGGAGGAGCGAGAGCGAAAGCACACGTTGGTCTCGCACCTGTTTCGCATTCCGGTGGGCAAGGTGCGCGTCAACGTGCTCGACACGCCGGGTCACCCAGATTTTGTCGCCGACGCGTTGTCGTCCTTGCAGGCCGTCGAGGTTGCGTGCCTCGTGCTCAACGCCGCGGCACCGATCTCCTTCCATGCGCGGCGACTGTGGCAACGCGCCGGAGAAATGGGGCTCGCCCGGGCGATCCTCGTGACGCACCTCGACCAGGACGGCACCAGCTTCGAACAACGGATCGTCGAGTTGCGCGCGCTGTTTGGCCACGCGGTCGCGCCAGTGACCTATCCAGAGGCCCCCGGGCACGACTTCAAGGCAATCCGCAACGTGCTGACACACCATGGCCCGCGGGCCGACAAGTACCACGAGTGGATCGAGGAGGACGAAGCCGAGGTCGACGACACACTGCTGTCGCACTACCTGGCGCAGGGGCACCTCGAGGCGGATGAGTTCGAGCAGAACCTCGGTCGCGCGATGGCACGAGGCAAGTTCGTGCCGGTGTTCGCCATCGCGCCCACGACGGGTGTCGGGGTCGACACGTTCCTCACCTTTGTCGCGGAGCACTTCCCATCGCCGGTCGAGTTCGGCCCCCGAGGCGCGCGCGAACTGGGAAGAGACGTCCACTCGGAACTTGTTGCTCCGACCACGGACGGTCCGTTCTTGGCGCAGGTGTTCAAGATCGCCATCGATCCCTACGTCGGTCGTGTTGCGTGGCTGCGCTGCTTGCGCGGCACCCTGAACGCTGCGGACCCGGTCGTTGATGTGACGACTCGCAAGACACACAAGCTCGTGCACATCCTCGATGTCGATGGTAAGGAGGCGAAGGAGATCAACCAGGTCAACGCCGGGGATGTGTTCGGCCTCAGCAAACTCGACGACCTCCAACTCGGCGACACGCTCGCAGCCGAGACCGCGCAGCTCGAGCTGCCGCGTCAGGTCTTTCCAGCGCCCACCTACAGCCGACACGTGTGGCCAAAGAGCCGCGGCGATGAAGCCAAGATCGGACAAGCGCTCGACAAGCTCTGCACCGAAGATCCGACCCTGCATCATCGCCGCGACAAGAACAGCGGCGAACTGCTGGTCGATGGCATGAGCCCGTTGCACCTCGAGGTTCAGTTTCAGCGGATGCAGCGTCGTTACCGAGTCGGCGTCGAGCACGGACCGCCGACGATCCCGTATCGCGAGACCATCACAGCGCCGAGCGAAGGACACCATCGCCACAAGAAACAGACCGGTGGCCGAGGGCAGTTCGCAGAGGTGTCAGCCCGCCTCGCACCGCTTGCTCCGGGCCAGGGTTTCGTGTTTGTGGACGCCGTTGTCGGTGGCTCGGTGCCGCGGCACTTCATTCCGGAGGTCGAGAAGGGCGCCCGCAGATTTTTGGCGCAGGGCGCTCTGGCCGGCTTCCCCGTCGTCGACCTCCAATATGAACTGCACGAGGGCAAGTACCACGACGTCGATAGCGACCAGATGAGCTTTCAGATCGCCGGGGAGCGGGCCTTTCACGATGGCTACATGAGGGCTCGGCCGATCCTGCTGGAGCCGATCATGGACGTCGAGATCCATGTGCCGGAGCGCTTCACGGGGGATGTGGCGGGCAACCTCTCGGGAATGCGCGGGCGACTGTTGGGGATGGAAGTCGAGGACGGCATTCAGCGCATCCGTGCTCAGGTGCCGTTGTCGACGATGCTCGACTACTCGACCTTGCTGCGGTCGATCACCGCGGGAGAGGGCTCATTCGCCATGAAGCACGCGCACTATGAGGCGGCGCCGCCGCACGTGGTGGCCGAAGTCTCGCAACGCCGCAAGGCGGCACTGCAGTCGGAGCAGCACGCCTGATTTCGCCCGGCGCACTGTGCAGTTCTTGCACAGTTGCGCGCCTCGGGTCCGCGTCGTCGTCGTGTGGCTTGGGAGGACCCCAGAGGAAGGGGGGCAACCGCCGACGGCACGGGGCTTGCCAACGCGGCGGCAACGATGCCGGCTCGCTGTGTTCTCGTCGCCCTGCTGACCGCCCTGTGCGTTCCAGCCCGGGGTCAGTCACCGACGAGCGCCCTCTCCGATGTGAGGCTGCGTAACTCGCTCTCGGCGCCGATGGCCTACGTCGCGATCGACGCCAGTGTGACCGGAGACGCGGCGGCCCCGAACCCGCTGCTGGCGCTATTGATGTCGCCCGCGCTGGGCTCGACGGACACGAGCAGTTCCTTTGCGTTCGTGCGCGGCCTGCTGACCCGCGCTCGCGGTGAGGTTGAGCTGGCGGTGCTCGGAGTCATGCCTTCGGGCCTCGATGCTGACAGTGCTGGAACTCCCCTCGTGGTCCTGCGCACGCAGCTCGCCGAAGGCGATGTTGCAAAGCTGCGCGAGGTGCTCAGCGACCCTCGAATCGCTCGTCCGGAGCGAGTGGTCCATGGCCGCCAGACGCACATGTTGGTGGCTGGGGATGGTGCTGCGGCTCGGTTGCCGCTCGAGATCGCCCTCCTCGATCGCGACCTGGTGGTGGCCAACAATGCTCGAGGACTCGAAGAGGCCCTTGACCTGAGCACTTCGGCGAGTCGCCGCAGTCTTGCCGAGGACGAGCGCTTTCGCCGGCTCATGGAGGATTTGCGGCCCGGTGTCGGAGCACTGGTTGTCTACGCCGACTGGCTTCGCTGTGGGCCTCGGTTGTCCGCTCTGCCGGGGATCCCCGGGACCTTGCTCCAGTGGTCCGGACTCGGGGGTGCGGATGCCCTTGCGATCGCCGTGATGCCGCACCGCGGAGAGCGACGCGGGGTCGAGCCAGCAGAACTGTCGTTCCGTTCGCAGATCGTCCTCTCGATGCCAGACAAGTCGGCCGTCGATGGCTGGCTGTCGCTGCTCGCCGCTGCGCCGATTCGGCAAATGCTCGACGAAGTGCCCGTCGGCGGCCTCGGTGGCTTTGTCTTTTCGGTTGCGCCTGAGCGTCTGCTCGCCGTGCTTGAGCCTGCCTCTGGCTCCGAGTCGCCGCGCGATCTGCCGCAGGGGCATCACCACGAGCCCGGCTTCGGCCATCGCATTCACGGCGGCTGCCGGCAGCACGGACTCGACTTCGAGCGACTGGTCCATCGCCTCGGTCACCGCGGCTCGATGCAGATGCTCTTGCTGCCGGCGCTGGAGTTCGAGCTGGCCCCGGCATTTGCGCTGCAGGCAGAGAGCCGAAAGGCCGCGAGCGACATCGTCGCCGAGTTTGCCCGCGCCGTACACTCCGAGGATCGCAAGCCGTTAGAGCGGGAGGGCGAAGCAGTCGAACTCAGGGGACTCGACGGCTTCGACCACCTCCACGTCGGCGCGGTCGACGACTGGCTTGTTTTTGCTCAGAACAGTGCCGCAATCACGGCGTTGTCGACTGCGCGCCGCGACCGGACCCGCTCGCGAGGGCAGCTCGAGGTGGCGGTGCAGCGCGCAGTGCGGGCGCTGACCCCCGATCGCGGCGACCGCCACGGCGGGATCGTCCATCTTGATCTCCACAGCTGGTTGTCGCGCTTGCGCACGCCAGCTGCTGATGGCGGCCCAGTTGGCGACGGCGGCCCAGTTGGCGACGGCGGCACTGTGGGCCGCGGCTCGGCGTTGCGTGGCAGCGCTGCGTTCGACGTGCCGGCGCTGCACACGGGATTCGTCGATGTCGAGGCTGCTGCCGACGGTCGCGCTGCCGTGGTCCGCCTGCACCTCCTCAGCACTCGCTGAGTTGCTCTCTCTCAACCGAACTTGCAACGGCCGCAACCGCAAGGTGGCGTTCGCTGCACGGGTGCGTGGCACCGAATACTGCAGCCGTTCCCTCAGACATTGGGGCAGGCAGGAACTGGCTGCAGAAACAACCCGCGTGTGTTGCGCGGGGCCTCGCACCCGCACCTTCTTTCCGTAGGGGATGACGTCGTTGTCGGGCAGGCGCGGCGTCGTCCCCTACGTCTTTTCTCAGGCCGTTCCACGATCCTCGTGGACGGAGACGCGTGCGTAGCCTTGCGTCGTGGTTTACTAACCGTCGCATGCGCAAGGACGCAGATCCAGAGGATCCGCTCAAGGCTCCTGACGCCGATACCGGCGGCCCGAGCATCGTCGTAGAAACTCCGCCACCGGACCAAGGAAAGGTCGTGGTGCAGCAGCAGGTGCCGGACACGCTTTTCGCGTTCCCCCTGCGCCGCGCCGTGCCCTTCCCGGCGTTGATGATGCCGCTGCTGCTCGACTCCGAGCAGACTCGCGACATCGTCGCCAAGGCCGAGGCGCACAACGGCCACTTGTTCGTGGTGCTGCAGAAGAACGGGGACCAGGAGTCGCCCGGTATCGACGATCTCCACGAAGAAGGCGTCGTGGCGCGCATCCTCAAGACGCTCCGGTTGCCCGACGGCAGCATGTCGGCGATGACGCAGGGGCTGCGTCGCGCGCGTCGGCAAAAGGTCGTTCGTCAGAAGCCGCACCTCGTCGTCCGCGTGAAGGAGATCGTCGAGATCCCGGCCCAGGGGCCGAAAGCCGAGTCCCTCGTCCGTCTGCTCCAACAGAATCTCCGCAAGCTCGCGGACATGCAGGAGCAGATGGACCCGGGCTTCACGGCGACCCTGCTGAATGTCGAGGAGCCAGCGCAGCTCGCCGACTTTGCCGGCGGTGTCGTGCGTCGTGTCGAAGACCGGCAACGAGTACTGGCGACCGCTGATGTCGAGCAACGATTGCAGCTCGTGCTCGAACTGGTGATGTCCGAGGTGGATCTCGCCGAACTCGACCGCAAGCTGCAGGGAGAGATTCGGAGCAAGGCCGAGAAGGCGCAGAAGGACTACTTCCTGCGCGAGCAGCTCAAGCTGATCCGGCGCGAACTGGGCGATGAGAAGGACCCGCGCAGTAGTGAGCTGCAACGCATCGAGGACGCGATTGCGGCCGCCAAGCTGCCGGAGCTGGCGCAAAAACGTGCCGACGACGAATTGCTGCGGCTGAAGACCACGCCGATGGAATCCGCCGAGTACGGAGTGATCCGCAACTACCTCGACTGGATCGCCACCCTGCCCTGGTCGAAGAGCACGGTCGATGATTCCGATCTCGGCCGTGCCGCACAGGTGCTGACCGACGACCACTATGGTCTCGACGAGGTCAAAGACCGCATCCTCGAGTTCCTCGCCGTTCGCAAGCTGAAGCCAGGGCACCAGGGCTCGATTCTGTGCCTCTCGGGGCCTCCCGGCGTCGGCAAGACCAGCCTCGGCCGCAGCATCGCACGGGCGATGGGACGCAAGTTCTGGCGCTTCTCTCTGGGTGGGATGCGTGACGAGGCCGAGATCAAGGGACACCGCCGCACGTACGTCGGCGCGATGCCAGGCCGAATCCTGCAAGGACTCAAGGCGTGCGGCTCCAACAACCCGGTGTTGCTGCTCGACGAAGTCGACAAGCTCGGCAGTGACTTCCGCGGCGACCCTAGTTCCGCGTTGCTCGAAGTCCTCGACCCCGAGCAGAACCACGGCTTTTCCGACCACTACCTCGATGTGTCGTTCGACTTGTCGAAGGTCATGTTCTTGGCCACTGCGAACGTGCTGTCGCAGATCCCGGAACCGCTGCGCGATCGCATGGAAGTGCTCGAGATCCCGGGCTATCTCCTGGAGGAGAAGGTGCAGATCGGCTTGCGCCACTTGCTGCCAAAGCAACTCGAGCGCCACGGCTTGCTGAAGAAGCACCTCTCCATCCCGCCTGAGGTGATGAAGCGCATGATTGCGCAGCACACGCGCGAAGCTGGTGTGCGCGGGCTCGATCGCGTGATCCAGCGACTATGCCGCAAGACTGCACTCGCCGTCGCCAAGGGTGGCAGTGGTCCGGCGCGCCTCACCAAGCAAGAGATGGAGACGTTCCTCGGACGACCGAAGTACAAGCCCGATGAACGGCGCCGCCAGCGCATTCCGGGCGTCGTCCAGGGTCTCGCCTGGACTCCCGTCGGCGGTGACGTGCTCTATGTCGAAGTCACCGGCAGCAAGGGTAAGGGCGGGTTGCAGATCACCGGCAGTCTCGGCGACGTGATGTCGGAGTCTGCGCGCCTTGCGCTCAGCTACCTGAAGAGTCATGCCGAGGCATTTGGCGTGGATCTGCCAAAGCTCTGCGAGACCGACCTGCATCTGCACTTCCCGGCCGGTGCGATCCCGAAGGATGGTCCGTCGGCGGGAATCACCATCGCGTGTGGGCTCCTCGGGTTTGTGACCGGGCGCGTGGCTGCCATGGATCTGGCGATGACTGGCGAACTCACGGTGGTCGGTGAAGTGCTGCCGATCGGCGGTGTCCGCGAGAAGGTGCTGGCCGCGAAGAATTTCGGCCTGAAGCGCGTGTTGCTGCCCAAGGGCAACGAGGCCGAGGTGCTCGAACTCAAGTCGGACCTCGTCGCCGGACTCACGTTCCACTACGCGAGCACCTTCGACGACGTCTTCCCGATCGTGTTCGGGGCCGCGAAGAAAGTCCCAGCGACGCCGGCGATCCGGCCGCAGAAGGCGCTGGCCCCCGCACCGGCTCGGGCGTCGCGCGCGCCGCGGAGTTCCGAGGACTGACGTGGCGGGTGCGGCGCCCGCTGCCCGCGAGTCGCGCAACGGACCTTGGCTCGACGGGGCTCGTCGATGCCCTAGCAGTGGTTTGCCCACGCCCTAGCGGCTGCGGCCGCCACGTCGGCCGCGCGCGGCGGCGCGTCGCTTGGTTTCCTGCTGTTGCCGCGAAGCACTCATCGCAAAGGAGCAGATCGGGCACGACGTCACCACATGTTGGATCGCCGGGCAATAGGCGCGGCCGAAGTGGATGATCTGCAGGTGCAGCTTGTTCCAGTGCTGCTTGCCAAACGTGCGCCGCAGGTCGCGTTCCGTCCGTTCGACGCTGTGCCCTGACGACAGCCCCCAGCGCCATGCGAGTCGGTGGATGTGGGTGTCGATCGGAAACGTCGGGACACCGAATGCCTGCGCCAATACGACGCTCGCCGTCTTGTGGCCGACACCAGGAAGTCGCTCCAGAGCGTCGAGGTCGTTGGGCACCAGGCCCCCGTGCTCGCGCACGAGGATGGCACTGAGGCCTGAGATCGCCGTCGATTTCTGCGGCGACAGACCGCACGGGCGCACGATGCCGCGAATAGTCTCGATCGGTAGGTGCCGCATGGCCTCGGGCGTGCGCGCCAACGCGAACAGGGCCGGTGTGACTTGGTTCACGCGTGCGTCCGTGCACTGCGCCGACAGCAGCACGGCGATCAGCAACGTGAACGGGTCCTCGTGCTGCAGGGGCACCGGCGGGTGCGGAAAGTGCTCGTCGAGGATCGAGGCAATGCGCTCCGCTCTTGCCTTCTTGTTCATCGGCGCGGGACTGTAGAAGTGGCGGCGCCAAGCACCAGCGGTCGGCCTCGAAGTCCGACAGCCGCGTTCCCGCACCCGTCCGAGCGGGAGCCTCCGTGTTTGCGCTGAATTCGTTGGTTGCCCTCTCTCGCCGTCGCTTGGCCGCACCGGCGGGCTAGATCGGAGGCCGCCACCCGCGAGCCGCCAGCCAACGGTCGCGACGGGCTGTTGCAGCGCGGCTGGCGAACGGCGAGGCTGTGACCGATGAGCAATGCTCCAGACGGCGGCCAGGCATGGCAGAAGTGGTTCGAAGGTGTGTGGGCGGATCGCGAGGATCGCGTCTATCGCGCGCTGTTCGGCGACCTCGGCAACGGCGTGTTCCCGGCGACGGCCGCACACTTCGCAAGGTTGAAGCAGACGCCACGTCATCCCGGCTGGCTGCACCATGGTGTCTTCGCCTGCCCACCGCACGGGGCCCGTGCCCACTGGGCCTACGTCACGTCAGGCCTGAGCAATCCGTGGAACCTGGAGTCAGAGGGCCGCGACCCTTCTGGCCATTCCGGCATCGGCTTCGAGTTGCTGCTGTGCACCAACGACCGCGCTGACTGGGCGATTCCGGTGCTGCACCACTTGATGGCGTGGCAGCTCCTGGTCGCCACTGGCGCCGTGCAGGGGCAGCCAATGGCCCCGACGCAGCGCGTTCCGCTCGGCGGTCCCATCGATGGCGACAAGGACTGCGCGGTCACCTGGGCGCTGGTGGAAGCGCCGACGCACATCGAACCGACGTTTGAACTGCCGTCGGGCCAGGTCGAGTGGCTTCTGCTCGTCGGTGTGACCGAGGCCGACGTGACGTTCGCGCGGGCCACGGATCAGAAGGTGTTGGTCGCAAGGCTGCAGCAGGAAGGCGTGTGGCCGATCACGGATCGGCAGCGCAAGAACGTGGTCTAGCAGCCTGTTGAAGAGCGCATCCTGCCTGCGCGCGCGGTAGCCGGTCCGATCTCTGCGTCGCACGAGCCGCGTCGCGGTCGAGGACGCGAAGTGCTCAGGCCCTTCCGGCGCGGGACTGCAGGGTCAGTGCTCGCGAGTGGTCTCGACGAGACGTGCTGCACCCGCGTCTTCGGGTTCGCGGATCCGCTCAACCATGCGCTGGACCTCGGCGGACGGCGGCGCGCAGAAGGGCGTGAGTCCGAGGGCGACGGCGAAGTTCAGCACCATGCCGATGGCCCCGATGCCCTGTGGCCCGAGCCCCAGGCACCAGCGCGGCATGCCGAAGTAGAGGTTGCCGAGGATGTAGGTCGCGGTGAAGCCGATGCCGACGATCATGCCGGCCATCGCCGGCACTGTGCCGACGCGCTTGCTGAACACCCCGAGGACGAGGACCGGGAAGAAGCTCGAGGCCGCGAGGCCGAACGCGAACGCGACGACCTGTGAGACGAAGCCGGGTGGGAAGATGCCGATCACGCCGGCCAAGATGACGGCGACGCCGATCGCCGCACGTCCGACGCGCAGCCGCTGGGCCTCGCTCGCTGCTGGCCGCAGCAGCTTGTAGTAGACGTCGTGCGCAACGCTGCTGGAGATCACGAGGAGCAGCCCTGACGCCGTCGACAGTGCCGCGGCGAGGCCGCCGGCCGCGACCAAGGCGATCATCCAACTTGCGAGCCGTGCCATCTCCGGCGTCGCCAACACGAGGATGTCGGCGTCCGGCGCGTCGAGACCCTTGGACCGCAACTCGATGCGTGAGTCGGTGCCACGGGCGCCGCGACTGTCGATCCAGGTGCGGTGCTCATCGCGCAGCGCGGTGAAACTGGCGCGCGAGATCGAGCCGATGCGAAACAGCTCGTTGTCGTCTCGTTGGGCGCCGCCGTGGTAGGCCACCTTGCCGTCGCCGTCATCGAGCCAGGTGATCAGGCCCGTCGACTCCCAACTGTGGAACCACTGCGGGAGCTGCGCCGCGGTCTTGCCGTGCAGACTGTCGATCATGTACCAGCGGGCGAAGGCCGCGGTTGCCGGGGCCGTGAGGTAGAGCAGCGCGATGAACAACAGTGCCCAGAAGCCCGACCAGCGCGCGGCGGCGACGTTCTTGACCGTGTAGAAGCGCACGATCACGTGCGGCAAGCCGGCGGTTCCGGCCATCAGCGCGAGCGCCGTGCAGAACACCTCGAGGCGACCAAAGCCGCCTTGGAAGGCTTCGGTGTACGACGCAAAGCCGAGTTCCTTCTGCACCTCGTCGAGCTTCTGCAGCAGCGGCACACCGTGCTCGAGGAGATCGCCGCACAGCCCCGCGGACGGGATCGCGTGCCCGGTCAGTTGAATGCTGATGGCGATGGCCGGAACCAAGAAGGCGGTGATCAACACCCAGTACTGCGCCACCTGCGTCCAGGTGATCCCCTTCATGCCCCCGAGCGTGCTGTAGACGAACACGATCGCCATGCCGAGCCCGACTCCGACGTCGACGTCCACTTCGAGGAAGCGCGCGAACACGATGCCGACACCACGCATCTGGCCGGCGACGTAGGTGAAGCTGATGAAGAGCGCGCAGAACACGGCACAGAGTCGCGCGATTGGCGACTCGAAGCGGTCGCCGACGAAATCGGGCACCGTGTAGTGGCCGAACTTGCGCAGGTAGGGCGCGAGCAGCAATGCCAGCAGCACGAAGCCGCCGGTCCACCCCATCAGATAGACGCCGCCGGCATAGCCCAGGAACGAGATCGTGCCTGCCATCGACAGGAACGATGCCGCCGACATCCAGTCGGCGGCGGTGGCCATGCCGTTGTAGATCGACGGCACGCCTTGGCCGGCGACGTAGAACCCGCGCGTGTCCCGGACGCGGGCCCGCCACGCAATCCACAGATAGAGGGCAAAGGTCGAGGACACCAAGAGCAGCGTCCACTCGCGAACGGTCACGAGGGCTTCTCCATGTCAGCGTTCTGAATGGCAGCGAGTTCGCTTCGGTAGCGGCGATCGAGCTGCGCCATCAGCACCGCATACGTGAAGATCAGCACCACGAAGCCGAGGATGGCACCTTGCTGCGCGAACCAGAAACCGAGCGGGCAGCCGCCAATCGAGAACTGGTTGAGCGCATCGGCGAAGAGCACGCCACAACCCAACGACACCGCTGCCCAAAGCACGAGCAGCACAACCACGACGAGGCGGTTCATGCGCCAGTAACGATCGATGGCGGCGCGCACGCGCGCATTGTCGGGCGGCGAGTCCTTGGGCGGCGATGACATGGGCGCGGGATGCTAACGGTCGCCGGTCGTTCGCAGTGGCGGCAGGCTCGCGAGAAACTGGTCCTTCCAGTGGTAGCCCAGCAGCAGCGTCGGATCGTCGTCCCCGAGGATCCTGCGCGCGAGGTACAGCGCCTCGATCGAGGCCAACCCCTGTTCTGGGTCGTCGAAGACCTTGCTGGCCCGCGGGTAGGCGGTAACGACTCTGCCGGGGATCGAGCGCCGAATTGGTTGGCCGCTGATGCACGCCATCAACTGCGGCAACCAACGCCACGTCGAGTCGAGCAGCAACAGCGGGCGGTCGCGGTCGCGCTCGGACAGCGGCTCGCCATCGACCGCGAGCAGCGTGAACCCTGTGGCGTCGAACCGGAAACCGGGCTTGCCGCGGAGAAACGTCATCTCGCCGCGATCGTGCAGGAAGCGCAGTGAACACTTGCTGATCCGTTCCTTCGGGTGCCGGATGACGGTCGTCGGCACGGAGTTCATGCGCCTGCCCTCGCGAGGGTGCGCAGTACGGCAGCCTCGACCCGCTCGACGGCAAGCCCGAGCACGCACTGCGGCGTGACGCAGTCGCGGAGCTTGCAGGGACGGCACGGAACATCGGCGAACAGCACTTCGTGGCCCACTTGGTCGAAGGCGCGCGGCCCGTAACGGAGCGAGTCCTTGGGGCCGAACAACGCAACGCAGTGCGCGCCGACTGCGGCGGCGATGTGCAGGGGACCAGTGTCGGCGGCGACGACGACGTCGACGTGCTGCATCGCACCGGCGAGGCCACGGAGCGAGAGCGCTCGACCATCCACGGCACGAGCCTGCTTGACGGCGGCGAGAACCGGAGCTGCGAGCTCGATCTCCCCGGGGCCGTAGCTGACAGCGATGCTGATGCCGCGCGCGGCGAGTCGGCGGGCGAGTTCGACGAAGCGGTCGATCGGCCACCGCTTGAACGCCGCAAAGGCGGAGGTCCCCGGATGCAGCAGCACGAGGGGACGCGGCAGACCAGCGAACAGGCGCGCCGGCGGTTCGATCACCGACAGCTGCGGACGTGTCCGCGGGGCACGGATACCGAGTCGTTCGAGCAACAGGTAGCCGAGGTCGGCGCGGTGGGGCAGTGGCGTCGGCACCGGCACGGCTTCGCGGTAGAACCACGCGCTTCCCTCACGAGAGCCAGGCGCATCGAAGCCGAGTTTGCGGACCGCGCGGGCGGCCACGACGTGCACCACGCTCTTCAGGATGCCGTGGAGGTCGAGCACGGCGTCGTACTTCGTGCGACGCAGGGACAAGAGATGGGCCGGGATCTTCCACTTGGTCTGGCGCGGGTAGACGTGCACGTTCGCGAGCTGTGGGTGGCCCTGCAGGAGGCTCGCAAACCGGTCCTCGACCAAGAAGTCGATTTGTACGTCGGGCCGCGCAGTCGCCAGTGCCGCGACGGTCTCGAGTCCGAACAGCACATCCCCGAGCGCCGACAGACGGATGATGAGCACGCGCGCGCCGCGGGGCAGTGGCACCACCGGCGCGGGGGGCATGGCGAGCGTCGCGGTGGTGGTCGCGGGTTTCGCTGCAGTCGGCATCGCCGGATCTTCGCGAGCGCAGCGGGTCGGTGGAACAGCGAAGTACACGCCGATGCCGAGCGTTCGCTTGCGTCGAGGGAAGGACCCACGTATGCCAACGGGCCATGGGCGTGCCTGCGGGCTTTGTCGAAGTGCGCAGCCGCCGCGAAGTGGCCTGGCTGCGCCAGGATCTCGCCCTTCTTGGTCACGAAGCGCTGTGGTGCGAGCCGCACCCCATGCTCATGGTAGGCGGTCGCGGCGGCGTCGGCACGCTGCAGTTGACGCCGCTGCTGTGCGCGGTCGTTCGACCGTTTCGCCGTGGGGGGGCGCTGCGGACCTTGCTGGGCGATCGCTATCCGGCGCCGGCGCGCGTGTGCCGCGAACTCGAGGTGCTCGAACGCATGCGAGCAGACGGCGTCCCGGTCGTAGTGCCGCTCGCCGCGCTGGCTCGGCGACAGCGCACCTTCTGGCGTCTGCGGCTCCTGACCGAGCGCCTCGATGGGGCGTTGCCGCTACCTGCCTTCTGTGGCGCCGACCCGCACGCGCGGCGTTGGGCGATCGAAGCCGCGGCAGTGACCGTGATGCTCGCCTTCCGCGCCGGACTGCTGCACCGCGATCTCCACCCGGACAACGTGCTCGTCTGTCGGCATGGCGACAAGGTGCGTGCGGTGCTGGTCGACCTCGATCGCGCGTCGGTTGCGCCAAAGCTCACGGTCGCGCAAAAGGACTCGATGTTGGTTCGCATGGCCCGCTACCTCGCGAAGCACCGGGCAAAGCTCGCGTGCTCGTTCTCGCGCAGCGACCACCTGCGTTTTCTGCGCGGTCTCGGCTTTGACCGCACCGGGCGCCAAGGAGAGGTCGAGCGCCTCCAGCCGCAACTGGCTCGCGCCTTGCGCTTGCGACGCTACGCGAAGCCTGCGCGCTGAACTTCGCGCTCGCGGGTCAGCGGTCCGCGACCGGGAACTTGCTTGGCTCAGCCCAGAACGTCTTGGGGCAGTTCGGGCAGCAGAAGCCGACCACGTGCTGCTCGTGCACGATCACGTAGCGGCTGTCGGTCGGCTTGCCGCTCACCGGGCAGACGGTGTTCTGCGGCTGCAAGGCTGCGGCTTTGGTGGTCGTGGCGGTGGTGGTGGGGTTGCCGCCGCTGCCGTTGTCGACCGACAGTTCCTCACGGCGACGCAAGCGCGCGATGGCCGCATCGGAGACGCCCGCGTTCCACAGGTAGACAGTGCGCAGCGAGGGCATTGCCAGCAAGACGTCAACGGCGCCGTCATCGAGGCGGGTATCGGCCAGTACCAGCTCGCGCAACTTCGGCGCGCCCGCCAGCGGGCGGAGCATCGCGGTGGTTGCCTTCGTGCTGCGGAGGTCGAGTCGCTGCAGCTGCGGCATCGTCGCACACAGCACGAACGTGCTCTCCGACACCGGCACGCGCGAGAGGCCGAGGTCCTGCACATGGTTCGCGACTGGGATCAGCAGCGTCCGCACTTCGTCTTCGGTCGTCGAAGCGGCGATGGGGCCAAAGTCGACCCAGAGAGCGTCATCGCCTTCGGCGATCCCCGTCGCGTGAACTTGGCGCTTGTGCAGCGCCGAGAGTGCCGCGGCGCGCGCGGGTGCCGCTACGCGCGCGGGTGCCGCTACGCGCGCGGGTGCCGGTTCGACCTCTGGCACCGCGGCTGCGCCTGCGGTCGTAGGGTCAGGATTCGGAGGGACGGCGAGCAGCGTCGGCGCGGCGTCGCTCGAGAGTCCCGCCCCCGGTGGCTGCGGATTCGACTTTGGCGGGCTAACCGGCTCGGGCGATGGGCTAACCGGCACTGGGCCAACCGGCGCTGGGCTAATCGGCGCTGGGCTAACCGGCGCGGACTCGGGGGGCAGCGCGGGGTCGTGCGTTGGCTGCTGCTGTGGGACGTTGGTCGTAGACCCGGGCTCGATGCTGGGCGTCGTCGCCTTCTGCGTCTCCAACTGTGGCTTCGCGGCGACCGTGGGCATCGCGGTCGACTCGAAGCTGGCCGCAAAGGGGGCGCCCGCTGCGATCCACGAGCCGATCAACGCGATTTCCTCTGGCGTCGGCTGCTTCTTGCCGTCGGGCGGCATGTGCAGATCCTCGGTGACCGGCAAGAGCAGCTGCGCGTAGAGCGGACTCTCCAGTGGGTTGCCCGGTTGCAGCACGGGGCCGTTCTCGCCGCCGAGGAGGAGCAGGGCCTGGGTATGCAGCGCCAGCTCGCCCTTCTGCTTCTTGTCACCGTGGCACTGTGTGCAGTAGCGCTGCAACAAGGGCTCGATTGCCGTCGCAAACGTGTTCGCCGTGGCGGGCTTGTCGGTGGTGCCGCTGGTAGTCGCGGTGGGGGTGCTTTCGAACGGCTCGAACAGCCACTCCGAACCCCGCGTGAGCTCGCTGCCGAGATGGCCGGCCGCCATCAGCACGACGAACTCGACAACCAACATCAGGCGGAACGGGCCGCGAGTCTGCATCGCGGCAAAGGAGGCGGCGATCAGGCCGATCGCGGCGGCGGCGACGCCGAGCCAACGGTGGAGTTCCAGCGTCTGGCCGGTGTAGGGCTCCTGACTCAGCAGCCAACCCGAGCCCGCGGCGAAGGCGCCACCGAGGGCCGCGATCCAAGCCAGGATCGCCAGCGTTGCGCGGCCTGGTGCGCGGCGCACCATCGCGCCGCCGAACTCCAGTGCGACGATGCCGATCCACAGCCCGATCGGCAGGTGCAAGACCAACGGGTGCAAGCGGCCAAGGAACTGGAGCAGCGCGGTTGGTTCGTTCAACGCAAGATCCCCTTGACGACCTTGCCCGCGACGTCGGTGAGCCGGAAGTCGCGGCCCTCGTGGCGGTAGGTCAGTCGTTCGTGGTCAAAGCCCATCAGGTGCAGGATCGTCGCGTGCAGGTCGTGCACGTGAACCGGGTCCTTGGCGATGTTGTACGAGAAGTCGTCGGTTTCGCCGTAGACGGTGCCAGGTCGAATGCCGCCGCCAGCGAGCCACATCGAGTAACAACGTGGGTGGTGGTCGCGACCATAGTTGGTGCGCGACAACGAACCCTGGCTGTAGACGGTGCGGCCAAACTCGCCGCCGAACACGACCAGCGTCTCGTCAAGGAGGCCGCGTCGGCGCAGATCGGTCAGCAGTGCGGCAATCGGTTGGTCGACGGCCGTCGCCTGCTTCTTCATGTCGTTCGGTAGGTCGCCATGTTGGTCCCAGCCACGCATGTAGAGTTGGATGCAACGAACGCCACGTTCGCACAGACGGCGGGCGAGCAGGCAACTGCTGGCGAAGGTGCCCGGCTTGCGCGCCTCCTCGCCGTAGAGCGCGATGGTCGCGTCGTTCTCGCCGGAGAGGTCGACCAGTTCGGGCACCGAGGTTTGCATGCGGAAGGCCATCTCTTGCTGCGCGATGCGCGCTTCGATCTCGGGATCGAGAGTGCGCTGCAGCTCCTGGGCGTCGAGATCGTGGGTCAGGTCGAGCAGTGCGCGGCGGTCTTGACTCGTGACGCCAGGCGGGTCTTGCAGGTAGAGCACTGGGTCGCCGCTGCTGCGGAGCTTGCAGCCCTGGTGTTCGCTCGACAAGAAGCCACTGCCCCAGAAGCGGGCCGCCAGCGCCTGCATGTTGCCGAAGCCCTGCGTGATCATGACGACGAACGTCGGCAGGTTGCGGTTGCTGCTGCCAAGCCCATAGCTGAGCCAGGCCCCAATACTCGGTCGGCCGGGCTGTTGGGTGCCGGTTTGGGCGAACGTGATCGCCGGCTCGTGGTTGATCGCGTCGGTGTGCATGCTGCGCACGATGCAGAGCTCCTTGGCGACACCGCCGAGGTAGGGCATCAGCTCGCTGATCTCGGCGCCATCGCCGCCGTTGTCGTAGCGCGTGAAGGCGAAGGCCGAAGGCGCAATGGGGAAGCGCTTCTGCCCAGAGGTCATGCCCGTGAGGCGTTGCCCATTGATGACCGAATCCGGCAGGTCCTGGTCGAAGCGATCTACGAGCCCCGGCTTGTAGTCGAACAAGTCGAGCTGGCTCGGCCCACCCTCCATGTGCAGGTAGATGATGCGCTTGGCCTTGGGGGCGAAGTGCGGGCGTGGTGTCCGCGACCCGTCGCCGCTGCGCCGTTGGCCGAGCGACGCTGGTCCAAAGCCAAAGTCGTGAGCAAGGGCGACGCTGCCGAGCGCGGCGCCGATGGTGGTCGCAGCCGTGCCGAAGAAGCGTCGCCGAGTCAGCTGCAGCGCGCGCTGGAGTGGGTCCAGATGGTTCATGGCAGGCACACCGTGGCGTCGAGGTTGAGGATCGCACTCGCAACCAGAGTGAAGGCTGCGAGCTCTTCCTTCGCGATGCCGGCTGGTGGCGGCACCGTGCCGACGCTGAGCAGTCTTGCGGCATCGTCGGGCGCGGTGGCGTAGCGCGCTCGGAATTGCTGCAGTGCAGTGAGCAACCGCGCGCTGGCCGGGGCGGATGGTTGCTCGCTGGTGCAGCGCACGAACATCGCCGCGATGCGACCGGCATCGTCGCTGGCCTCGACGTAGCCGCGCGCGGCGAGGCTTCGCGCCGCTTCGACGTACTGCTCGTCGTTCCACAGCACGAGCGCCTGCATCGGAGTGTTGGTCTGCGGTCGCCGCGTGACGCACGACTCGCGTGTCGGCGCGTCAAAGGTCAGCATCGACGGCGGCGGGCACGCACGCTTGTAGTAGGTGTAGAGGCTGCGGCGGAACAGCCCGTCACCGTCGCTGCGTTCGAACACGCGCGTGTTCGACTGCAACATCGCGACCTCCTGCCACAGTCCGTCTGGTTGGTAG
>CAMBXM010000037.1 GCA_945871815.1 Singulisphaera sp. GP187
GGGCATGCTGGCCGCGATCGGCATCACCATCGTGACCAAGCAGTTGCCCGTGGCACTCGGCGTCGATGCACCGTTGCTCGAACTGCACACGAAGTCGCCGCACGCAGGCTCGCTCCTGCTCACGGCGATCTCGCTCGTCATTCTCTACACCTGGAAGAAGACGCCGTTCGGCAAGATCGCGTTCTTGTCGCCGGCGCTGATCGTCGTCGTGCTCGCGAGTGTGCTGGCCGCACTTCTCGACGGCAATGCGACCTTCGGTCTCGCGGCGAAGGCCTATGTCGACGTCCCGCTCGGCGGCCTCACGTCGCTCGCGGATTCCGTGCCGCGCCCCGACTTCGGTGGGTTCCTGCGCACCGACGTCTGGATCGCCGCCGCGACGATCGCGGTCGTCGCGAGCATCGAGACGCTGCTCAGTCTGCAGGCCGTGGATCGCCTCGATCCCCTGCGCCGCCACAGTCCGCCCGACCGCGAACTGCTGGCCCAGGGTCTCGGCAATGCCGCGTCCGGCTTCCTCGGGGGCCTGCCGATCACGTCGGTGATCGTGCGCAGCGGCGCCAACGTCGCAGCCGGTGGCCGCGGTCGGTTGTCCGCGATCGTGCACGGCGTGCTGCTGTTCGTCGCGGTCGTGTTCGCGGCGTCGCTGCTGAACCGCATCCCGCTCGCCGCCCTCGCGGCGGTGTTGATCCAGGTCGGGCTCAATCTGTGCAAGCCCGCACTGTTCACCAGTCAGATCAAGCTCGGCATCAACCAGCTCGTTCCCTTCGTGGTGACGATCGCGGCGGTGATGGCGACCGATCTGTTGAAGGGTGTGGTCATCGGCATCCTCGTCGGTATCGCCTTCGTGCTGCGGCAGAACGCGCAGGACGCGGTAGTGGTCAGCACCGACCCGGACGGCGCGCTGCGCTTCCGTTTCCGCCGCGATGCGACGTTCATCACCAAGCCGCAGTTGTTGTCGGCGCTGGACGACGTGGCGGACGGGTCGCGCGTCGTCATCGACGCCACCGGCGAATACGTCGACCAGGACGTCAAGGAAGCGCTCGCGTTGTTCATCGACGACGGCAAGCATCGCGGCGTCCATGTGGAACTCGTCGGGATCGACCTCGGCGGAGCGAGTGCCGGCGGGGGACACTGATGTCGACGACGCGCGGGCCGCACTCCGGCGACCCGGTCGAAGCGGCGCTGCATCGCGCCGCGGAAGTGCTGCCCGACCAGGGCCCGATCGGCGTGTTCGTGCACCACAACACGCTGCACGCGTTCCAGCGCGAGTCGTTCCATGACGGCGTGCAACGTGGCGCATCCTTGCTCTCGGCGCGGCCCTACCTCGAGCTCGATGCGTATCGGAAGGCGTTCGCGAGCGGGCGCATCGAGGCGCAGGATCTCGAGTTCGAGCTCCGTTGCGAACTCGGCGATCGCGCCGAATCCCCGGTGCTGCTGTCGATGTCGCGGCTCGAGGTGTGGACGGCGTTGATGCTCGCCGAGGTCGACGCCACGGATGCGGTCGGGTTGGACTTCGCGATCGCCGCCGGGACCAACGGGCCGTCCCGCGACCGAGCCCTGTGGAATGCGGCGGTTCGACGCTGCGAACGCGGGCCGATGCGGACACTGCCGTTGCCGGTGGCGCCGCCGCGCCACCGCGATGCGCTGCTCTTGCTCGGTGCCGCGGACCCCGACGAGGTGGTGCACGGCGAACTCGTGCGACTGTGCTCGGCGTATCTCGACCAAGGTCAAGCGCAGGCGGTGCTGCCGTCGCGCGACCGCGGGTTCTTCGTGGCGGTGGGCGAACTGCATCGCAGCGGCGCGCCGGTCGCGTTCGCCTGTCGACCCGCGGATCGCGATCTCGCCGACTTCGTGGCCCGCGAATGCAGTGCGCGCGAGGTGGTGGACGTGTGCCTCTCAGCCCTCGGCGTCGAGGCCTCGATGGTCGAGGACTTCGTCGTCGCGACGCTGCTTTCGCTGCGCGGTTTCGCCGGCATGGTCTCGCGTTTCGCGCGCCATCCGGAGGACGACCGGGTGCACGTGCATGCGTCGCTGCTCGACTTCCTCGCCGTGAGGCTCTGCTACGAACGGCGCATCGTCGAACGACTCTGTGCCGAGCACGGTTTGCCTGTTGCGTTCGCGGCGTTGCGACGCCGCGCGCACGACCATGCGCTCGCCACCGCACCGCGCGACGCGCGTCTCGATGCGCTGCCGCTGTTCGCCGTCGCGCACAGGGCCGGTGTCGAGCCGGATCGTGTTGCCGATCTCCCCGAGGCCGAGTTGGCGGCGCTGTGGCAAGAATCGCAGGCGGCCTCCACGGTGACGCGGCAGCGCGTGTTCCACGAAGCCTACGAACGGCGCTATCGCCGCCAGATCCTCGATGCCCTCGCGCAGCTGCGCCCGCACGCGGTTCGCGGTCCTTCGCGGCCATCGGCGCAGTTCGTCTTCTGCATCGACGAGCGCGAAGAGAGCATCCGCCGCGCGCTCGAGGAGCAGTCGCCGGAGCTCGAGACCTTCGGGGCCGCCGGCTTCTTCGGCGTGGCCATGGACTACCAAGGGCTCTACGACCGCGAGCCGGCTCCGCACGCGCCGGTCGTGGTGATTCCCGCGCACGAGGTGCACGAGTCCCCGGTGTTCACCGAGCGCGATTGGGACGCGCTGCGACGGCGGATGCGTTCGGCGGTCCACGCCGTCGAGCGAACGACGGGCAAAGGCTCGCGCGGCCTCCTGGGCGGTGCTGGCTCGTCGCTGCTGCTCGGGCCGCTCGCTGGCGCAGCGGCTGCCGTTCGGGTCCTCGCGCCGCGATGGTCGATGATGCTGCGCGACAGCATCGAACGCTGGCTCGCACCGGTGCCGACGACGCGCCTCGTGTCGCTGCGCGGCAACGCCATCGCCCTCGACGGGCCGCGGCAGAAGCCGATCGGCTTCTCGCTCGACGAGGCGGCGGACCGTGTGGCCAACACGCTGAAGAACCTCGGCCTCGTGCGCGACTTCGCGCCCGTCGTGGTCGTGCTCGGGCACGGCTCGACGAGCCTCAACAACCCACACGAGTCGGCGCACGACTGTGGTGCGTGCGGCGGCCGACGCGGTGGTGCCAACGCGCGGTTGTTCGCCGAGCTTGCCAATCGGCTCGCCGTGCGTCACGCCGTGGCCGAACGCGGAGTGGAGATCCCGGACGACTGCTGGTTCGTCGGCGCGCTGCACGACACCGCGGACGACTCGGTTCGCTACTACGACCTGCAGGCGCTGCCGTCCCATGCCGCTGCGGCGTTCGACGTCGCAGCCGCCGCGCTCGAAGACGCGCGGGCGAGGAGCGCCCACGAACGTTGCCGACGGTTCGAGCACGCGGCAGCGACGCTGACTCCCGCGCAGGCCCTGCGGCACGTCGAGGAACGAGCTCGCCACCTGGCGCAGCCGCGGCCCGAGTACGGCCACTGCACCAACGCCATCGCGGTGGTGGGGCGGCGACGGCTCACGCGCGGTCTGTTCCTCGATCGACGCGCGTTCCTCGTCAGCTACGACCCGACGGTCGACCAGGACGACGTCGTGCTCGCGCGCATCCTCGCGGCGGTCGGGCCGGTCGGCGCCGGCATCAGCCTCGAGTACTACTTCTCCTCGGTCGACAACGAGGTCTTCGGTTGCGGCACGAAGCTGCCGCACAACGTCACCGGCTTGCTCGGCGTGATCAACGGCCACCAAGGCGACCTGCGCACGGGCCTGCCGCTGCAGATGGTCGAGATCCACGAACCGATGCGGTTGTTGATGATCGTCGAGGCGACCTGCGACGCGCTGTTGCGAGTCGCGGCTCGCAACCCAGAAGTGATGGAGTTGGTGGGCAATCGCTGGGTGCAACTCGTGTCCGTGCATCCCGAGACCGGCGCGATGCACTATTTCGACAAGGCGACTTCGCAGCGCCCGGCGGGCTTCGTGCCCTACGTGCCGTCGGACGCGCCGTTGCCTACGGTGCAGACGTCTGCCGAATGGTACGAAGGGCGCAGCGAACATCTCGCGCCGGCGATCGTCGCGAGCGCGCTGCGAACCGCAGGACCTGGAGGTGTCGCGTGAGCGAGCTGCTGGACCTGGTTCCTGGCTGCCTCGTCGCCACGATCGCAGCACCCGGGGCCGCCGTCGTGTGCGTGGCGTTGATCGCCCTCGCGTCGCGCGAGCGAACGTCGGAACGCGTGGCCCTCGTCCTCGTCGGCATCGCGCTCGCCGTGTCGCTGGCCGCCAGCGCGATCGTTGCACTCGCTGCCTCCGGACTCTTCGGACCTGGGGTCGAAGGCGAGGTCGACTTCGGCGCGTGGCTCTCCGTCGGTAGCTACGAGGTGCCGGCCGTGCTGCTGGTCGACACGCCGGCGGTGGTGTTCTCGCTGCTGGCGGCGGCGCTGACCGCGTTGGTCGCGCGCTTCTCCAAGACCTACCTGCATCGAGAACCTGGCTTCGTGCGGTTCTACGTGCTGCTCGGCATGTTCGCCGCCGGCACGCAGTTGGTGGCCTTCGCCGGCGCGCTCGACCTCATGTTCGCCGGGTGGGAACTGCTCGGCTGGTCGTCGGCACTGTTCATCGGCTTCTTCCACGAACGCGCCGAGCCGGCGCGCTCGTCGGTGCGCGCGTTCACGACGTATCGCATCTGCGACATCGGCTTCCTGCTGGCGATCGTGGCGACGCACGAGCTGATCGGCTCGACGCGAATCGCTGCGCTCCCTGCTGTGGCTCTGCTGCCGACCTCGGTCACGACGGCGATCGCCGCGATGTTCTTGTTCTCCGCGCTCGGCAAGTCGGCGCAGCTGCCGTTCTCGGGCTGGCTTCCGCGCGCGATGGAAGGGCCGACGCCGTCGAGTGCGTTGTTCTACGGCGGCGTCTCGGTGCACGCCGGTCTGTATCTCCTGCTGCGCGTCTGGCCGATGCTCGAAGCGGCCCCGGCGGTCGAGTTCGTCGGCGTCGCCATCGGTCTCTCGACCGCGGTCTACGCGACGCTCGTAGCGCGCACCAACAGCGATGCGAAGGGCACCCTCGCGCACGCGACGTTGGCGCAAGTGGGGCTCATGCTCGCCGAGATCTGCGCCGGCTATCGCGAACTGGCGCTGCTGCACCTCACCGGGCACGCGTTGTTGCGCGTCTGGCAGTACTTGCGGGCACCGAATGCGATCCACGATGCGCATCGCATCGGGCACGAGCACGTGGTCCCCTCGTTCTTGTCCTCGTCGCGGCCGCACCTCGCGAAGAGGCTCTACGCCGCGGCGCTGCATCGGTGGCGGCTCGACGAGCGGCTCGATCGCGCGATCGCGCCGGTGCTGGGGTTGGCGCGGTGGATCGACGTCACAGAACGGCGCCTCGCCGCGTTCGTGCGCGCCGGCGACGACTCGCGAACGAACGACCGCCGCGGGCAGGATCCGCGCGGAGGGGCCTCGTGATGTTGTTCGCGGCGATCGGAGAAGCTGACGTGGCACCGTGGATCGTGTTCGCGGTCTCGGTGTCGATGTTGTTCGCCTCGACGGTGGGACAGCACGCGCGCTACACGCTGCTGCCGATGGTCTTGGTGGCGGCGCTGCTCGCGGTCGGGGTGTCGGCCGCCGACGGGATGCTCGGCTATGCCACGCTCGGGCTGGTGGCATTCGTGCACGCCGCGACCGCGGTGCGGCACAGTCGCATCGGTGCGATCTCGCTGGTGTTGGCCGGGATCTCGACCGCGGTGGCGGCGATGGCAGTCGGCAGCGATCACGTCGTCCTCGCGTTCTGGGCGTCGCTGGTCGCGATCGCGCTTCGCGCCGGCGTGATGCCGCTGCACTTCGGCGTCGTGCACCTCGGCGACAAGGTCGCGGCGCTGCAGGCGCAGCAGTTCGCCTCGACGCTGGCGCTGGTGTTCTTGCACTTGCGGTTCGTCGACCATCACCCTACGGCCTACGAGTTGGCGCCGATCCTGGTTCGCATCGGCGCGGTGGCGACGCTGTTGCCAGCACTCGCGGCCTTGGTCCAACGCGATCTGCGCGGGCTCTACCGCTGCACCGTCGCCATGCACGGCGGCATGCTGCTGGCCGCAGTCGGCGCGGCGGGCCACGGCCACTACGCCGCGGCGTTGCTGGTCTCGGTGACGACCTGCCTCGGCGTCTGCGGGTTTGGTCTGATGGTCAGCGCGCTCGAGCAGCGCGCCGGGCGCGTGTCGCTCGAAGGACTCGGCGGGCGCTTCCGCGCCTTCCCGCGCCTCGGCGCTGCGTTCGCGTTCTTCGGCGCTTGCGGCGTCGGCATGCCAGGCACGGCCGGCTTCATCGCCGACGACCTGTTCTTGCACGCCCTGTGGGAAGAGAGCGTGCTCGGCACGGTGCTGGTCGTCCTCGGCAGCGCGCTGCTCGCGGTGGCGACGATCCGCGGCTACACGCGGGTCTTCCTCGGGCCGCCGTGCGCGTCGCCCGCGCCCGACTTGCTGCTCGGCGAACGGTTGGTCGCCGCCCTGCTGGCGATCTTGTTGGTCCTGCTCGGTGTCGTGCCCAACTTGATCCTCGGCCCGGCTGCGGCCCTGCTCGGTTCCTGATCGGTCCGCTAGGATCTGCCGGCGATGCCCATGCCCTTGCCGCTGTGGTCCCTGAAGCCCGTCCATGCCCCCGGTGTGCCGGCCCGCGTCCCGCTCGACACTGTGCTGACCCTCGGGCGCTCGCCGACGAACGGGCTCGCGTTCGACGCCGCTGCGTTCCCGTCTGTGTCGGCCCACCACGCGCGCATCGTGGTCGCGAGCGACGGCACGTTGCACGTGGAGGACCTCGGTTCGAGCAACGGCACGTTCGTCAATGACGAGCGCACCGAGCGGGCCTCCCTGCGCGACGGCGATGTGCTGCGGCTCGGGCTCGACGGGCCGTCGTTCGTGGTCGAGGAACGCGGCGGCAGCGCGGTGACGACGGTGGAGCCGATCGACCTTTCGCGCCAACGGAACCACGCAGACCTGTCGCAGACCTCGGTGGTGCGGATCAAGCGCGCGCTCGGCGTGCCCGATGGTCAAGACCTCGGCCAGATGGTTGCACGCAGCGAACGCGGCACGCGCCGCGGCCTCGGCATGGCGATGGGCGCGATGCTGGTCCTCGGGGTCGGTACCGCGGTCGCCGTGCAGGCTTCGAGTCGCGGCAGCGCCGAGAAGTTTTCTTTTGAACTCGCGCACCAACTGGCGAATGCGTCGGCGGCGCTGTCGCAGCAACGCGCCGAGTTCGACCAGCGGCACGACACCCTCAAGCTTGAACGCGAAGTGCTGAAGCAGCAACTCGACCAGTTGGCGGTGCAGGATCAGGGTGCCAAAGTCGACGTCGCGCGGTTGCGCGACGAGCTGACCGCGACCAACACGCGCCTGCGTTCCTACGACCCCGTGAACGTCGCGGCGGCCCAGCATGCGAGCATCGGCGCGGTCCAGCGTTCGGTGGTCTTCGTCGACACGCGCGTGCGCTTGCGTCATTCGGAGTCCAAGAAGTTGCTGCGTCTCACCAAGGAGGATGCGAGCGGGCAGCAGACTGTGACACTCGACGGCGACGGCGATCCGTTCGAACGGATGAGCAGCGGGTCGGGCTTCTGCATCGACGCAGATGGCCGCATCGTGACCAACGCGCACGTCGTGCAGCCCGACGGCTACGACCACAGCTACCCGTGGGGCGAGAGTGAGAAGTTGCTGCCCGAACTGGTGCTTGCCGTGGTGTTCTCGGGTACGGACGTGGCGCACTCGGCGAAGCTCGTGCGAACCCTCGAAGGCGGCGAGCACGATTTGGCACTGCTGCAGATCGAGCCGTTCGAAGGCATGCCGCGCTTGTCGAACTTCCGCTCTGACGCCGTCGTCCTCGAGGTGGGCACCGACGTTTATCTGCACGGCTTCCCGCTCGGCAAGGCGGCGATTCAGGACGGCAACCGCGTCTTCGCCTCGAGCTTCCGCGGCATCCTTAGCCGACAGGTCGGTTCGTGGCTGCAAGTCGATGCCGCCGTGCATCCGGGCAACAGTGGCGGCCCACTGACCGACGCGCACGGTGCGGTGTTGGGCGTCGTGACGCGCGTGCAGCGCATCGATGCAGGGGCGATCGCCCCAGCCATGGGCTACGTCATCCCGATTGCCAATGTCGCGGCTCTGCTAGCCGAGCCGCAAGCGCCGGCGACGATCAGCCCGGACGGTGCGGCCGCGACCACCGGCGCGGGGAAGTGACGGGCACTGCACTCCTCGCGGGGTGAACGGGGCTCAACAGCCCAGCAATCCCATTGGGTTCGTCGCGTTGACCAACTGGCTGTGGTGATCCGCCACGCCGACCGTGCTCATGCTGAACCCGCTGTCACCAGACACTGACGACTGCCAAGGTGCTGGCCCCGACGCGGGTTTCGCGCGCCGTGGAGCGGGGGATCACCCGATCGTTGGGTTGGTGCGTGAGCACGACGTGATCCGCCTCGGCCTCGATGCGATCGCCACCGAGAGCCTGCGCATACAGCGCAGCTTCGAGGTTCGGCTGGGCTTCTGGATGCCGGCCCTGGAGTGGCTCGAACTGTTCGTCGACCGCGACCACCACGCGCGCGAAGAGGAGGTCCTGTTCGTGTGGCTGCAAGGCGCCGGAATGCCGATGGACCGCGGCCCGCTGGCGCAGGTGGCGAAGGAGCACGAGAGGGCGCGCGCGGTGCGCGGGCGCATGGTGCAGGCGGTCGCGATCTACGACGTTCGCGGGCTGGCCGAGGCCGCGCAGGAGTACTCGGATCGATTGCGGCAGCACATGGAGGACGAGGAGCGGCTGCTGTTTCCGTTGGCGATGGAGTGCCTTGACGCGGTCGCGCTCGGGGAGCTCGTGATCCGCCTCGCCGGACATCGCGATCAGATCGGGGGTGCGATACGCGAAC
The DNA here is from genome assembly GCA_945871815.1 of Singulisphaera sp. GP187. Taxonomy (GTDB): domain Bacteria; phylum Planctomycetota; class UBA1135; order UBA1135; family UBA2386; genus SXPK01. The sequence continues at coordinate 8,821 of CAMBXM010000037.1, forward strand.
GCGCGGATTGGCTTCAGCGGGAGTTGTTGGCGGGCGAGCCGTCGGGCGAGGATGGCGGGCCCGCTGTGCCGTAGCGGCGACTCTTACATGTTGCGCCGATACTGCCCGCCGACGTCGTACAGCGCCGCCGACATCTGACCGAGCGAGCACACCTTCGCCGCGGTCATCAGCTCCGCGAACACGTTCTTCCCGGCCAACGCATGTTGCTGCAGAGCCACGAGCGCCGCACTGGCTTCGGCCTCATGCCGCGCCTGGAAGGCCGCCAAGTCGTCGATCTGCGCCTTCTTCTCGTCCTCGGTCGATCGCATGACCTCGTTGACGATGTGGATCGGCGAGCCAGAGCTCGACAAGAACGTGTTCACGCCGATGACCGGCAGTTCGCCGCTCGCCTTCTTCTGCTCGTAGTGCATCGACTCTTCTTGGATGCGCGAGCGTTGGTACATCGTCTCCATCGCGCCGAGCACGCCGCCGCGTTCGCTGATGCGCAGGAACTCGGCGTACACTGCTTCTTCGACCAGGTCGGTCAGCTCTTCGATGACGAAGCTGCCTTGCAGCGGGTTCTCGTTGCGCGCGAGGCCGAGCTCCTTGTTGATGATCAACTGGATCGCCATCGCGCGCCGCACCGAGTTCTCGGTCGGCGTCGTGATCGCCTCGTCGTAGGCGTTGGTGTGCAGCGAGTTGCAGTTGTCGTAGATCGCGTAGAGCGCCTGCAGCGTCGTCCGGATGTCGTTGAAGTCGATCTCCTGCGCGTGCAGGGAGCGGCCCGACGTCTGGATGTGGTACTTCAGCATCTGGCTGCGCTCGTTGGCGCCGTACTTGCGCTTCATCGCGCAGGCCCAGATGCGGCGTGCGACGCGCCCGATGACCGAGTACTCCGGGTCGATGCCGTTGCTGAAGAAGAAGCTCAGGTTGGGCGCGAAGTCATCGATCGCGAGGCCCCGACTCAGGTAGTACTCGACGAACGTGAAGCCGTTGCTCAGCGTGAAGGCGAGCTGCGTGATCGGGTTCGCACCGGCCTCGGCGATGTGGTAGCCGCTGATCGAGACCGAATAGAAGTTGCGCACCTTGTTGGCGGTGAAGAACTCCTGCACGTCGCCCATCATGCGCAGGGCGAACTCGGTGCCGAAGATGCAGGTGTTCTGCGCCTGGTCTTCCTTCAGGATGTCGGCCTGCACCGTGCCGCGCACCGTTTGCAGGGTGTCTTGCGCGATCTTGTCGTAGACAGCTTTCGGGAGCACCTCGTCGCCGGTGACGCCCAAGAGCAGGGTGCCGAGTCCGTCGTTGCCGGTCGGCAGTTCAAAGCGGTAGCGCGGGCGCGGAAGCGCGCGGAACTTGGCGTCGATCTTGGCCTCGACTTCGGCGCGCAGACCGTGCGCCTCGATGTACCGCTCGCAGCGCTGATCGATCGCCGCGTTGAGGAAGAACGCGAGCAGCATCGGCGCCGGGCCGTTGATCGTCATCGACACCGACGTCACCGGGTCGCAGAGATCAAACCCCGAGTAGAGCCGCTTGGCGTCGTCGAGCGTGCAGATCGACACGCCGGCGTTGCCGATCTTGCCGCGGATGTCCGGGCGCAGTGCTGGGTCTTCGCCGTAGAGCGTGACCGAGTCGAAGGCCGTCGACAGCCGCTTGTAGGGCTGCCCGTAGGACAGGTAGTGGAAGCGGCGGTTGGTGCGCTCCGGGCCGCCTTCGCCGGCAAACATGCGCGTCGGGTCTTCGGACACGCGCTTGAACGGATAGACGCCGGCGGTGAACGGGAAGCGGCCCGGTACGTTTTCGATCAGCAGCCAGCGCAGGCGGTCGCCGTGGCTGCGGTAGCGCGGCAGTGCGACCTTGGGGATGCGGAGGCCGGACAGCGAGGTGGTGTGGTTTGGCACCCGCACTTCGTTGCCGCGCACCGAGAACACGGTTTCGTCGGCGGCGTAGCTCTTGGCCATGCCGTCGTAGGCGGCGAGCAGTTTCTGGCACTCGACGTCGAGCAGGACGAGTTGCTGCGAGAAGGCCGCATCGAGTTCGGCTCGCGCTGCGGTTGCCGTTGCCGGCAGCATCGCCGCGGCGGCGCGCAGTTGGTGAACGCGTTCGGCCGTGTCGGCCTGAGTCTCGGCCCAGGATCGATAGGCGCGGTTTTGCTCGACGATCTCGGCGAGGTAGCGCGTGCGTTCTGCGGGCACGATGCTCGACATGGTCGGCTCGCCGATGGTGAGCGGCAAAGTGCTTTGCCACGCGCCCGGGCGGATGCGATCGAGCGCGCCGCAAAGCTGCTTGTAGAGCCTGCTCGTGCCCGGATCGGCAAACGTCGACGCCATCGTGCCGTAGACCGGCATCGATTCGACCGGCTGGTCGAACGCCTTCTTGTTGCGTTGGTAGGCCTTGCGCACTTCGCGCAGTGCGTCCCTCGCCCCACGGCGGTCAAACTTGTTGATCGCGACCAGGTCGGCGAAGTCGAGCATGTCGATCTTCTCGAGCTGGCTCTGGGCGCCGAACTCCGGCGTCATCACGTAGAGCGACAGGTCGGCGTGCTCGGTGATCTCGGTGTCCGACTGACCGATGCCCGAGCTTTCGAGCACGATCAAGTCAAAGTCCGCGCAGCGCAACACGTCGAGGCCATCCTGCACCGAGTCCGACAAGGCGACGTTGGCGCGCCGGGTCGCCATCGAGCGCAAGTAGCAGCGGTCGGAGCGGATCGCATTCATGCGAATGCGATCGCCAAGCAGCGCGCCGCCACTGCGTCGCCGCGTCGGGTCGACGCAGAGCACGCCGATGCGCATCTTCGGGAAGTCGAGCAGGAAGCGGCGCAGGAGTTCGTCGATCAGCGAGCTCTTGCCGGCGCCGCCGGTGCCAGTGATCCCGAGCACTGGGGCCACCCGTGCCAGCTTCGCGCGCCGGGCCTTTAGCTCTGGTCGATAGCGTTCTCCGTCATGCTCGACCAAGGTGATCGCGCGTGCGATCGCCGCTTGGTTCAGACTGTCGAGCTGCGGCAGTTGCGCATCGGGCGCGGCGACGGCGAAGTCGCAGTGCGACAACATGTCATCGACCATGCCCTGCAGCCCAAGCGTGCGGCCGTCGTCGGGCGAGTAGATGCGGGTGACGCCGTAGGCCTGCAGTTCGGCAATCTCCGCCGGCAGGATCACGCCGCCGCCGCCGCCGAACAGTTGCACGTGTTGGGCAGAGCGCGCGTCCAGCATGTCGCGCATGTAGCGGAAGAACTCGTTGTGTCCGCCCTGGTAGGACGTGACTGCGATGCCCTGCGCATCTTCCTGGATGGCCGCGTCGACGATCTCTTGCACCGAACGGTTGTGACCGAGATGGATCACTTCCGCGCCAGACTGCTGCGCGATGCGGCGGAAGATGTGGATCGAGGCGTCGTGGCCGTCGAACAGCGCCGTCGCGGTGATCAGCCGAATCTTGTTGTGAGCCTGAAATGGGCTCGCAGGGATCGGCGTTCCCGACGCAGCGGCATTGGCCGCCGAAGAAGGGTCTTGGGTGCGCGTCGCCATGGATCGAGTGGGGAGGAGTTATACCGACGCGTGCGGGGCATCGCCCTGCGACTTGCCGCGCAGTTCGACGCGCCCGCTCTCTTGGTTGCGCACGCAGGCTCACGGTTGCGCTGCTCGGGCATGAGCTTGCGCTACGTGGGCCTGGGTTCGCGCTACTCGGCTGCGGGCTCTTCGACCTCGACGATCGAGAAGTGCTGGCTCACGATCTTCCAGTCGTTGCCCAGCCTACAGACCGAGAAGGTGCAGCGACCGCCTTGTTCGTGGCCGCGCCCCTCTGGGTCTATCTGCAGCAACTTCCAGCAGCCGGCGACTGTGGCGAACTGATCCTCGAACACCTGGATGTCGATGTCGCGCAGTTCGAGTTTCACCGACTCGAGGTAACGGAACTCCTGGTCCAGCACTTCCTCGAAAGCGCCCCAGCCGCGGTCGTGCCGGCCGGACGCATCCAAGTTCTGGAACCGCTTGTCGGTCCAGAAGTGTGAACGGTAGGTCTTCAGATCGCGGCTGTTGAACGCCTGCCGCATGCTGCGGAAGAAGTCCTCCAGTTCCTTCAAGCTCTCAACGCTCATGGGGACCATTCGTGCTGTCAGGTGTCCTTGCGCCAGAACCCACCGTGCCGCAGCGGTGGTGCCTAGCGTCTTGTTTCAGCGATGGATACGGCTGTAGAGCGGCTCGTTGGCTAGCTCGTAGACCACCCTGCCGTTCACGATCGCCACTTCGACGAAGGTCCTATAGTGCATGGGATCACCATCGAGAATCAAGATGTCGGCGTCCTTGCCTGCTTCGAGGGACCCAATTCGGTGGTCGACCCCCAGGATCTTGGCCGCGTCCAGAGTCAGAGTCCGGAGCGCCTGGCTCGACGTCATGCCGCCGCGGACGGCGAAGGCCGCGTCGACCGTGGGCGTATTCAAGTCCATTCCCAGAAGCCCGTTGGTGCCGACACCCGCGCCACCGAACATGCCGACCGGGCAGGTTACGGCGAGTGGGATACCCGCCTGATTGCACAGCGCGGCGGAGGCGAGGTTGGAGCCGGTGCGGTCGGGGTCGGCCGGATCCGCGGGTACGCGATCTCGCGGCGACAAGATCACCATCGAGTCGGTCGCGGCGATTTCGTCGGCGCAGAGCCACGCCGACAGCGGCTTGACCAGGACCACGCCGGTGCCGAGTTCCGCCGCGATCTGCATCGCACTGCGGATGGCATCCAGGTCGGATCCAGCCCCGGTGCGACCGCCGCCGAACGGGTTGAAGCCGCCGCCACCGAGCTGGAGCCACAGCTTGGACTTGCCGCTCAGGATGTCGAGGATCTTCTCGGTGCCGGCCGGCGCCTTTGGCGGCTTGGCAGTCGGGTCCTCAGACTTCTTGGCCAAGAAGTCCTCCTGCGCCCGTCGGTGCTCCTTGGCTTGCTTGACCAAGTCGCGGAACTTCTCACGCTCGCCGGCCGGAAGCTGCGCGTTCATGCCGAGGACGGTGCCTTCTTGCAGCACCATGTCCTCGACCTTGCCCCAGGCGAGTTTGACCACGGCGGCATCGCCGGCGGGGGAATTGCCGCCGCGGGGGGCGCCGGCGAGGAACGACGTCACGCCCGCAGCCAGGCCCTGCTTGATCTCCGGATCGAACGGGTTGCAGCTGTCGATCCAAGGCGTGCCCCGTCCTTGGCCCATGCCGGCGCCGTAGACACAAACGAAGCCGGGGCAGACCGTCTTGCCCTTGGCGTCGATCACGGTCGTGCCTTCTGGCAGCTCGATCTTGTGCCCGACCGCCAGGATCTTGTCGTCGCCGATGAGCACGGTGGCGCCAGTAATGCGTTGTCCGGTGCCGAGGTAGACATCGCCGCCGGTGATCGCGGTGTGCTTCTTGGGCTTGCCGTCGGTGGCCTGTGGGGCCGCCGGTTGCTCCGCGGCGGGCGAGCCACCGCCTTCGCCCTGGCCGCCGCGATTGAACCGGCCGCGGCGCTGCGCCGTGAGGTCTGGGCTCAACAGCAGCAGGGCAACGAGACTGGCGAGGATCGGGAGTCGCATGGTCGTAGTCCTCAGCGGGCCTGGGTGTCGGATTCGATCTTGCGGCCTTCGAGCCACACCGATCGGAGTTCGCTAGTGGGGTCGAGCGGATCGCTCGAGAACAGCAGTAGGTTGGCCTTCTTGCCGGCCTCGAGCGTGCCGCATTGGCTCTCGAGTCCGAGTGCCTTGCTCGGCACCAGGGTCACACCGCGCAGCGCGACGTCGCGCGGCAGTCCGGCGCGCACTTGTTCCATCAGGCGGAAGAACAACGTGCGCACGCGCGCCGGGCTGTCGCCGAGGACGAAGCCGACTTCGATGCCGGCGTCGTGGAGCGACCGCACCGGGTTCACCACGTAGCGACTGCGTGGGCGGACGCTGAGGTCGGGTGGGACGAGCACGGCTGCCTTCATCGCCTTCAGTTCGTCGATCACGAGGTCGAATGCGCCAGCCTGCGTGTCGAACGACTCCGTGCAGATCGTGCGCGAGAACGTGAGGTCCTTGCCACCAGCATGGAGCCAGTGCAGCAGGTCCGCCGCCGAGTTGAGCTGCACGATCGCCTTGTGCTTGCCTTCGATCAGGTCCGCGAGCACCTCGATGTTGGGGTCCTTCTTGTCTTCTGGCTTTGGCCCCTGCGCCTTGTCCGCTGTCGGTGCGCCCTCGGGCTTCTTGTCGTCGGCCTTCGGCGGCTCTTGCGGCTTGGGTTGCTCTGGCTTTGGTTGCTCTGGCTTGGGCTGGTCGGGCTTTGGCGGCTCCGGCTTCGGTGGCTCCGGTGGCGGCTGCGGATCGCTGGGCTTCGGCGCTTCGGCGGGTTTCGCCTCGCCACCTGGTTTGCTGCCGTCGGCGGCTTTGGCTTCCGGCTTCGGCGCTTCCTTCGGTGCCTTGCGCGCTGCCACCGCCTTGTTGGCCGCTTCGAACCCGTCCTTCAGGGCCTTCTTGACGCGCGCGTCCCGTTGCATGCCGAGGAACACGAACGCGTCGTCGTCGACGACCAGCGCCTCGAGCGTGGTGCCATCGGGCTTGAGCACCGCGCCAAACCCGGGGAACCCATCGCCTGGTGGTGTCAGCGCCAGCGTGGTGATGCCGGCGCGCAGCAGTTCGCCGAACACCTCTTGCTTGGGGTCGAGTCGCTCGGCGACCTTGGTTGCGGCGCTGTTTTGCACGCCGCGGGCGCCGCTGTCCGGCGGTGGCGTGCCTTGACCTCGGCGACCACCTCGACGCGGACCGGCCTCGACCGAAAACGTCGGCGGCGGCGAGACCAAACCGGCGCGGGAGTGCGCGCTGACGAGGCCTGGCATCAGCGTGCCGCCCTCGCAGTCAACGATGCGCGCGCCGGCGGGCGCGGCAACGTCGGCGCCGACGGCGACGATCTTGCCGTTGCGTACGACGAGCGTGCCGCGCTCGATGGGGGCGCCGCTGATCGTCAGGATGCGCGCGTTGGTGAACGCGATCGGTCGCACGTCCTGCGCGCGAAGTCCCGCGGCGCATAGGCCGAGCGCCAGCACAGCCGCGCGCAACGCGAAGCAACGGTTCCGTCGAGGGTTCGTTCGGAGCATCAGGATCACCAAGCGGGGCGAGCGGGGTTGCGGCGATAGCAGATCGTGCCGTTCACGACGAACAGCTTGACGTGACTGCGCGGGTCGAGCGGATCGCCGCTCCACACGCCGAGGTCGGCGTCCTTGCCGACATCGAGGGAACCAACGCGATGATCGATGCCGAGAAAGCGCGCGTTGTTGATCGTGAGGGCGCGCAGGCCGACTTCGTGCGGCAGTCCTAGTCGAACCCCCATGGCGGCCTGCAGCGTGAGCTGTTCTTGCGGCACGACCGGCGAATCGGTGTTGACGCCGATGCCGTCGCGGCCGACGCCTTTCACTTGGTCGCGCCAGCCGTCTTCGCCGTCCCAATACCAGTCGGCCATCAGGCCGCTGATCTCGTTGTAGCGCGTGTCGAAATGGTAGACGCGCGGGCCAGCGGCGATCGGCAGACCCGCTTCACGCATCTCCTGGCGCATGCGAAAGGCGTCGAATTCGCCGTGCACCACGACGGTCCAAAGACCGAGCTCGAGGCGCAGTTCCTGCAGCGTCTGCAACACGACCTGGTAGATCTGCGTGTGCACCGACAGAGGGAACTCGTGCAGGTAGAGGCCGCGCAGCAGTTCGAGTGTCGGGTCGAACTTCGGCTTCTCGCCCTTGCCCTGCTGGAACGCCAGGTAGGCATCGTGGTAGCGCTTGCCGTCGAGCAGCGTCGAACGGATGCCGTCGCTCATGCCCATCATGCCGGCGCCGAGGTCGCCCGAAGCGCGCTCGGGGTTTCCTGCCTGGGCGATCTTCAAGCTGCCGGGAAAGCGCACCAGCGCCTCGTCCGGGCTCCTGCCCCAAGTCTTCGTCAGGGTGCCGAAGCCGCCCATGTTCGAACCCGAGCCCGGGATGTAGAGCGCGGTCGAGACGCCGCCCGCGCGGGCCATCTGCATCTGGTCGTGTTCCAGCGTGATCAGGTCGAGGGTCCGGAACTCGGGGTTGGTCGGATGGACAGTGTCGTTGAGATCAAAGCTGGCGCTGGCGATGTGGCAGTGCGGTTCGATGAACCCAGGCACGAGCCACGCATCGCCGCAGTCGACGACTTCGTAGCCGTCGGGCACGGCGATGTCTTTGGCGCGCCCGATCGCTTCGATCACTCCGTTCCTGGTGACCACGACGCCGTTCTCGATCGGCGGCGCGGTGATGGGCAGCACCTTCTCGGCGAAAAACACGTAGCCCGGGCTCGGTAGGCCCCGTGGGCCCCATTTCGCCACCTGATGCTCGGCCTCGGTCGCGGGGCGGTTGGGATGCCAGACATCGAGCGAGTTGCCGGTGTCCTTTGGGATCGAGCCCTTGGGAATCGGGTCGCGGCGTTCGGTCGAAGGCGTCTGTGCCCGCAGCGAGCTGATGGTCAAGGCCGCGATTGCGAACGTGAGGACGACGGCGGATCGGTAGGTCGGACGAGTCACTTTTGTACCTCGCGGTTGTCGACGGCGATCGCGCCGTTGCAGGCGACCAGCAGCACGCGGCTGCCGGGTTCGAACGGGTCTCCCGAGAACACGACGAAGTCCGCGTCGCGACCGCGCTGCAGCGAGCCGATGCGGTCGTCGAGTTGGAAGGCGCGCGCGGCATTGCTGGTGATCGCAGCGAGCGCTTGGTCTGGTGCCATGCCGTAGCGCACGGCGTAGGCCGCGTGCAGTGGCAAGAACCGCGCGCCGGCGCAGTCGCCAGTGCCGAACACGACCGGCAGGTCGAGGTCGCAGAATCGGGCGGCGGCATTCACGAGCTTGGCACCGTCCTCGCGAACCACTTCGGGTTCGAGCAGGACGGGTGGGCGGCTCTGACCCAACATGCTGCTGTCGTCGAGCAGGGCGTCGGCGCCGTGCAGCACGAACGGGAGCTTCTCGGCCGTCAACAGCGCGACGACGGCGCGGAGCGCGGCGAGGCGCTGCACGCGCACGACGAGCGCGGCGTGACCGCCGACGACGGCGCGCATGGGTTCTTGGTTCTGGTCGACGTCCGGCTTCTTCGGTGCATCGCTGGGCTCGTCGTCGGCGAGCGCGGACGACGGCTTGCTGGTGCTGCCGCCAGTGGTCTTCGACACGCGCTTGGCTGTGAGTGGCTGGTCGCCCATGGGGCCGAGCGACAGGGTGCCGTCGAACGCATCGTCCTTGATGGTGCCTTCGATCGAGGCCGAGCCGCCCATGCCGCGGAACTCGAGCTTGAGCTTCGCTCCGTCGTAGGAGCCGGTCTCGATGCTCTGCTCCGGCAGTTCGCGTTCGCCGATCGACATGCGGATCTTGCCGGTGACCTTCTCGCCTTGCAGTTCGAGGTCGAGCAGCACCTTGATCTGGAACCGGCCCTGAAGATCCAGCATCGCCTCCCAGGTGCCGGTGACGGGGTCCGGTTTGGCCTCCGCCTTCGGCTCGGGCGTCGGCGGCGGCGGCGCCGCTGGCTTCTTGCCCGACTTGTAATCGGCCATCGCCAGCTCCCAATCGGTCCAGGTCTTGGCGTATGCGCGCGCCCGGTCGATGGCTTCCTTCAGCGGTTTCTCGCTGTCGGGGCCGATCGCATCGAAGACCATGCGCTGCGCACAGATTGCGCGCACGAGCATGGCGTCGTGGTCGCGAGCGCCGGTCTTCACCGCCGTCACGCGCCCACTCATGAGCCCACCGTCCTTGCCCGAAGCGAGTACCGTGGTCACCCCTTGTTCGAGCGCCGCTTCGAACATCGGGTCGTCGAACGCGATCACCGTGTCGAGCGGCTGGCCGCTTGCACCGACGGGCACGCCGCTGCCTTCGCCGGCGAGACCGAGGTGGCTGTAGGCATCGACAAAGCCAGGCGTCATCACGGCGGTGGGCAGATCGACAATGCGGGCGCCGTAGGGGATCGACAGTTGTTCGCCGACGGCTTTGACGCGGCCGTTCTGCACCAGCAGCACGCCATCGCGAAACACCTTGCCGGTGCCGTCGAGGATCTTGCCGCAGCGGATCGCCAGCAGTTGGTCCTCCGTCGGCCGCTGGAAGGCGCGGTGGCCGTCGATCCAGGTGCTCTCGACCATCGTGCCGATGGCCAGCGGATCGCCACTCAGCACGACGAAGTCGGCGTCCTTACCGGGCGCCAGCGTGCCGACGCGGTCTTGCACGCCGAGGATCGCGCTGGCATCGGCGCCAACTGCGCGCAGTGCGGCGGTAGCGGGCAGGCCGTTGCGGACCGCGAGGCCGACGGCGAGTAAGTAGTCGCGCAGCGGCGTGCCGGGCGCCGGTGCTAGGCCGACGGCCAGTCCGGCTGCGGCGGCGCGCGCGGGCGCATCGAAGTGCGCTTCGGGCAACTTCTGCGCGCGGTCTTCGCCGCCGGGATTGCTGCGGCCAAGCTGAACGGGCAGGCGAAAGACGGCGGCGAGACCCTGCTGCTTGCAGAGATCGGCGAGCGGCGCGATCTCCATCGGGTTCTCGAGCACCATCGGCATGCCGAACTCGCGCTGCAAGGTCAGGGCCCGGCGGATGTCGGCTGCGCGCCACGCCGCGGCGCGCACCGGCAGCCTGCCGGCGGCGGCCTGCGCCAGCGCCGTGCTGTCGTACTGGTTCTGAGCCGCCCCTTGCCCCTGAAGTCCGGTGGCGGTCTTCGCTTCGCGCAGCAGCGCGCGCAACTCGGCGAGCACCGCGATACGCGCAGTGGGCGTTTGGATGCGCGCGGGCAGCAGCGGGTCTTCGTCAGTCGGGTGGACCGTCGGCTCGAAGACGCGAGGCGCGTTGGTGCCGCCGTCGTCGAAGTTGAGGCGCAGGGACGCGTTCTCGCTCAGCACGCGCTGCACGAGATCGCGGCCCGCCGTCTTGACCACCGCGCCTTGGCCGGAGCACAGGCGTTGACGACCCGGCGAGAGATAGACGGTAGTGACGCCACCCTCGAGTGCCGAGCGCAGTGGGTATTCGAAGTCGAAGCCGTCGATCGCGAGCACGTCGGGCGTGACGGCATACTCGTCGTCGCGTTCGGCGCCGAGATCGCTGTCGACCGCCACCAAGCCGGGCATCACAACCCGCCCGCTGGCGTCGACGATCGGCAGGTCGGTCGGTGCCGCGGTCTCGATCGCCGCGATCTTGCCATTGCGCACGACCAGCCACGCATCGGCGACCGGCGGACTGCCATCGCCGCGGAGCAAGGTGCCGCAGCGCACCGCGAAGTCACCGCTCGGCGGCGCCGGCGTCGCGGCATCCTGGGCGACGCTGGTTGGCGAGCAGAGTGCGAGCGCCGCGGTGAAGCGAAGCCACGTGCGCGACATGTTCACTTGCTCCCCGAGGCAGCCGCGCCGGTGCTCGATGTGTCGAGCAGATACTTCAGCCGTTGGTCCTTGCTGCGCTCGTAGACCAGTTGGCCTTCGAGGACGACGGTCTCGACCCAAGTGGTCGCCTGCATCGGGTCACCGGTCACGATCTGCAGGTTGCCGAGCTTGCCGACTTCGAGCGTCGCGAGCTGGTCCTGCAGGCCGAGCAACTCGGCCGGCACGGTGGTGAGCGCAGCGTAGGCTGTGCTGGCGTCGATGCCTTGGCGCACGCAGGCAGCGAGCTGCCACCAGGGATACGAAGTCGGGCCGCTCTGCCCGAGGCTCAATGCGAACGGGATGCCGGCATCGGCCAACAGCTTGGCGACGCGGATCTTGGTCTCCTTGCGCGTCTCGGGGTCGGTCTCGAAGAACTCCAGCGTCTCGTCGAGCACAACGGGGTGTTTGGCGGCCTTCAGGAGGTCTACGGCGCGGTGCACTTGCGGCCCCAGCACTAGGACCAGATCGAGTTCTGTCTGCAGGCGCATGGCCTCCGGCACTTCGGCCGAGCCGGGCACATAGAGCCAACCGCGGGTCTTCTTCTGCAGCAGATCGAGCACCGGCTTCTTGGTGCGATCCCACTCTTCGGTCCACTTCTTGTCCTTGTCGATCGCACCCGACTTCTGCTCCTGTTCGAACTCGGCCTTGCGGCGGTCGAAGTCGGCGAGGTACTCGCGCGCGTCTTCGAGGGCTCGGCGCAGTTTGCGAATCTGCAGCAAGCGACCACCGCCCTGCGGTTGCAACGACAGCTTGAGCCCACTCTGGGTGCTGACGGCCATATCCTCGACCGTTCGGCCGAACGGGCGAACGACGATGCCCGAGCCGCCGAGCAGCGTCATGTTGCCGGGGATGGAATGCACGGTGCCAATGCCCGAACGCAAGCAGTCCTCGAAGAAGGGGCTCGCCGGATCGAGTGCGTCGGAGATCTTGACGAACGCGACGTTTTCCATGCGCTCGTTGGCGCCGCGGGCACCGCCTTGGCTGTGCGCGAGGACCCAAGTTGGCAGCACGACTTTGCCGGTCGCGTCGAGGACCTTCGCTTCCCACGGCACTTCGATGTCGGCCACGGGTCCGATCTTGGTGATGCGCCCATTCTCGATCAGCACGGTGGCGTTCTCGAGCACGGGCCCGTGCATCGTGTGCACTCGCCCGCCCTTGACCGCGATCAGGTCCTGCGCGCGCGCAGGAGCCGCGGCCAGCGCGGCGAACAGGAACGCGGACAGCGCGGTCGTTGCGACCGTTCGGCGAGTGGAGTTCATTGCTTGGAGGTCGTGTCGTTGCCGTTGATGACGACGGTCGTAGGAGTCGAGGCCGGATCGAATGGGTCGGTGGACCAGACGACGAAGTCTGCGTCCATGCCGGCCTCGAGGCGGCCCTTGCGCTCAGCGAGGCCGAGTAGCTTGGCCGGTTGCGAGGTGACTGCCGCGAGCGCTTGTTGGCGTCCGAGGCCGAAGCGGTGGGCGAACATTGCTTCGCGCACGAGTTCGGTGGCGTTGGTGTTGCTGCCGGTGGTGATGACGAACGGGATGCCTCGGTCCTGCAGGTGCTTCAGGGTCGCAAAGCGCGGTTCGGCGCCGTCCTGGCCAGCCGAGCCGCCGACCGCGCTGGCACTCGGGGCGCCGACCATGACCCACACGCGCGCTTTCTGCAGTTCGTCGAGGACGAGGTACGCGTCCTGGGCCTCGTCGATCACCGGCGTGTAGCCGAACTCATCGGCGAGTCGCAGCGCCGTGCGCAGGTCCTGCTCGCTGCGCGCCGTGGTCACCAGCGGCAGCGATCCCTGCAAGACGCGGGTGAGCACCGACAGGTCGCGCTGTTCTTGCGTCGTGCGCGTCGTCTTGGTGCCGCCCTGGGTCTCGGCGATCTGCTCCTTGGCGTCGAAGAACGCGCGCCGCGCCGACCAGATGACGCCCATGCGCGAAGTCGGGCGCCGGTAGTAGATGGAGTCGACGTTGCCGCCGCGGATCGCGCGATTGCCCATCGACGGCTCGGCGCCGAGGACCAGGCGCAACGAGGCCTCGTCGCGCAGGACCATCGCCGCTGGGTCGCTGGCCCAGGTCTGCAGCACGACCGACAGGCCGCCCATCACGCTGCGGGTGCCCGGCATCAAGTGCACGGCAGTCACTCCAGAGTTGCGGGCGCGTGCGAGGGCAGGATTCTGCGGGTCGAGGCTGTCGAGCACGCGCAGCGCTGGCGTGATCTCCGTGCTCTGCTCGTTGCCGTCGGCTTCGGCCACGCTGCCATCCCAGGCGGCGTCGATCAGGCCCGGCGTGATCACGAGGCCGTTGCACTCGACGATGCGGGCGCCGTCCGGGATCGTCGTGCTGGCGCCGCCAACGGTCTGCACGCGGCCGTTCTGGATCACCAGGACTGCGTCGGTGATGGGCGCGCGGTCCCCGGGCCACACGGTCGCGCCGCGGTAGACGACGGGCAGGTCTTGCGCGAACGCCGACGCGGCGAACAGGGCAACGGTGGTCGCAACGCGCAGCATCACAGCGTCTCCTTGCTCTTCGGCGCCGGTTCGTTGGGCTTGGTCGCGCAAGCGCCGGCGGCGCCGAACAGCAACTGGCCGTCGCCGTAGACGGCGAGCAAACGGGAACCAAGGTCGAGGGGATCGCCGTCGAAGACGACGAAGTCGGCATCGCAGCCGCGGCGCAGCGAGCCGTGCGTCGCCGCCACGCCGCACAGTTCCGCCGGTGTGCGGGCGAGCGCAGCCAGCGCCGTCTTCTTGCTGCAACCGTGTTGCACCGCGAGCGCCGCGCTGCTGCGCGTCAAGCGAGGCGAACCAGCAAAGCAGAACGCCACGCCCCTGGCTTCGAAGCGAGCGGGGAGAGTCAGCATCTCATCGCGCAGTTCGGGGCGCAGCGGCGGCAGGATCACTGCCGCGCGCGCGGCGACGATCTCTTGGATGCAGTCAGAGGCCTCGTTGGCCCCGGCGATCACCGGCTCGATGCCGAGTTCTTTGCAGAGCGCCAGCGCCGCGAGGATCTCGGCGCGGGTGTCGGCATGCACGACGGCGCGGCGTTCGCCGCGCGCAACGGCGGCGAGCGCAACGGCCTCGGGCCCAGTCAGCGTGCCACTCTTCGCTTCGCCAAACGCGTTGCGCAACAAGTCGACTGCGCCCATCAGCGAAGTCGGCTGCCGCTCGGGATTGCGCGACGCGGCGATCAGCGAGAACTTGGCGTAGATCTGTTCCAGGCGCAGCGAGCCCATGGATTGCGAGTCCTTGCCGCCGACCCCGGGCTCGACCAGCGCGGCGATGCCGCCGGCGACGTTGGTCGACGAGGGCGCGAGCGCGCAGCTCGTGAACCCGTGTTCGGGCAGTTGCCGCAGCATGGCGCCGGCTGGGTCAAACGCGTCGGCGGCCAGTAGGTCTGGCGTCAGCGCTACGGCGCGCTCGGCGAGGTCTTGTTCTTGGCCCAGCGTGCTGTGCGCAAGCACGAAGCCCGGCACGATCGTGGCGCGATCGAACGCGACGATGGTGGCGCGGGCGCGGGCTTCTGGCGGGATCTCGCTGCCGAGCTGCGCCACCTTGCCGTCGCGGACCAACATCTCACCCGGTGAGATCACGGTGTCCGGTGCGATGACCAGCGTGGCGCAGCGGACCAGCAGTTCTGGTGGTTGCTGCGCTTGCAGGGAGGCCGTCGCCGCGAGGGCCAGGAATACGAACGGCAGCAGCGCGCGGCCATTCGCCAGTGAATCTCGGGACGTCTTCATCGCGGCTCCTTGTTCGGCTGCGTCGATTCGTACTGCACCGCGCCGGCCGACCACACCGCGAGCACGCGGCAGTCGCTCTGCAACAAGGGCCGGTCGCAGATCAACAAGTCCGCGAGCTTGCCCTGTTGCAGCGAGCCCACGTCCTTTTGCACGCCGAGGATCTCGGCTGGCGTAAGCGTGATGGCGCGCAGTGCAGCGCTGGCATCGAGGCCGTTGCCGACCGCAGTCGCGGCCATCAGCGGCAGGGAGCTGGCGCGGCGGCCGCTGCCACTGGCGATTGCAAAGACGACGCCGGCGTCGTGGAGCGCCTTGGGCAGAGCATCCGGTGCGAACGCCGCGAACGGTTCCGGCAGTTCCGTGGCGAAGGTGCCGGTCAGCACGCAGGCGATCGAAGCCGCGGCGAGCTCCTTGCGGACGCTTGCCGCACCGATCATGTTCTCGAACACCAACCCGGGCACCTTCTTCGTGCGCGCCACGGCGATGCAGGCGCGGACTTCGTCGGGGCGCACGAGGTGCACGCGCAAGGGCAACGTGCCATCGAGCACCTTGAGCAGGGTGTCCTTCACTGGGTCGCGTGGGTCGGCCTTCGGATACTTGGGCCGCTCGGGTGGCTTCTCGTCGCCCTTGGCGTCGGGTTTGGCGCCAGCGTTATCGGGCTTGGCGCCGGTGGGGAGGCCCGCGGCCGGCTTTGGCTCCTGCGGCTTTGGCGCGTCGGGCTTTGGTTGGTCGGGCTTTGGCTCCTGCGGCTTTGGCTCGTCCGGTTTCGGCTGCTCTGGCTTCGGCTGCTCTGGTTTCGGTTCTGCTGGCTTCGGTTCCGCAGGCTTTGGTTGCTCTGGCGGTGGCGACTCGGGCTTGGGTTGGTCGGGCTTGGGCGAAGGTGCCGGCTCGTCGCCGCCGGGTCGGCCGCCGCGGCGGCCACCGCGGTTCCCGCGCTGCCCAGGACCACGTGGCGCCTCGCCGCCGCCTTCGGTCCCGTCCGGAACCTTGGCGTCGGGCTTCGGCGCGTCGTCCCCGCCTGCGGCCTTCGGCGTCTCGTTCTTCGCGGCGTCCGCCTGCGCGGGCTCGTCCTTCTTGTTCTTCTTCTCGTGCCAGGCGACGTAGTCGGCGAAGTCCTTGGTGTACTTCTCCAGCGCCTTCTGCTGCTCGTCGGCCTTCTTGCGATAGTCGTCGAGCCCTTGGAACGCACCGAAGGCGCCTTCGATCGCACGCTGGCGATCGAGTGGGTGGGTGCCGGTCGGCGGGGCCGCGAGCTGCAGGCCGACACCCGCTTGCTCTTTGCCCGGCATCACCGAGAACCCGTTCTGTTTCGGCCGCACGATGGCGCCGAGGCCGGACCACGGTGTGCCGCGGCTGTTGCTGACATAGGCCGTGGTGATGCCGCTCTGGACGATGCTGTCTTCGCGATCTTGGCGCCGGCCGAGGGCTTCGGCGATCGGTGTCGCGGCGTCGGCCGAGCTGTCGTTGCGCGCGGCGTCGTCAAGAAACGCGTCCGAGCTGGCGTCGACGAGGCCGGGGTAGATGTGGGCGCCATCGAAGCGCACGGTTTCGGCGCCCTCGGGGATCTCGACTTCGCCCTGCTTGCCGACGGCGACGATGCGATCGCCGCGCACCAACACGACGCCTTCTTCGATGTCGGAAGCCGCGACCGGGTGCACGTGACTCGCCAACACCGCGACCGTGCGGACCGGTCGGCGACCGCCGCGCCGGGCCGCGGGGATCGCGGCTGGTTCCGTCGCTGCGGGCACGACGTCGGCCGGAGCTACCGGTTGTTCCGCCGCAGGCGGTGCCGGCTCCTGCGGCTTGGTTGCATCGGGCTCCTGCGCCAGCAGCGCAGTGGTGCAGAGGGGCAGGAGCCAGGCGAACAGGACCGAGGACGTCAGGTTTGGCCGCATGCGTACTTGGGGCGAGGAGCGGGCGCAGCGAGGAGGGTGCGGTTCTACGGACTCCGGCGCGCTTTGCGTGAAGCCTTTTTTGTGCCGCGTCATCTCGCTGCCATGGCTCCTAGTTGGGGAGCCCGCGTCTGTCCAGTCCCGGCATCGAAGTGCCGAATGCTCGCCGTTGTCCTGCGACTCGGCCGCTCTATGCTGCGATCGTGACCCTCGTCGAGGTGCAGTTCGAACCAGCGGGCAAGATCGTGTTCGTCAGTCCAGGCACGACATTGCTGGCGGCGGGCACGGCGGCCGGCATCGATATCCCGTGTGGCTGTCGGCGAGGGATGTGCGGAACGGATGCGGTTGCGGTCGCACCGCAAGAGGGGATGGAGCCGCCGGGACCTGTGGAGCGCTCCACGCTCGAGCGAATGGGCCTCGAGTCAGTCTTCCGGCTGTCATGCTCGGCGCGCGTTCAATCCGGCATCGTCCGTGTCGATCTCGATCGCTTCTGATGTGCTGATTCTGAGGCAATGATTTGACCCAACCCAGCGAGCGGCGGCGTCCCGTCCGAGAAGGCCTCGGCTTCTTCGGTACCTTCCTTGGGCAACCTGGCTCGATCGGCGCGGTGCTTCCCAGTACGCGCTACCTCGCGCGCGCGTTGGTCGGACGGCTCGAACTGCAGTCCGACGAACTGGTCGTCGAGTTCGGACCGGGAACCGGTCCGATGACCGCGGTGATCCGCGAACTGCTGCCGCCGCGCGCCAAGTACGTCGGCATCGAGTTGGAAACGAAGTTCCACACCTTGCTGGTCAAGCGCTTCCCGACGATGACGTTCCATCTGGGCAGTGCCGGTGACTTGCCCGCGATCCTGCGCGAACACGGCTTGCCCAAGGCCATGCGCATCATCTCAGGGCTGCCCTTCGCCAGCCTGCCGGCGAAGGTCCAGGACGCCGTCGTGAATGGAGTGGTGGAGTGTCTGCATCCGGCTGGCGACTTCCGCACGTTCCAGTACATGCACGCGTATGGCATGGCCAAGGCGCGCCGGTTCCGCTCGCTGATGGATGAGCGCTTTGCGAGCTTCGAGCGCATTGGGCCGATCCTGCGCAACATGCCGCCGGCCTACGTGCTGCGCTATTGGGCTCGGCGCGACGCCTGACCCTGAACGCTCTGCCTGCCGTAGATGAGGGGCACAGCGTGGGGTCTCGGGGCGCGAGCCGTCACGGAGTCGTGACCCGGATCGAGCTCGAGAACAACCACGGCGCACCGAGCTCGGTGAAGACGACAACGCGGTAGACCCCGGCATCGGGGGCGCGCAGTTCCAGCGTCGTTCCCGTGCGCTCGACGACCACCGCCCCGTCCTTCAGTAGCTGAATGCGGCCCATGGCTGGCGTGCGCACGGCGATCGTCAACTCGGGCGCCGCTGCGACCGTCGCACCCGGAAG